>WYBK01000023.1 GCA_011525905.1 Acidobacteriota bacterium
CCCCAGCTTCTTGCAGAGGTAGGAGAAGTTCTGGCGGGTCATGCCGAGGCGGCGGGCGGCGGCGGCCTTGTTGCCGGCGGTCGCTTCGAGCGCCTCGATCACCAGCCGGCGGCGTTCGCCCTCGAGCGTCGCATGGTAGCGGCCGCGCTCCGGCTCGGGGGGCGGACCGGAGGCGAGATCGAGATGCTCGGGCTCGATGCGGCGGCCGTCGGCCAGCAGCGCCGCGGCCTCGAGCACGTGCTTGAGCTCGCGCACGTTGCCCGGCCAAGGGTGCGCCCGCAGCGCCCGCCGGGCCTCGGAAGACAGCGCGAGACCGGGGCGCTTCGCCCGCATCGGCTCGAGGAAGTGCTCGGCGAGCAGGAGGACGTCGTCGCCCCGCTCGCGCAGCGGCGGCAGCACGACGGTGGCGACCTTGAGGCGGTAGTAGAGGTCCTCGCGGAACCTCCCCTCCTCGACCAGGCGCTCGAGGTCCCGGTTGGTCGCCGCGACCACGCGGACGTCGATCTTGCGCGGCAGCGACTCGCCGAGTCGGACGATCTCCCCCTCCTGCAGCGCGCGCAGAAGATTGCCCTGCACGGCGAGCGGCAGGTCGCCGACCTCGTCGAGGAAGAGCGTCGACCCTTGAGCGCGCTCGAAGTAGCCGACGTGCAGTCGGTCGGCGCCGGTGAAGGCGCCGCGCACGTGACCGAACAGGTGCGACTGGATCAGCGTCTCGGGCAGACCGGCGCAGTTGACCGGCACCCACGGGCGCGCCGCGCGCGGGCTCGAGCGGTGGACCAGCTCGGCGGCGAGCTCCTTGCCGGTGCCGTTCTCGCCGAGCACCAGCACCGGCAGCTGCGAGTCGGCGAAACGGGTCAACCGCTCGATCGCGCCCGCGAGCGCCGGGCTCTCGCCGACGAACGGCGAGCCCGGTGGGTGCGAGCGTCGCGGCGGCGGCAGGTCGCGCTCGAGCAGCGCCGCCACGGCGCGCAGAGGATCGTCGAGAGAATCGGCGCGCAGCACCAGCTCCCCTTCGCCGAGCGCGACGAGCAGCTCGTCCGAGCCGGGCGCGGCGGCGCCCTCGACCAGCACCCGCTCGCCCGCCGCGCCGCGCACCAGGACCGTCGCCTCGGGGTGGCCGACGCCGGCGAGCAGCTCCGCGAGCGGCCCAGGATCTCCGGCCGGACGGGCGCAGTAGGCCGCGAGCGCCCGCCAGGCCCTCCCCTCCTCGCGCGTGACCAGCTCGGCGAGCGGCGAGGCGCCGATCCGCCGGAAGGTCGCCGCCGCCTCGGCGCGCAGCGCGCGCGGCACCGAGCCCGGAGCCACCCGCTCGGCGTCGAGCACGAAGCGGGCCCGCCGGAACGGCGGCAGCGGATCGAGAGTCGCCCAGCGGCGCGCGGGCGGCGCAGCGCCGCGCACCAGCTCGCACGCGAGCGCGCCGAAGGGCGAGGCTTCGGCCGCTTCGAGCGCCTCGGCCGGCGAGCCGGCCAGCGCCAGGGCGAACGGCCGCTCCTCCGGCTCGAGCGCCGCCGGGGCCGTCGGGCTGCGAGCCAACCAACGCCGCGCCTCCTCCTCGCGGCCCAGCCAGCCGAGCGCGCGCACCGCGATCGGCGCCGCCTCGGTCAGGGCGCGCTCGTAACCGATCGCCCGCGCCGCCGCCGCCGTCCGCTCGGCGCGCGACACGGCGGCGTCGAGCTCGCCGCGCACCAGCTCGAGCCGCGCCCAGAGGGCCTCGTCCTGGAGCTGCGCGCGGCGGTTGCCCGAGCGCAGGTTCTCGACGGTCGCGGCGGCGAGGATTCCTTCGACGCCGTCGAGCCGCCCCTGGCGGAGCCGCACCTCGGCGAGATTGCTGCCCGCGAGCGTGACACCCAGCGGGCCGTCGCAGCGTCCCAGCAGCCGCGCGGCGTGGGCGAAAGCACGCTCGGCGGTGCGCAGGTCGCCGGAGAGCTGGCGGCCGAGCCCGAGCAGGTTCCAGGCGCGCCCCGCCTCGTAGCGCCCCATGCGGCGGCGGCCGAGGGCGATGCGGCGGGCGGTGGAGCGCTCGAGCGCCGGCCCGTCCTCGCGATCGAAGGCCGCGAGAGCGACCAGCTCCAGATGGCGAGGATCGGAGCCCGGCTCCGCGAGCAGCTCGCCGGCGCGCGCCACGTGGCGCTCGAGCGCGGCGCGGTCGCCGCGATCGTAGGCGAGCTCGGCGGCGCGGCGGGCGGCCTCGAAGCGCTCACCGCCGCGCGCCCGCGCGGCCAGCCCCGCGACCCAGCACTCGGCCGCCTCGAGCTCGCCGCAGAGCGACAGCACCCGCAGCGCACACCCCGAGGCCGCGAAGCGCTCGGCGCGTGACGGCGAGTCCGCCTCGAAGCGGCGCAGCGCCTCGCGCGCCGCGCCGAGCCGGCCGAGCGCCAGGAGGCACTCGGCGCGCAGCGCCGCGACCGGCGCCGACTCGCCCTCGAGCAGCGCGAGCGCCGCCTCGGCGCGGCCGAGACCGAAGAGGGCGCGCGCGTGCAGCAGCCGATCGGGGCGTCCGCGCGCCGCGGCCTCCTCCAGGATGCGTGCCGCGGCCGCGAAGCGCCCACGCTCGACCAGCTCGGCGGGCGCGCCGCAGCACGCGGCCGGGCCACCGCGGCCCCGCCGCCCCGCCCGCCAGGTCGTCCTGCGGTCCGCCCGCACCAGCACCCCTTCGAGCGCCGCCCGCGCCGGCGCCTCCACCGCCTCGACCAGAAAAGGCGCCGACTCGATCAGCTGCGCGACCGCCTCGTCCGCGGCGAGCGGCAGCAGCCGGCCGCGCCAACGCGCCAGCAGGTCGCGCGCGATCCGCCGGGCCTCGCCCCGGCCGGCGACCACCCCGGCCGCGCCGTCGAACAGCTCGCCGGCGAGCGCGGCGAGCTGCTCCTGCGCGGGGCGCGCGGCGCGCCCCGGTGCCGCCTCGAGGCCGGTGAGCGCACCCGCCGCCGTGACGCGAGCCCCGGCGAAGCCGCGTCGCAGGCGCCACCTCGCCGCTTCGAGCAACGAGAGGAGCGCCGCGCCCTGGAGCAGGACGCCCAGGCGAGCGCGGTCGGTCAGGCCGGCCTCGGCGAGCGGCCGGCCGGCGGGTGGGGCTAGGGTCGGATGCTCGACGCCGTCAACGCTTCCCCTCATCGGACTCTCCCAGCCAATGCGCGAGATCGCGCCAGAACAAGGGATAGGACTTCGCGACGCACTGCGGATCGGCAATCGACAGATTGGGCCGGCGCAGGCCGACGAGCGCCATCGCCATGGCGATGCGGTGGTCGGCGTGCGGATCGACGACGACCGGCGCGGCGGGCGGGTCCGCGTCGGCCCAGACGCCCGGGATGACCAGGCCATCCGCGAGCTCCTCGACCTGGGCGCCCGCGCGGCGCAGCTCCGAGGCCATCGCCGCGAGCCGGTCGCTCTCCTTCAGGCGCAGGTGTGCGACGTTGCGTACGCGCGTGGTGCCGCGCGCGAAGGGCGCGAGGGCGGCGAGCGTCGGCACCTGGTCGGGGATGTCCGACATGTCGGCATCGATCGCGACCAGATCGCCGCGCGCCACCCGCACGCCCGCCGCCGCCCGCTCGACCCGCCCGCCCATCCGGGCGAGCAGCTCGAGGAAACGGCGATCCCCCTGCCGGGAATCGAGGCTCACCCCTTCGAGCAGGATCTCGCCGCCGGCGAGCGCCGCGGCGGCCGCGGGGTAGGCGGCGGCCGAGAGGTCCGCTTCGATGGCGATCTCACCGCCAACGAGCGCGCTCGGCCGGGTCCGGAAAAGGCCGTCGTCCGGCCGCTCGACGACGCCGCCCTGCGCGAGGATCAGGTCGATCGTCAGGTCGACGTAGGGCGCCGAGACCAGCCGCTCGACCTCGATCTCGATCGGCGCCGTCGCGCGCTGGCCGGCGAGCAGCAAGGCCGACAGATACTGGCTCGATTCTCCCGCATCGAGGCTGGTCACGCCCCCCGTGAGCGTTCCTCCGCGGACGAGCATCGGCGCGTGCCCGGGCGCGCCGAGCCAGTCGACCTCGACGCCGAGCGGCACCAGCGCCTCGACCAACGGCCCGATCGGCCGCTCGCGCAGCCGCGCGACGCCGTCGAGCACCCACTCGCCGGGCACCGTCGCGAGCAGCGCGACCAGGAAGCGGAAGAGCGTGCCGGCGTTGCCACAGTCGATCTGCCCGCGCTCGACGACGCGCCCCGAGGGGGCGACGCGCACCCGCTCGCCGGCGCGCTCGAGGTCGAAGCCGAGGGTCTCGAGGGCGCGTTGGAAGAGGCGCGTGTCTTCGGCGTCGAGCGGGCGCAGGAGCACCGTCGGCCGCCGCGCCAACAGCGCCACCGCGTAGCCACGGTGGGTCAGGCTCTTCGACGGCGGCACCCGAGCCCGGCCGCGCACGATCCCGCTCGCACGCACTTCGACCGGCGCGACGCCATCTTCCGTCTGGGCTCGAGGCACGATCGAATTTTATCGCACCCGCACCCCGCGCACGCTCTCAACCGAGCTCGACCACCAGCCCGTCGAAGCCGGGCTCCACACCCGGCGGCAGCTCGCGCGACAGCGTCGCATGGTCGACCTCGTGCGCGATGTGGGTGAAGAGCGTCCGGCGCGCGCCGATGCGGCGCGCGACCTCGACCGCCTCGGCGATCGAGAAGTGAGTCGGATGCGGGCGGTAGCGCAGCGCCGAGAGGATCAGCAGCTCCAGCCCCGCCAGCTGCGCCAGGCTCTCCTCTGGGATCCGGTTGACGTCGGTGACCAGCGCGAACGGCCCGATCCGGTAGCCGAGGACCGGCATCGTGCCGTGCCAGACCGGCACCGGCAGGACCCGCTCCCCGAGCAGCTCGAAGGGCCCCGCGACCGCTTCGAGCTCGAGCCGGGGCTTGCCGCCCCCCTCCTGCCCCGCCTCGAACACGTAGGCGAAGATCTGGCGCAGCCGGGCGATGGTCGGCTCGGAGCCGAAGCAGGGGATCGGCGCGCGCTGGCGGAAGTTGAAGACCCGCAGGTCGTCGAGCCCGAAGACGTGGTCGGCGTGCGGGTGGGTGTAGAGCACCGCGTCGACCCGCGCGATGCCGTGCCGCAGGGCCTGCTCGCGAAAGTCGGGCGAGGTGTCGAACAGGATCGCGCCGGCCGGCAGCTCGAGCAGCACGCCCGGGCGCAGCCGCCGGTTGCGCGGATCGGTGGAGGTGCAGACCGCGCAATCGCAGCCGACGACCGGAACGCCCGTCGAGGTTCCGGAGCCGAGCATCGTCACGCGGAGCACTCGAGCAGTCTAGCGCGGCCCCTGCGGGCACCCGGGCTCAGCCGGCGGCGGCCAGGCGCGCCGACGGCGCCCCGAGCGGCTCGGCGCGCTCCTGCGCGACGAAGCCGATCGCCGCTCTCACCACGTCGGGATCGCGCAGGATCCGATAGTGGCCGAGCCCCGCGGTCGCGACCAGGCGCGCCCCCGGCCAGCAGCGGGCCAGCTCGCGCCCCTCGTCGAAGAGCACCTCGTCGTCGTGCCGGTCGTGGAGGACCAGCAGCGGCGCGTCCTGGTGCCGCGCGAGGCGGCGCGCCTCGATCTCCTCGAAGCGCAGACCGACCCAGGCCTCGGCCCGCCGCCGGAAGCGCCAAGCGAGATCGTCGCTCAACCCGAGCCCCGCGACGAAGCGCGTGACGAAGCTCTCGAAGCGCGACGGCGGGGCGACGAAGACCAGGCGGCGGGCGACCAGGCCGGCGTCGAGCGCCAGCGTCGCCGCCGCGCCGCCGAAGCTGTGGGCGATCAGGCCGGCGAAGGGGCCGAAGCGCGCCGCCACCTGGAGCAGCGCGGCCGCCAGGTGGCGGATCGAGGTCTGGGCGCCGAAGGCTTCGCCGTGCGCCGGCAGGTCGAGCGCGACGGGCCGGAAACCGCGCTCGACCAACGGGGCGACGTAGGGGGCGAGCTGTCCGGCATGCCCGCCCCAGCCGTGGAGCAGCAGGACCGGCTCGCCCGCTCCCCAGCTCCAACCGACGACCGAGCCCCCGGGCGTCTCGAGCTCGAAGCGCTCCCCCCGGTCGAGCAGGTCGGTCTGCTCCGGCCGCCGCGCGGGGCGCGGGGGCGAGAAGAAGAGCCGCCGGGCCAGGGCCGCGGTCGCTTCGGGCAGGACTCGCTCGCCGACTCCGAAGAGCGTGCGGAGCCAGCCGGGGATGGCGAGTGGCGGAACACGAACGGTCGTGCTTTTCTCGGCGAAAGAGAGCGGTGCTGGGGTCATGGTCGCCTCCGGGTGTCGCGTTCAGTGAGAGATACGGGAACGGTCGAGCAACCCGCCAAAAGCCTCGCGCGCCCGGCGCTCGGCTTGCGGATCCTGGACCAGCTTCGATTGGAACTGCAGGGACATGCCGATCGCCGTGAACTCGAAGGCGAACTGCGCCGGGTCGAGGTCGGGGCGGAAGTGGCCCGTCTCGACGGCCCGTTCGGCCGCGCCCCGGATCCACTCGAGCCAGCGCTTCTGCGACGAGACCACGGCGTCGTGCACGGGGCCGGGGCGGTCGTCGTACTCCGCCGAGAGCGAGAGGAAGATGCAGCCGCGCGGGTGATCGCCGAGCCGGAACCAGCGCAGCCAGTGCTCGAAGAGCGCGACGACGCGCGGCTCGCCCCGCGGCGCCCGCAGCGCCTCGCGGATCACCTGGTCGACGAAGCGCTGCTCGGCCTCGTCGATGACCGCCAGCTGCAGCGCCTCCTTCGAGCGGAAGTGGGCGAAGAGCCCGCTCTTCGACAGCTCGAGCTCGTCGGCGAGCGAGCCGAGCGTCACCCCCTCGAGCCCGATCTCCCCCGCGCGGGTGAGAGCGGTCGCGACGATCTGGCGGCGGGTCTCTTCCCCTTTCGACATGCGAGAATAAAAGCACGATCGGTCGTTCTTGTCAAGCAGCGGCTCGTCCGCGGCCGGATCGCACGCGCAAATGCCTGAAAAAGATCCATTTATGGGACCGATAGGAAGCCTCTGTGGCGAGGTTCCGGTCACGTGCGGCGCTCCGATGCCCCCGATTCTCGGCCCTCATCCCCGAGGTGAGTCGCCAGGGCCACCGCCGCGGCAGGTCGCACCTCGCGCCACCCCCTTCTCGCGCTTCGCCTCCATCGCCGACCGCGAAGCGCCGGGGCGGCAGACCGGACTCCCCTTAGCCGGAGCTTCTCGAACGCTCGCGCGACCCCCACGTGCGATCGCGAAGCGCCCGGAGTCCCGAGCCCGGGTCCTCGCGGGCGCGGCGATCTCGTAGGATCGGCCGCCGATGAAGCTTCACAGCAAGATCCTCCTCGGCCTCGCGCTCGGCGCCGGGGCCGGGATCGCCGTCAACCTCGGCGCCGCCGACGCCCCCTGGGTCGCCTGGATCAACCGCTACCTGACCGGGCCGGCCGGTCAGGTTTTCCTGCGGCTGCTCTTCATGGTGGTCATCCCGCTGGTCTTCGCGACGCTCTCGCTCGGCGTCGCGGGCCTGGGCGACCTGCGCAACCTCGGGCGCGTCGGCGCCAAGACCCTCGTCTACTTCCTGGTCTCGACCGCGCTCGCCGCCGCCCTGGGCCTGGTGATGGTCAACCTGACGCGGCCGGGCGAGGGGCTGCCCCCCGAGACGGTCGAGCGGCTGCAGGCGCTCTACGCCGGGCAGGCGCAGGAGCGTTTCTCTTCGAGCGGCGCGGGGGAGTTCGGCATCGACACCTTCGTCCAGATCGTGCCGCGCAACCCGGTGCGCGCGGCCGCGGACATGCAGATGCTGTCGCTCATCTTCTTCTCGATCGTCTTCGGCGTCGCGCTGGCGCTGATCCCGTCCGAGCGCGCGGCGCCGATGCTGCGCCTGCTCGAGTCGCTCGCCGAGGCGGTCACCAAGATCATCGAGCTGGCCATGCGCCTGGCGCCCTACGGCGTCTTCGCCCTGATCTTCGTGGTCACCTCGACCTTCGGCTGGGGACTGCTCAAGCAGCTCGCGCTCTACGTCGTCGTGGTGCTCGCGGGGCTCGCGATCCACGCGGCGGTCACCCTCTCGCTGCTCGTCCGGACGCTCGCCGGCCTCTCGCCCGCGCGTTTCTGGTCGAACATCCGCGAGGTGGTGATCACCGCCTTCTCGACCTCGTCGTCGAACGCGACGCTGCCGACCACGCTGCTGGTCGCCGAGCGCAACCTGCGCGTGCCGGCCAAGATCGGCGGCTTCGTCCTGCCGCTCGGCGCGACCATGAACATGAACGGCACCGCCCTCTTCGAGGGGGTGACCGTGCTGTTCGTCGCCCAGGTCTTCGGCATCGAGCTGACCCTGGCCAAGCAGGCGCTGGTGATCGTCCTCTCGGTGCTCACCGCGATCGGCACGGCGGGCGTGCCGGGCGGCTCGATCCCGTTGCTGATGATGATGGCCACCTCGGTCGGCGTGCCGGGCGAGGGGATCGCGATCATCCTCGGCGTCGACCGCATCCTCGACATGACTCGCACGATTCCCAACGTCGCCGGCGACCTCACCGCCGCCTGCGTCGTCGCGCGCAGCGAGGGGCTCTGGGACCCGCGCGCCGTCGAGGCCGAACCGGGCACCGAGGCCTTCCCGAAGAAGCCGCTCGACGAGTCGCCGGGCGCCAGCTACGAGCCCCCAGAGCTCTGATCAGCCGAAGCGCTCGACGCGGCGGCTCCGGAACCAGGCGTCGAGCAGCAGCACCTCGCCGCCCGCCACCGGCCAGCGGCGCGGCTCGTGGAAGTGGCCGAGGACGAGGACGTCGTGCCCCTCGGCGAGGCGGCGCTCGGCGTAGCGGCTGATCGCCTCCTCCGGGACGCGCGCCTTGTGCTTGAAGTTGGTGCCCGAGAGCTTGCGCTCGGTGCCGTGGACGAATCGCCCGACCACCGCCGCGGGCAGCGTGCGGATCACGGTCTTCACCGCCCAGCTCTTCGACAGCCAGCGCCAGGCGAGATACTGCCGGTCGCGGTCGTTCAGCCCGTCGCCGTGGACGAAGAGGTACCGGACGCCGCTGGCGGTCGCCGCGACCTCGCTGCCGATCGAATCGAACGCCCCGGCGTAGGGGCCCTCGCCGAGGAAGAAGTCGCGGTTGCCCTCGATGTAGTCGACGCGCACGCCGCGCTCGCGCAACCGCGCCACGGCGCCGAGCAGAGCGCGCGCCTCCGCGGTCTCGTACTGGCGGAAGCCGACCCAGACCTGCAGCAGGTCGCCGAGCAGCACCAAACGCTCGACCCCTGCGGCCGCCAGCTCGTCGAGCTGCGCGACCAACGGCGCGGCCCCGCCGCCCGGGCCTCCGAGATGTGCGTCGGCGACGACCGCGAGGCTCAAGTGTGCGCCTCGCTACTCGCGGGCCGTCACCGCCAGCGCCTCGAGGACCGCCTCGGCCACCCGCGCGAAGGCCGCGCCGTGCGGCCCGTCGGGATCCTCGACGACGATCGGCCGGCCGCTGTCGCCCCCCTCGGCGATCGCCGGGTCGAGCGGGATGCCGCCCAGGAAGGGCACGCCGAGCTCGCGCGCGGTGCGCTCGCCGCCGCCGTGGCGGAAGACGTGGGTCTCGGTGCCGCAGTGCGGGCAGACGAAGGTCGACATGTTCTCGACGATGCCGAGCACCGGCACGTCGACCTTGCGGAACATCTGCAACCCCTTGCGCGCGTCGATCAAGGCGACGTCCTGGGGCGTCGTGACGATCACCGCGCCGGAGACCGCGATCTTCTGGGTGACCGTCAGCTGGGCGTCGCCGGTGCCCGGCGGCAGGTCGAGCACCATGACGTCGAGCGCGCCCCAGTCGACGTCGCCGAGCATCTGCTCGATGGCGCGCATCACCATCGGCCCGCGCCAGATCACCGGCGTGTCGTCGTCGAGGATGAAGCCGAGCGACATCGCCTTGACGCCGTAGCGCTCGAACGGCCGGATCTTGCCGCCGACCACCACCGGCCGGTCGTGGATGCCGAGCATGGTCGGCACCGACGGGCCGTAGATGTCGACGTCG
This sequence comes from Acidobacteriota bacterium, assembly GCA_011525905.1. Classification (GTDB taxonomy): domain Bacteria; phylum Acidobacteriota; class Thermoanaerobaculia; order Multivoradales; family JAGPDF01; genus JACTMI01. The sequence continues at coordinate 9,888 of WYBK01000023.1, forward strand.
AGCAGTCCCACCCGGCGGCCCACGCGCGCCAGCGCGATCGCCAGGTTGGCGGCGACCGTCGACTTGCCCACGCCCCCCTTGCCGCTCGCCACCGCGATCACCGCGGCGACCTCGGGAATCAGCTCCGGATTGCGTGCGATCGCCTGCTGCGCCGACTCCTCGCGCGACGGCGGCGTGCTCGCCTTGAGGTCGACCACGACCCGCTCGACGCCGGGCACGGCGGCGACCGCGCGCTCACTCTCGGCGCGCAGCGTGGCGACCGCGGCCTGGTCGCGCGTCGCGACCTCGAGCGCCACGTGCGCCGTGGCGCCCTCGACCGCGACCGCCCGCACGAAACCGAACGAGACGATGTCGCGGCTCATGCCGGGGAAGCGCACGCCCTTGAGCGCCTCCCAGATCTGCTCCTCCTTCGCTTCAGCCATCTTCGCGTTCCTCTCTGCGCCGCGAACGTTGCGCCGCCGGAGCCGGCGCCAGCTCGGCCCTCGCCAGCTCGGCGATCCGGGCGCGTACCGTTTCGATCCGCGCGGTCAGCCCGCGCACCCCGCCGCTCGCGAGCTCGACCGGCCGCCCATAGCGTATGTCGACTCGGCCCGGGCGGATCGTGAAGCTCTCGCGGTGCTGCACCCGGAAGGTGCCGTCGATCCCCACCGGCACCACCGGCAGACCGCTCTTGACCGCCATCAGGAATCCGCCGCGCTGGAAGGGGAGGATGCGCCCGTCGAGCGTGCGCTCGGCCTCCGGGAAGAGCAGCACCGAGACGCCCCCCTCGAGCCGCTCGAGGCCGGCGACGAAGCTGGCGCGCGCCGCGGCGCCGTCGCTGCGATCGACCGGAATGAAGCCGCCGGCGCGGATCGCCTGGCCGAAGACGGGATAGCGGAAGAGGCTCGCCTTGGCGAGGAAGCGCACCTCGCCGGGCAGGGTCGCGAGCAGCACCGGGATGTCGAACAGGCTCTGGTGATTGGCGACGAAGATCCGGCGCACCCGCGGATCGAGCTCGACCTCGCGCTCGGCGCGCACTCGCACGCCGCTCGCCCGCAGCACTCCGCGCGCCCAGAGGCGAGCGACGGCCGAGAACCAGCGGCCGCGCGGCGGCAGCCAGACGACCAGCAGGGCGACCAGCGCGCAGACCAGCGTGCCCAAGAGCAGGTAGAGATTGCCCGCCAGCGTCGCGGCGAGAATCGCCCAGGCGGGCGCGCGTCGAGGATCGTCGCTTCGGGTCAAGGTTCTCGTCGGGCTCGAGCGGCGCGGGCTAGAATCCTCGTTCGATGCCTGCGCGCCAGCCCGGGGCCCGCCTCTTCGATTTCGGCCCGCGGACGCCGATCGCCGGTGGCCACGGACGGCCGCTCCCCCCGCGGCGACCGCTCGCGGCGCGCCGCGCCCTGCCGCGCCGCTGGCGATTGTACTCGCGGGCCACCGCCCCGCCGCTCGCGGCCGCGACTCGAGGCCTGGCCCGGTGAGGCTGCTCGCGGCCCTCGACCGGGCGGCCGAGGAGGCGGGCGCCCTCGCCCGGCTGGGGGCTCGCGCCGCCGCCGGTCTCTTTACCCCGCCCTTCGACTTCCGCGCCGGCATCGAGCAGATGGACCAGATCGGCGTGCGCTCGCTCGGCGTGGCCGGCATCACGACGGTCTTCACCGGCATGGTGATGGCCCTCCAGACCGCGTACAGCCTGCCCGGGCTCGGCGTCAAGTACTACATCGGCACGGTGGTCTCGAAGTCGCTGGTGCGCGAGCTGGCGCCCGTGCTGGTGGCGCTGATCGTCGGCGGCCGCATCGGCTCGGGGATGACCGCCGAGCTCGGCACGATGAAGGTCACCGAGCAGATCGACGCCCTGCGCTCGATGGCCGCCGACCCGGTCAAGAAGCTGGTCGTGCCGAAGCTCGCGGCGACGCTGGTCATGCTGCCCGCGCTCACCCTGCTCGGCGACCTGCTCGGCATCCTGGGCGGGCTGCTGATCGCGGTCTTCCAGCTCGACCTGACGGCCGCCTTCTACGCCAACGACGTCATCTCCTCGCTGACCCTGGAGGACGTCGTCTCGGGCGTGGGCAAGTCCTTCTTCTTCGCCTTCTTCATCACGGTGGTCGGCTGTCACAACGGCTTGACCGCGGAGGGGGGCGCCGACGGCGTCGGCCGCGCCACCACCAACACGGTGGTGCTCGCCTCGATCCTGATCCTGGTCTCGGACTTCTTCCTGACCAAGCTCTTCTATCTCGTCGGATGAGCGCGCTCTACTCGGTCCGCGGGCTGGTCAAGCGCTACGGCGTCAAGTCGGTGCTCGAGGGGATCGACTTCGACCTGGCGCGCGGCGAGTGCCTGGTCGTCCTCGGCCGTTCGGGCACCGGCAAGAGCGTGACGCTGCGTCACCTGATCGGCCTCGAGCAGCCCACTTCCGGCTCGATCCTGTTCGAGAGCCTCGAGATCGTGGGCCGGTCGGAGCGCGAGCTGCAGCCGGTCCGCCGGCGGGTCGCGATGCTCTTCCAGGGGGGCGCTCTGTTCGATTCGATGACGGTGTTCGACAACCTCGCTTTCCCCTTCCGCGAGCACAGGGTCTGCCCCGAGGCGGAGCTGGCCGGCCGGATCGCCGCGCTGCTCGACAAGGTCCACCTGCCGGGCACCGAGCGGCGCATGCCCGCCGACCTCTCCGGCGGCATGAAGAAGCGCGTGGCGCTGGCCCGCGCGCTCGCGCTCGAGCCCGAGGTTCTGCTCTTCGACGAGCCGACCACCGGGCTCGACCCGATGACCTCGGCTTCGATCGCCAGCTTGATCCTCGCGACCCAGCGCTCGACCGGCGCGGCCGCGCTCGTGGTCACCCACGACATCGCGCTCGCCCGTCGCGTCGCCGACCGGATCGCGTTCCTGGACCAGGGGCGCTTCCGCTTCCTCGGCACCTTCGAGGAGGCGGAGGCCGCTCCCGACCCGCTGCTCGCCGACTTCCTGGCCGGGCGCGAGGAGGCAGACGATGTCGCGTGAGCGCCGCGCCAACCGCCGCGTCGGAACCCTGGTGCTCGCCGCCCTGGCGGTGGCGGCCACCGCCCTCTTCCTGCTCGGCGACAAGCAGAACCTCTTCCGCGCCAAGAACCGCTACACGGTGCGCTTCGCCGACGTCAACGGGCTGCAGCGGGGCGCCTCGGTGCAGCTGAACGGCGTCGACGTCGGCCAGGTCGAGAAGATCGTGCTGCCCGAGGACATGGGACAGCACGAGCTGGTCGTCCACCTGTCGATCGACGCCCGCTACGAGCAGCGCCTGCGCGAGGACTCCGCGGCGCGCATCCGCACTCTCGGCCTGCTCGGCGACAAGTACCTCGAGGTCACCTCCGGCTCGCCGGCGGCGCCGCCGCTACCCGAGGGGGGGGAGATCCCGGCCGCGGCGGTGACCAACGTCGACGCCCTGGTCTCCTCGGGCGAGGACCTGATGCAGAACGTGCTGGCGATCTCCGCCCAGCTGACCTCGATCCTCGGCCGGATGGAGCGCGGCGAGGGGCTGCTCGGCGAGCTGACCAAGGAGATGGAGCCGGGCAAGAACGTCACCACCGAGATCTACGGCACTCTCGCCGCGCTGCGCCAGGCGGCCGAGGCGATCGGCAACGGCAAGGGGCCGGTGCCCCGCCTGCTCAACGACGAGGACCTGGGAGAGAAGCTCGAAGTCTCGGTCGGCCGGCTCGACACGATCCTCGAGAAGGCCGAGGGGGGCGAGGGCGTGCTGCCGATGCTGCTCACCGACACCGAGGCGCGGGCCAAGCTCGACCGGACGCTGTCGGCCCTCGAGCAGGCGGCCGCCAAGCTCTCGCAAGTCGCCGACGGCCTGGCGGGGAGCGACGCGCTGCTCGCCAAGCTGCTGACCGACGAGGAGTACGGCAGGAAGGTCGCCGGCGAGCTCGACCGGTTGCTCGCCAACCTCGCGGTCGTCTCCGACAAGCTCGCCCACGGCGAGGGCACCGCGGCCCGCCTGATCGACGACCCGGCGCTCTTCGAGGCGTTGAACGACATCGTGCTCGGCGTCAACGAGTCGAAGATGCTGCGCTGGCTCGTGCGCAACCGCCAGAAGAAGGGGATCGAGTCGCGTTACGAGGACGCCCGCGAGGCCGGCGAAGCTCCGCCCGCCCGCGACCTGCCCGAAGCCCCCTGACCGCGCCACGAGTCGAGGGTCAACGCCCCGGCGGGTCCGGGCCATCCCCTTCATTGAAGCTCTTCGAGCAACGCCGCGACCTTGGCGTTCGTGTCTGCCGCCGTGAGAAACGGCAGCTATGGGGTGTGGTGGAACCGTCCGCCACGGCCAAACGCGCCAGCGCCCCGGCGGCTCCGGGCCGTTTCCTTCATTGGAGCTTTTCGAGCAACGCCACGACCTTCGCGCTCGTGCCTGCCACCGCGAAAAGCGGCAGCTAAGGGGTGTGGTGGAACCGTCCGCCACTGCCCGGCGCGCCAGCGCCCCAGCGAGTCCCAGCCTCCCCCTTCACTGAAGCTTCTCGTGCAACGCCGGGACTCCGCGCACCGTTGGCCGAAGCCGGCAGCTGGCCCTCGTTTTCCTGGCCTGCGAGGAGGCGCGTCGGCGGGCGGTACTGCGGGCTGGGAGGGAGGGCTGCGATAGGCTTTCGGGGATGAGTCGACATGTTCTCGTCACCGGAGGCGCGGGGTTCATCGGGTCGCACACGACGCGGCGACTGGTCGGGCGTGGCGACCGGGTGACGATCCTCGACGACTTCAACAACTTCTACGCGCCAGCGCTCAAGTGGCAGAACGCCCGCACGCTGGTCGCCGCCGGCGGCGTCGATCTGATCGAGGGCGACATCCGCGACGCGACGCTGGTCGACAGGCTGTTCGCCGAGCGCCAGTTCGACGCCGTGATCCATCTGGCGGCGCGCGCCGGCGTCCGCCCCTCGCTCGCCGAGCCGATCCTCTACGAGGAGGTCAACTGCATCGGCACGCTGCGCCTGCTCGAGGCGGCGCGCCGCCACGGTCCGGCCAACTTCGTCTTCGCGTCGTCGTCCTCCGTGTACGGCATCAACGAGAAGGTTCCGTTCGCCGAGGACGACCCGGTCGACCTGCCGATCTCCCCCTACGCCACCACCAAACGCGCCGGCGAGCTGCTCTGCTTCAACTATTCGCACCTCTACGGCCTGCGCACCTCCTGCCTGCGCTTCTTCACCGTGTACGGCCCGGCCCAGCGCCCCGAGATGGCGATCGCCAAGTTCACCGACCTGCTGGCGCGCGGCGAGACGGTGCCTCTCTTCGGCACCGGCCAGACCCGGCGCGACTACACCTACATCGACGACATCGTCGACGGCGTGGTCGCCGCGCTCGACCTGGCGCCGAAGTTCGAGATCTTCAACCTCGGCGGCTCGCAGACGACGACGCTGATCGACCTGGTGCACTGGCTCGCCGCCGCGCTCGGCGTCGAGCCGCGGGTGGAGATGCTGCCCGAGCAGCCGGGGGACGTTCCGATCACCTTCGCCGACGTCGACAAGGCGCGCCGCCTGCTCGGCTACGAGCCGAAAGTCCCCATCCGCGAGGGCCTCGCCCGCTACGTCGCCTGGTACCGCGAGCGCCGCGACGCGGCCTGAGGCGGCGTTCCGCGCCGCGCTGCGGAGGGACCCGTTGAAGCGATACGGACGGCCGGTCGCCCTGCTCCTCGGGGGGATCGCGATCGCCTTCCTGACGCCAGCGTGCGGCCGGGACACGCCCGCGACCCGACGGACGAATCCGGAGCGCCTGCGGCCGACGCCCGCGACGGCGATCGAAACGCGGCCGGCCGGAAGGCCGGTGCCCGAGGGAGACGAGGCGGCCCTGGCCGAGGCGCGGTCGTTCCTCGCGGCGCCCGCGCGCAGCGAGACATGCGGTCCCTACCGCCTGGTCTCCGACGCCGACGACCGCCTGGTCTCGACGCTGCGCGCGATCTGCGCCGGGCCGGTCGCGACGTTCGACTCGATCTACGCCGAGCGCCTGAGCGTCACGCCGGCGCACCCGCCGCGCGGCACCCTGGTCCTGTTCGCCGACCCGGGCCGCTTTCGCGCCTACGTCGCCGCCCGCGCCGACCTGCCCCAGGGCTACGCCGGCTTCTCTCTCGCGACGCGCGGTCTGGTCGTCCTGCCCGCGGCCGGCGTGACGGCCGACGAGCTCGCGCGAACACTGACCCACGAGCTGGCGCATCTGGCGCATCGCCGGACCTTCGGCGCCGACCTCGACCGCTGGCTCGCCGAGGGGCTCGCCGACGCGGTGAGCGACACCGCCCACGCCGGCGGGCAGGCGCCGCTCACCGGCTTCGCCGGGGTCGAAGGGCTGCGCGTCCGCCTGCTCGGAGGCTACGCCACCGGCCGCGCCCGCCCCCTGCACGAGCTCGCGGCGCTCCCGGAGGGCGAGTTCGACCGCGGCCGCGTCAGCCACGACTACGAGCAGTCGGCGTTGCTCGTCCGTTTCCTGCTGCTCGATCCCGAGCTCGGGCCGCTCCTGCGCGGCTGGCTCGCGGCGCGCGCGCTCCAGGGCGGCGGCATCGACTCGCGGTTTCCGCCCGATCGGCGACCCGACTGGGACGAGATCGACCGCCGCTTCCGGCGCTGGCTCGGCGCCCCGGAGCCCGGCGCGGCGAGCCACCGCTGACTCGGCGCCAGCGCCCGCGGCCGATGGCTCAGGCCGGCGGCGGGTTGTTCGGCAGCGCCGGCAGCGACGCGAGATAGCGCCAGAGCGCCTGGAGCTCCTCGTCGGTCATCTTGGCCACCGCCCTCCAGGGCATGTGCTCGCCCTGACGGCTGCGCGCCTGATCGAGAAAGGACTGCTCGCTCCAGGCGGCCAGCGGCCCGCCGGGCGTCAGGTTCGGCGAGAAGATCTCGGGCGCGCCGTGGGTCGGACCCCCGGCGAGATTCGCGCCATGGCAGGCGGGACAGCCGAAGGTGCGCGCGATGTAGGCGCCGTACTCGGCCGTCTCCCCGATCGGGGGCACCACCGCGAAGGGCGCGTCGTGGGCGATGCGCAGCACCGGGAAGCCCTCGCGGAGCGGTCCGGCGCCCGTGAGCGTCCTGCCGACCGGCCCGAACCGACGCTCGGGCAGCTCGCGGTCGACCGGTGGCAGCGCCATCAGGTGCCCGACGACCGCCGCGAGATCCTCCCGGCTGAAGTTGGCGTAGTACTCGGAGGGCATGATGAAGAGCGCGCGGCCGTCGACGCCGACGCCGTGGCGGACCGCGCGCACCCAGCCCGCCGCGTCGAGTCGGCCGCCGACGCCGCCGCGGCCGCGCGTCAGGTTGGGCGCCGGCAGGACCGCGAAGGCGGCGTCGTCGATCATCGGCTGGCCGCCGAAGTCCTCGCCGTGGCAGTCGGCGCAGTAGACCGCGGCGAGGTGGGCGCCGCGAGCGAGCGCCGCCTCGTCGGCCGCCGGCGCGATCGTCTCGACCGGCACGTCGTGAACCGCCGCGAGGAACTGCCCGCCGCGCCAGTAGAAGAACCCGAACGCCGCGAGCGCCAGCACCACCAGCGCCGCGACGATCCCCCCGACCCACCGGAACACCCTCTTCATCCCGACCCCCTCGAAAGCGCGGGATGCTACCACCCGGGGGGCCGCTTCCGGCTGAGCGCGCTCAGCGTCCCTCCCCCCAGAGGCGCTCCCACCAGGAGGGCTCGTCCGGCTCCGCGGCAGCGGCGGGCGCCACTTTCGAGGCCGGCTCGATCGGCTGGGTGTCGGCCGTCGAGGCTTCGAGACCGCGGAAGCCGCGCGCGCCGACCGGCGACGCCAGGGCGACCAGGAAGGAGATCAGGAGGCTGACGAAGATCGGCATGCGCAGCGCAAGCCCCTCGTCAGGAGGGCAACCCATCAGCCACCGATTCGAGCGACAGCCAATAGCCGGGGCTTCCTCGGGAGACCGAGTCGCCGCGACGAGCGAAGCCCTCGAGAGCGGCAGCCGCCCCGGGCCGGATGGGGAAGGGGGCGAGCGGCGCGCGCTCGCTCCCCTTCCGGAGAGTTCCGACTACACGCCGGCGGCGCCGCGCCGCCGAATCGCCAGGGCGCCCAGGCCGGCCAGTACGAGCAACAAGGCGGCGACGCCCCAGGTCGAAAGCGTCGGAATCGCCTGGGCCGGAATCGCGTCGACGCGGATGTAGCCACCCAGACCGCCGAAACCGTACGGGTTGTCGATCACTTCGATCGCGATCGAGTGACTGCCCTGGCTGAGCTCGTAGGCGACCCTGGAGAAGCGAGGATCGGCGAGCGCTGCGTCCGGATCGTCAACGCCCCCGCCGATGCAGTCGTTCGCGGTCCCGGCTGGCGTCGCAGGCCCGGCGAGCCCGGAATCGTAGGTCTGGAACTCGTCACCCGGGCAATCGGTATCCACGATCGTCACCCGTACCAACGACGGCGCGTCGAAGTTCCAGGGCCCCGGCGAGGTGGGAACGGGAACGCCGCTCTGGCCCCAAGAGAAGTTGTACCAACCGCCGCCGACCACGAGGTCGGTCGGGCCGCCGCTCGGCGCGTTCGGTGGCGGAGTCCCATCCGCCTGTCCCGCGGCCAGCGGCGCCACGACGCACAGCAGACAGATCAGCGCGATCGTCACCCTCTTCATAGCCGAGCTCCCTCCATCCATTCGGTTCACTCTGGTTCTTCCCCTTTTCTTTAGCTTACCACCGCGCCGCCCCGAGCCGCGCTGAGCGCCGACCGACCCACGCCGAGGGCTCGCCGTCGCCAGGCTCCAGGCCTCGCGATAGACTGATCGAGGTCAGCGCCTCCAGGCGATGGCCGCCCGGACCCTCCGGTCCCCCCTGGCATCCGGTTCCGCGGAGGAAACGCGCGAATGAAGATCTGCGTCGTCGGCAGCGGTTACGTCGGTCTGGTCACCGGCGCCTGCCTGGCCGATTTCGGCATGACCGTCACCGGCGTCGACAAGGACGCCGACAAGATCGCCGCGCTCGAGCGCGGCGAGATCCCGATCTACGAGCCGGGGCTCGAGGAGATCGTCGAGAAGAACGTCCGCGCCGGGCGGCTCTCGTTCACCACCGAGCTCGCGCCCGCCATCCGCGAGGCGCGGGCGGTGTTCATCGCCGTCGGCACGCCGCCGCTGCCCGACGGGCGGGCCGACCTCTCCTTCGTCCGCCAGGTGGCCGAGGCGATCGGTGACAACCTGAACGACTACAAGGTGGTGATCACCAAGTCGACCGTGCCGGTCGGCACCGGCCAGATGGTGGAACGTGTGGTGCGCGAGCGCTCGGGCGGCTCGCAGGAGTTCGCCGTCGTCTCCAACCCGGAGTTTCTGCGCGAGGGCTCGGCGCTCGAGGACTTCTACCGCCCCGACCGCGTGGTGATCGGCGCCCGCACCCAGCGGGCGGTCGACGTGATGCTCGAGATCTACGCGCCGCTCAAGGCCGCCGGCGTGCCCTTCGTGATCGCCAACGTCGAGTCCTCCGAGATGATCAAGTACGCCTCGAACGGCTTCCTCGCGACCAAGATCTCGTTCATCAACGAGGTCGCCGAGCTCTGCGAGGCGGTCGGCGCCGACGTCGAAGTCGTCGCGCGCGGCATGGGGCTCGACAACCGGATCGGGCCGAAGTTCCTCCACCCCGGCCCCGGCTTCGGCGGCTCCTGCTTCCCCAAAGACACCCGCGCCGTCGCCCAGATCGCCGAGGAGCACGGCCTGCGTTTCGCGATCATCGACGCCGTGCTCGACGCCAACGAGCGGGTCAAGCAGCGCATGGTGCCCAAGATCGCCGGCGCCTTCGACGGTCTCGAAGGACGGACGGTCGCGGTGCTCGGCCTCGCCTTCAAGGGGGACACCGACGACATGCGCGAGTCGCCGGCCATTCCGATCGTCGAGGGGCTGGTCGCCGCCGGAGCGCGCGTGCGCGCCTTCGACCCGGCGGCCATCGAGCAAGCGCGGCCGCTGCTGCCCGAGGCCGTGACCTACTGCTACGACGCCTACGACGCGGCGCGCGGCGCCGACGGCGTGGTGATCGCGACCGAGTGGAACCAGTTCCGCGCGCTCGAGCTCGAGCGGCTGCGTCAGCTGCTCACCCGGCCGCTGATCGTCGACCTGCGCAATCTCTACGAGCCGGAGCGGGTCGCCGCCGCCGGCTTCCACTACGTCTCGGTCGGCCGGTCCCAGGCCACGCCGGCGGTTGGCGGGGAGAGAGCTTGAAGCGGGCGGTCGTCACCGGCGGCGCCGGCTTTCTCGGCTCCCACCTCTGCGAGCGACTGCTCGCCGAAGGGGTCGCCGTGGTCTGCGTCGACAACCTGATCACCGGCACCCGCGAGAACGTCGCGGCGCTCGCCGGTCGCCCCGATTTCGAGCTCGTGCTGCACGACGTCTCGAAGCCGATCGAGATCGAGGGACGGGTCGACTACGTCCTGCACTTCGCCTCACCGGCCTCGCCGATCGACTACCTGGAGCTGCCGATCCAGACGCTCAAGGTCGGCTCGCTCGGCACGCACAACTCGCTCGGGCTCGCCAAGGCCAAGGGGGCGCGCTATCTGCTCGCTTCGACCTCGGAGGTCTACGGCGACCCGCTGGTCCACCCGCAGCCGGAGAGCTACTGGGGCAACGTCAACCCGGTCGGGCCGCGCGGCGTCTACGACGAGGCCAAGCGCTTCGCCGAGGCGATGACCATGGCCTACCACCGCGTGCACGGCCTCGAAACGCGGATCGTGCGCATCTTCAACACCTACGGCCCGCGCATGCGGCCGCGCGACGGGCGGGTGGTGCCCGCCTTCGTCGCCCAGGCGATCGCCGGCGAGCCGATGACAGTCTTCGGCGACGGCAGCCAGACGCGCTCCTTCTGCTACGTCGACGACCTGATCGAGGGGATCTACCGGCTGCTGCTCTCCGAGGAGGTCGAGCCCACCAACCTCGGCAATCCGCACGAGATGACCATCCTCGAGTTCGCCGAGACGATTCGCGCGGCGGTCGGCTCCAGCTCCGAGATCGTCTTCAAGCCGCTACCGGTCGACGATCCGAAGACCCGGCAGCCCGACATCGCCAAGGCGCGCGCCCTGCTCGGCTGGGAGCCGCGCGTGCCGCTCGAGCGCGGGCTCGAAAGGACGATCGACTACTTCCGCGCTCTGGCCGCCGCGGGCGTGACGGCCGGGAGGGCGCGGTGAGCGGCGCGGCGACGGCCACCTGGGCCTGCGCGCGCTGCGGCGCCGACGGTCCGCGCCTGGCGCGGCCGCCGTTCGGCGGCGCGCTCGGCGCCGAGATCGCCGAGTCGGTCTGCGCCGCCTGCTGGGCCGAGTGGCAGCGGGCCGAAGTGATGGTCATCAACGAGCTGCGACTCAACTTCATGGACCCCGCGGCGCAGGAGATCCTGACCTCCCACATGCGGGACTTCCTGGCGCTCGGGCCCGAGCCGAAGCCCTGAGCTCGACGCCGCCGACCTCGCCGCCGGCCGTCGAGCCGGTCGAGCCCCCCGCCGCTTCGCTCGGACGCGCCGCGCTGCGCTTCGCCGCGCTCGTCGTCCTGCTCGGCGGCACCTTCGCCCTGATCCGCTTCACGCCGCTGGGCGATCACCTCTCCGGCGAGCGGCTGCAGGCGCTGCTCGCCGGGCTGCGCGGCGCCTGGTGGTCGCCGCTCGTCCACGTCGGACTGTGCACGGTGCTCGGCGGCATCGGCGTGCCGGCGACCCCCTTCTTGATCGCTGGCGCGGCGATCTTCGGCGTCGCCTGGGGGACGCTCTGGAGTTGGCTCGGCATCGTGTTGGCGTCGCTCACCGGCTTCCTGATCGCCCGCGCGCTCGGCCGCGAGTTCGTCGAGCGGATCGGCGGCGACAAGGTGCGGCGCGCCGAATCGATGTTCCACCGGCGGGGGTTCCTGCCGCTGCTCGCGGTGCGCTTCGTGCCGATCCCCTTCACCCTGGTCAACGCCGCCGCGGCGGTCGTCGGAGTCCGGCTGCCGCGCTTCCTGCTGTCGACGGCGATCGGCACCCTGCCGCCGATCGCGATCATCACCTACTTCTCCTCGGCGCTGCTCGAGGCCGCGACCGGCGACCGCGCCGCGATCGCCCGCCGCCTCGTGCTGGTCACGCTCGGCGCCGCCTTCCTGGTCTTCCTGCCGATCGGCATCCGCCGCCGAGTGCGACGGGCACGCTACCGGCGGATCCAGCGGGCACGCGCCGACCGCACCGTCACTCCGCGCCCGCCGGCCGCCCCTCGCGACTGATCTCCGGCGCCATCGGCGGCCTCACGCCGGTGAGCGCGCGGCGCAGCGCCGCCGCCCGTCGACAGTCGGGCTGCTCGTCGAGCTTGCGCGCGACCTCGGCCAGCGCGGCGGCGCGATACGCGGGATCGGCGGCGGCGCGGCGGAGCATGCCGTCGACGTCCTCCGGCTGGACCGCGCGGTAGGGGGGATCCGGCCAGCCGGCCGCCCCGGGGCGCAGGAAGAGCATCGCCTCGTCGTCCCAATCGACCAGCGCCCACCGCTCGGGCGGCAAGAGGAAGGCGTGGGGCGTCGTCGTCCCGACCTGCGCCAATCCCCCTCGGCCGTCCGGCTCGAACAGCGGTACTCGCCGCTCGTCGTAGCGCACCAGCGCGCCGACCGCGCCGCGGCGGTCGAGCAGCGCCGCGAAGGCGTCCGGGCTCGAGCGCGCCGCGGCGATCTCGCGCAGCAGCCCCGGCTCGAGCTCCATGCGGCCGTCGAGGAAGACGCGGCGCGGCGGGTGGAGCCGCCAGAGCAGGTAGCCGCCGTGCGCCAGCTCGTTGTAGAGCGGCCCGACCTCCGGCCGCTCGGCCAGCCGCCCGGCCAGGCGGACCGGGAAGCGCCCGGGGGCGAGCCCGAGCCCCCAGGCGAGCCCGCCGTGCCGGGCGCGCAGCGGGCCGCGCTCCGGCGGCGCGATCGCCCAGATCCCGGATCCGATCGCCAGAGCGACGGCCGCCGCGGTCAGCCGCCGCTCGGTGCGCGGCGCGAGCGCACGCACCTCGCCGAGCCCCGCCAGGCAGCACGCGGCGTAGGGTGCCGCGGCCGCGTAGAAGAGCGCCTGATGGCGGACCGCGGACAACGCCACGAGCGCGAGCGCCGCCGTCGGCAGCCCCCAAGCGAGGGCGGGCCAGCGCCCCCGCTCACGCCGCGCGGCCGCCGCCAGCGCCGCCACCACCGCCAAGCCCCCGAACAGAAAGGGCTGCGGAGCCTCGAGAGCCGACATCCACTCCGGATTGTGCGCCGGCAGCTCGCGCATCGCGCCGAGGATGCCGAGAGGCACTTCGAGCAGCCGCCAGCCGTAGGGGTTGACCAGCAGCGCCGCCGCGAGCCCCGCCGGCACGCCCACCAGCGTCGGCCCGTCGGTCCGGCGCTCGGCGGCCGCTCCGAGCAGGAAGAGAAAGGCGAGGGCGGGGGCGAGCAGCGCTTCGCCGTGGAGCTGCACCCAGACGACGGTGAGCGCGAAGGCGGGCGCGAAGCGCCGCCAGCGCGGGCCGGTGCGCTCGAGCGCCCGCTCGAGCAGGACGAGGAGCGTGACGATCGCGAACAGCGTCGCGATCTCCGGGCGGACGAGGAAGCGGGGACGGACGCCGAGCGTCGCGCCGAGCGCCACCAGCCCGGCGAGCCCGGGTCCGAGGCCGGCGCGCCGGGCCACGAAGAAGAGCAGCAGCGCGAAGCCGGCGAGCGCGGCCGCCCGCGCCAGGATCAGCGCGTCGAGCCCGCCCAGCCGCTCGACGCCGTGCGCGGCAACCTGGAAGAGCCACTCGTGGTCGACCCAGGGCGCCCTTTCGGGCGCGAAGCGGAACGGATCGACGCGCGGGATCTCGCCCCGCTCGACGATCCAACGGCCGGCCGCCAGGTGCCAGAAGAGGTCGCTCTCGAAGATCGGGAAGACGCCGGCGGCCGCGCCGCAGGCGGCGACGGCGGCGCCCACCGCCGCGGCCAGCCGGCGGCTCATCGGCCGCCGACGGCCGCGTCGACGTGGTGCCGGTCGATCAGGAAGACACCGCCGGTGGCCTGCTGCTCGGGTGCGAACTCGAAGTCGCGCACCACGCGGCGGAAGACCTCGCGCAAGGCGCGCGCGCCGAGCCGCGGCTGGCGCGCCGCGGCGCGCGCGATCGCCTCGATCGCGTTCGGGGAGATCGCCAACTTGACGCCGCGGCTCTCGAAGAAGGCGCGCGTCTGGTGGAAGCCCGACTCGGGGGTCTCCATGAAGATGCGCGCCAGCTCCTCCTCGCCGAGGTCGGCGAGCAGCACGACGGCGTCGAAGCGCGAGAGGAACTGCGGGCTCATGCCGTAGTCGAACAGGTCCTCGTTGCGCAGCCAGTCGCGCAGGTGGAAGATCAGCCGCTCGACCACCTGTCCGCCCTCGACCACGGTCACGGGCTGCAGCGCCCCCTTGTCGTCGCCGATCGTCACCCGGTCGAAGACCGCGTCGTAGAGCCCCTCGAAGGCGCCGGCGCAGACGAAGAGCAGTCCCGACGAGTCGACGGTCACGGTCTCCCCGCCCAGCCAGCGCGGCAGCTCGAGAGGCACCGCCTCGTTCTCGATCAGCGTGAGCAGCGCCTCTTGGGCACGGATGCCGCGCACGTTGGTCTGGTCGCCGACGTGCGCCCGGATCTTGTCGACCTCGTCGACGAACACCAGGCCGTGCGCGGCGCGCTCGAGATAGGCCTCGGGAGCGGCGCCCGGCCCCAGCTGCTCTCTCGCGCGCTCGAGCAGGCGACGCAGCACGGCGCCGCCGGGGCGGCCGGCCTCGGCCTCGTCGCCCAGCACGTTGGCGTGGATGCGGATCACGGCCGAGCGCAGCGCGAGCTCGGGATCGGCCTCGAGGTACTTCTCCACGGCGCGCATCAGCGTCGTCTTGCCGGTGCCCGAGGAGCCGATCATCAGGATGTTGCCGACCATCAGCCCGGCGAGCTTCTTCGACAGCGCGATCGACATCTCGCGCACGGCGTCGTCCTGCCCGATGACCCGGCGCGCGAGCGCCTCGGCGATGTCGGCGGGAGCGGGGGCGGCGATCGGCATGGCCGGATTCTAGCGGCGGCGCGCCGCGAGCGCGTGGCGCGCGCCCTGGCCGCCCCGCCTGCCCTCGCGATAGATTGCCGGCCGATGCCGGGTGCCCGCCCCGCTCTCGCCGCCGCCCTCGCGCTCGCCCTGGGCACCGCCGCCCTGCCGGCGCAGGTGGCGCGGCCGATCTCGCCCGCCGAGCAGGCGCTCGAGGCGGGACGGACCGAGGAGGCGTTGCGCCTCGCCGAGGAGGCACTGAAGCGGAACCGAGACGACGCCGTCGCGCTCCTGGTCCGCTCGACGGTGCGCTGCATCGAGGGAGAGGTCGAGCGCTGCCGTGGCGATCTCGACCGCGCTCTCGAGCTCGACCCGACGCTACGCCAAGGGTGGCTCAACCGCTCGGCGCTGGCGATCGCCGCCGAGCGCTACGACGAGGCGCTCGAAGCGCTCGAACGCGCCGAGCGGCTCGACCCGGGCGCGCCGGACAACGGCCTGAACCAGGGC
Source organism: Acidobacteriota bacterium (assembly GCA_011525905.1). Lineage (GTDB taxonomy): Bacteria > Acidobacteriota > Thermoanaerobaculia > Multivoradales > JAGPDF01 > JACTMI01. Next base: position 25,274 of record WYBK01000023.1, read on the forward strand.
GCGGTGCTCCTCCTCCGCGGGCAGCTCGAGCCGGCGACCGCGCAGTTCCGCCGCTACCTCGAGCGCAACCCGGGCTCGGCCGAGGCGCTCTATCTGGTGGCGACCAACTTCGCCCTCTCCGGCTACGCCGCGCTGGCGCTGCAGCACCTCGAGCGGGCGATCGCGCTCGACGAGCGGATGCGCGTGCGCGCCCGTCTCGACCCGAACTTCGCGGAGCTCGCGGCGGCGCCGAGCTTCCAGCGGCTGATGGCCACCGACGGCTATCGGCCGCCGCCCGGCTCGCAGGCTCTGACGAAGAGCTATCCGGTGCCCTGGCGCGGTGGCGAGACGCTGCTGCTGGTGGCGGTGCTCAACGCCCTGCAGATCACCGGCGCGCCGCTCGATCCGCGGGTCGAGGTGGCCGAGGACTGGGCGCTGCTGTGGAGCGACCTGCGCATCAAGGTCGCGCGCGACGGAGCGGACCGCTGCCGCCTCGAGCTGTCGGCGCCGCCCGGCCGCTTCGCGCCGGAAACCTGGCAACGCGAGACTGCCGAACTGCTCTCCGCGATCGATCTCGAGCTGCTCAAGCTCGAGCCGCGGGGCGGCCGCTGACCGGCCGGTGATCGGCCGCCGAGCCGACCGTCACCGACCGATTCGGCTCACTCGCTCGCGGCCGTGTCGGCGCCCGAGGCCGGTTCGGCGGCGGCCGCCGGTCCGGTCGGCTCGCTGGCGGTCGCCGTGCGCAGTCCGGACAGCGCCTCGATCAGTCGGCCGTGGAAGGCGGAGATCGTCTCGCGCTCCTTGCGGGACAGGGTGAGGCGCTCCGGGCAGTCCTTGCAGTTGATCACCGTGCGGTCGAAGTCGGAAACGCTGGCGATCGCGCCGGCGATCCCCGCCTGGACGCGGGTCGCGTCGGCGAGCAGATCGCGCTCGCGCTCGACCATCTGCGAGAGGATGCGGTCGGCCTTCCCTTCCGTGCGCCCGGTGGTCGCGCCGACCTCCTCGAGCCGCAGCGCCATCTTCTCGTTCTGCTCGCGCATCAGCGCGAAGGCCTTCTTGACGTCGGAGGCGAACTTCTCGAGGTAGGAATCGACCTGGGTGCGCACGGCCTCCGGCAGCTGCTGCAGGAA
>WYBK01000203.1 GCA_011525905.1 Acidobacteriota bacterium
AGGGGGACTACTTCGGCGAGATGTCGCTGCTGACCGGCTCGCCGCGCAGCGCCTCGGTGGTCGCCGAGGGGCCGGTCGAGGTCTTCGTCCTCGACCGCGACGCGGTGGCGCCGGTGCTCGCGCAGGACCACGCGATCGCCGAGGTCCTCTCCAAGAAGCTCGCCGACCGGCTGGCCGCCACCCAGGCGCGCTTCGAGGACCGCGAGGAGGAGCTCAAGCGCCGCCGCGAGCACGCCCCCGACTCGCTGCTGGTGCGCATCCGCACCTTCTTCAAGCTCGGCGGCGGCCGCTAGGCCGCCGGTCGATCAGAGGGCGCCGACCGCCGCGCTCCAGGCCCGCGCATCGCCGCTCTCGAAGCCGTCCTCGAGCAGCGTCGTGGTCGCGCGCTCGAGCCAGGCGACGAGGCGCTGGCGGAAGGTCGCGTTGATCTCGGGCAGGTGCGCGCCGCCGACGATCGACCAGAGCTCGACGTCGGCGGCGCGGCAGCCGACCGCGTAGGTCGCGACCTCGGTCTCCGCCCCCGGCAGCGAGTCGTCGGCGTCGAAGGGCGAGCCGGTGGCCGCCGGCGCGACGCAGCCGTCGTAGCCGGCCCAGGTGGCCGCGCTCGTCGCCGCGCCGGGATAGGGGTCCATCAGCAAGACCCCGCCCTCGTAGTCGATCCGCTCGTCCGCGGTGCCGTGGACGTGCAACACCCGCACGGGTCGAGAGGGCGCGCAGTCGGCCGACTCGAGGTAGGTCGCGCCGGCCAGGGCGACCAGGGCGGCGGTCTCTTCGGCGGCCGAGCAGCCCATTCGATAGGCCATGAAGCCGCCGTTCGAATGGCCGACGAAAGCGACCCGGCGCGGATCGACGCCCCAGGCGGCGTCGATCGCGCCGACCAGGCCGAGCAGGTAGGAGACGTCGTCGACGCCCGAGCCGAAGTGGTCGCAGCAGGCGTCGGTGGCGTTCCAGAAGCGGTTGCCGTTCGGGTTCTCGGTGCCGTCGGGCAGCGCGTAGAGAAATCCGCTCGCCGCCAGCCGGGGCGCCAGGCCGAGGTAGAGCTCCTCGATCGCGCCGCTCGCGCCGAAGCCGTGGAGCAGCACGACGAGCGGGTAGCCGCCCGCGGGCGCCGGACCCGGCGGGAGCTGCACGGCGACCGGCCCGCGCCCGGCGTCGACCGGCTGCCAGTCGGCGGCCGCCGCACCGGCGAGCAGCGCCGCGAGCGCCCCGAAGGCGGCGGCGAGACCGAGCGTCCTCACCCCCCTGAAACGCCCGGCGGCGTCCCGTCCTGCGCCACCGCGCGGCCCGCCGCGCGGGAGCGACGCCCGCTGGGTGCGGCCTCGCCAGCCCTCCCCGGTCATTGTCCCGAGCCTACTTCGCCAGCGGCCGGAGCGTCCCTCGCCCTGCGAGCGCCGCCTCGCCGCCGCCCCGAGGCCTTCGCACCCGAGCCCGAAGGGTCGCTGGAAGCGCGCGCGGGCGATTCTGCGCCAGAATCGGGGACCGATGGAGCTCGCGACCCGCATCCGCCATGCCGCCGGCGAGCAGCCGGCCGATCTGCTGCTCACCCACCTGCGCTTGGTCGACGTGCTCGCCGGCGAGGTCTACCCGACCGAGATCGCGATCGCCGGCGGTCTGGTGGTCGGCGTCGGTCCCGGCTACGCGGCGCGCGAGACGCTCGACCTGGGCGGCGCCTACGTCGCGCCGGGGCTGCTCGACGCCCACGTCCACGTCGAGAGCGCGATGGTGCCGCCGGCCGAGTTCGCGCGCGCCGTGGTGCCGCGCGGCACCACCACGGTGATCACCGATCCCCACGAGATCGCCAACGTGCTCGGGCTCGAGGGGATCCGCTTCATGCTCGAGAGCGCCAAGGGGTCGCCGATGTCGATGTTCGTCATGGCGCCCTCCTGCGTGCCGGCGACCCACATGGAGAGCTCCGGCGCCTCGCTCGACGCGGTCGACCTCGCGTCGTTCCAGTCGAGCCCCTGGGTGCTCGGACTCGCCGAAGTCATGAACTTCCCCGGCGTCGTCGCCGCCGACCCGGACGTCCTCGCCAAGCTCCACGCCTTCGCCGGCAAGGTGATCGACGGCCACGCGCCGGGGCTCTCGGGGCGAGCGCTCGCCGCCTACGCCGCGGCCGGGATCGGCTCCGACCACGAGTCGACGACGCTCGCGGAGGCGCGCGAGAAGCTGCGGCTCGGCCTGACCGTCTTCCTGCGCGAGGCGACCAACGCCCACAACCTGCTCGACCTGCTGCCCCTGGTCAACGTGGCCAACCAGCAGCGCTTCTGCCTGTGCACCGACGACCGGCAGCCCTCGGACCTGCTCGACCAGGGGCACATCGACCACCTGGTCCGCCTGGCCATCGCGGCCGGCCTCGACCCGGTGACCGCGCTTCGGCTGGCAACCTGGAACACCGCCGCCTACTTCCGGCTCCACGACCGGGGCGCCCTGACGCCGGGGCGGCGCGCCGACCTGATCGTCTTCGCCGACCTCGCGGCACCGCGCCCCCACCTGGTCCTGCGACGGGGCGAGGTCGTGGCGCGCGACGGCGCCCTGGTGCCGGGCGGCGGCTCCCGCCCGGCGCCCCACCTGCGCGGCACGATGAGCGTCGACTGGGAGGCGGTCGACCTCGCGATCCCGGCGCGCGGCGAGCGGCTGCGGGTGATCGGCGCCGTCCCCGACCAGCTGGTCACCGAGCATCGGATCGAGGCGGCGACGCGGGTGCGCGGCTTCGCGGTCGCCGATCCCGCGCGCGACCTGCTCAAGATGGCGGTCATCGAGCGCCACCGCGCCTCGGGCGCGGTCGGCACCGGCTTCGTCTCGGGGCTCGGACTGCGCGGCGGCGCGCTCGCCTCGTCGGTCGCCCACGACCACCACAACCTGGTCGTGATCGGCGCCGACGATCTCTCGATGCTGACCGCCGCCAGGCGCGCCGCGCACCTGGGCGGCGGCATGGTGGTGGCGGCCGGCGAGCAGGTCCTCGCCGAGGTCCCGCTGCCGCTCGCCGGGTTGATGAGCGACAAGCCGATCGAGCAGGTGCGCGCCCGGCTCGACCACGCCATCGCCGCCGCCCGCGAGCTCGGCAGCCCGCTGCACGACCCCTTCATGGCGATGAGCTTCCTCGCCCTCGAGGTGATCCCGAGCCTCAAGCTCACCGACCAAGGCCTGGTCGACGTCGAGCGCTTCGAGCAGGTCCCGCTCTGGGTGGCCTGAGGCCGCGCCCAGCGTCCGCTTGACGGGCGCCCAAAGATTCGATTATTCTAGAAGAATGGAATTATCGGACGCCGTCGCCCGCCTCGCCGCGCTCGCCCAGGAGACCCGCCTCGCCCTTTTTCGGCGGCTGGTCCGGCGCGGGCCCGCGGGGCTCGCCGCCGGCGCCCTGGCCGAGG
>WYBK01000024.1 GCA_011525905.1 Acidobacteriota bacterium
CGGCTCTCGTCCATGCACCCCCACATCAGCTCGATGCCGGCCGCCTCGGCGACGTGGGCGATGCGGCGCGACGGCGAGATGCCGCCGCACTTCATCAGCTTGATGTTCCAGATGCCGAAGGGGCGGGGCTCGGCGAGCAGCGGCAGGCAGTCGGACGGATCGTGCAGGCTCTCGTCGGCGGCCATGCGCCGCCGCTCGCCCTCGGAGAAGAGGGCGACCTCGCCCTCCCGCCCGCGCGGCATCGGCTGCTCGCAGAACTCGAGGCCGAGCGCGCGCGTCCCTTCCAGGTAGCGCGAGAGTGACGCGGCGTCGTAGCCCTGGTTCGGATCGGTGCGGATCGCCACCTGCGGGCCGACGGCCTCGCGGATCCGCGCCAGCCGCTCGACGTCCTCCTCGACGTCGTGGCCGAGCTTGACCTTGAGGGCGCGGAAGCCCCGCGCGACGTCGTCGCGCGCCTCGGCGACCGCCTCCTCGACCGGCTTGATGCCGATCGTGATCGAGGTCGGCAGCGCCCGGTGGGCGCGGCCGAGCAGCTCGACCACCGGCACCTCCAGCCCGCGCCCGAACAGGTCCCAGAGCGCCATGTCGCAGGCGGCGCGCGCGGCGGGCGTGCCGCCGAGCTCGCGCTCGAGCAGGCGCGCGAGGTTGCCGAGCTCGCGCGGGTCGCGGCCGCGCAGCAGTGCGTCGACGTTGTCGAGCGCCGCGGCGCAGGCTTCCGGGGTCTCGCCAGTCACCGGCGGCGCCGGCGACGCGTTGCCGGTGCCGACCTCGCCGCCGCCGTGGACGCGCACGAAGAAGAGCTCGACGTCGGCGATCGACTCGCGCGAGATCGTGTAGGGCTTGGTCAGCGGCAGCCGCTCGCGGATCACCTCGACGCGCTCGATCTTCATGTCGCTCCCCCTTTCGCGAAGCGCTCGAGCGCCGGCGCCAGCGGCTCGCCGGAGTCGAACAACGGCCGCGACACCGGCCGGGAGATCTCGGCTTCGATCCGCCGCGCCGCGTGCTCGAGCTCGTCGGCGTCGAGCCCCTCGCCGTTGAGCGCCACCCCGAGCACCCGGGCGCCGTAGAAGCGTTCGATCAGCTCGACCTCGCTCGCGAGCGTTGGGATGCGCGCGCCGCTCGCCTCGATCCCCTCGAACAGCTCGCGCGCCGGCGCGTGGACCAGCACCACCCCCTCGGCGCCGGCCGACAGGATCAGCTCGGCGCCGCAGGGGCCGCAGGGGTTGCGCAGCGCCGACTGCCCCTCGATCAGGATCAGGTCGGGCTTCGCCTCGCGCGCGCAGCTGACCACCGCGTGCTCGAGCTCGCCGGCGACGAAGTCGTTGGGCGTCGTGTCGAGCACGAAGCCGTAGCGCTGCCCCTGCAGCCAGCCGGTCTGGCCCGTGTAGACCATCTCGGTCCGGATGCCGCGCCGGCGCATCGCCTCGGCCAGGAAGGTCGCGGTCGTCCGCTTGCCGAGGGCGCAGTCGGTGCCGAGCACGGCGACCCGCGGCACCTCGACGCGCAGGGCCTCCCCCGTCCAGAAGCGCAAGCCCTCGAAGCGCTTCGGCTTCCTCACGTCGACCAGCCGCGCGCCGCTGGCGGCGGCGGCGGCCGCGATCTCCGAATCCTCGGAGAGCAGCTGGTGGAGCCCGTTGACCACGCCGATGCCGCGCCGCACGCCGTCGAGCACCAGCTGACGGACCTCCTCGGGCATCCGGCCGCCGTGGAAGGCGACGCCGACCACCAGCCAGTCGGGGTGCTGGCCGAGCGCCTCGAGCGCGCTGCCGAGGTCGGGAAAGATCGGAATGCCCCTCGGACGGCCGTCGACCACCTCGCCGGCGTCGCGCCCGGCGAAGATCGGGTCGATGGCGCCCAGGAGGTGAAAGCGCGACGGCCCGCGGATCAGACCGTGCGCGGTCTTGCCGTGAATCTCGCCGAGACGGCCGGCGGTCAAGAGCAGGGCGGTTTCGGACATTGGGTCATGCTAGCGCGAGCGCACGCCAAACGCTCGCCTCGCCCTCGGCGCTGGGCCGGTCGACGCTGCGATAGCCTGATTCCGTGGATCTCCCTGCGGCACGATCGGCCCCCGGAACCGGGGGTTGGGCGGCCTGCACCGTGGTCGCGAAGCGGGAGCTGGCCTCGGCGCGAGTCCTCGCGCGGACCTTCCACGAACACCATCCGGAGATCGCATTCGTCGTCCTCCTCGCCGACGAGGTGGAGGGCCGCTTCGATCCGCGCCACGAGCCGTTCGAGTTGGTTCTCCTCGACCAGCTCGCGCTTCCGGGCTCTGCCGCGCTGCGCTTCCGCTACCCGCGACGGACGCTCAGCTTCGCCCTGACGCCGTTCTTCCTGCGTCACCTGCTCTCTCGGGGCCGCTCTCGATTGCTCTTCCTCAAACAGGAGAGTCTGGTGCTCGGGAGTCTCCGCGGAGCCTACCAGGCGCTCGCCGAGTCGCCGATCCTGCTCACGCCCCACTTGACCGAGCCTTTGTCGGGACCGGGCGCGATCGACCGCGAGCTCTCGGTTCTGCTCGCGGGCACGCACAACGCCGGATGCGTCGGGGTCGGCGACCAGCCGGAGGCCTCGCGCTTCCTCGACTGGTGGTGCGACCGCGTTTCGACCCATGGCCACCACGACGTCGCCGCCGGCTTCCATCACGAGCAGCGTTGGCTCGACCTGGTCCCGGCCTACTTCCCCGGAGCGTGTCTGTTGCGGGGCCTCGGCGACAACGTGGGACACTGGAATCTGCCGGAGCGCCGCATCGAGATCGCGGGCGGGCGCGTGCTCGCAGGAGGCGAGCCCTGCCGCCTTTTCCGCTTCAGCGGTTACGACCCGGCGCGGCCCGAGCGGGTCACGACCCACTCGGACCGCCTCGCGACCTCCGACCTCGGAGAGGCGAGAGCGATCTTCGACGGCTACCGACGGCTCCTCTTCGAGGCGGGTCACGAGGAGGCCTCGCGCTGGACTTATGCCTGGGACCGATTCGACGACGGCACTCCCATCCCCGAGCTCGCGCGCGAGGCCTTTCGCGAGCTCGGCGAGGAGGTGGCATCGTTCGGGGATCCATTCGAAACCGGAGGCGCTGGCTCGTTCCGCGCCTGGCTCGGCTCCCCGGCCGAGGAGTGGGCGGCCACCGCACCGGCGTTGTCTCGGTTCTGGCACGTCGTCTGGCGCCGCCGCACGGACCTGCGCCGCGCTTTTCCCGACCCGACCGGATCCGATCGGGATCGCTTCCTCGCCTGGGTGAGGAGCTCGGGACGGACGGAGCACCCCGGGGGAGAGCACCTCCTCCCAGGGGGACCGCCGTGACAGGACGCGCGACTCCCGAGGCCGGGCCGGTCGTCGCCGCCACGGTCGCCGGCCGCGAGTTCCTGCCGCGCGCGCGGGTCCTGGCCGACTCGTTGGCCAGATGGCATCCTGAATTGCCGATCGTGCTCCTCTACACCGGCCGCGCGCCGCATCTCGAAGGCGTAACCTCGCATCCGTTCACCGAAGTCGTGCCGATCGAGGCCCTCGGCTTGCCCGATCTCGCACAGCGGGTCTTCCGGTGCTCCTCCATGGAGCTCGCCGTATCGGCGAAAGAGCTGATTCTCAGCCTCCTGCTCGACCGGGGGTTCGAGAGAGCTCTCTTCCTGGACGCCGACCTGCTCCTGCTCGCGCGCCTCGACGATCTCCTGGCTCAGCTCGAGAACTGCGATCTCTTGCTGACACCGCACCACCTCGCCCCGCTGGCAGGACCGGACCGGATCGCCCGAGAGGTCGCCGTGCTGCGCGCGGGAACGATCAACGGAGGCGTCTACGGAGTCCGGCGGGGAGAGCCGGCGCGGGCGTTCCTCGGCTGGTGGCGGGAACGGATGCGCCTCCGGGGCGAGCGCCGACCCGAGGCCGGGCTGCACCACGACCAGCGCTGGCTCGACCTCGGCCGCTGCTTCGTCGAGCGGGTCGGGATCGTCCGCGACCCGGGAATCAACGTCGCCTATTGGAACCTCCCCGAGCGACCCATCGGGGCGAGCGACGGTCGGTTCACCGCTGCCGGGTGCCCCCTGCGCCTCTTCCACTTCTCGGGTTTCGATCCCCGTGCGCCGGAGCAGCTCTCTCGCCACGCGCCTTCGATACCGACCAGCGCGCTCGGCCCGGGGGCGGCGTTCGCGCGCGACTACGCCGAGGCGATCCTGGCCGCCGAGCGAGCGGCCCCCTGGTCCGACGACTGGGATCGCTTCGACGACGGCACGCCGATCCCGGACATCGCGCGCGCCCTCTACCGCGGTCTCGGCGACGAGGTCGGGAGATTCGGCGACCCGTTCCGGACCGCCGGGGCTTCGGCCTTTCTGGCATGGTTGATGGCCCCGGAGGAGGACGATCACGACCCGGTGGCCTTCATTCCCAGGCTCTGGCGAGGCGTCGTGCGCGCGCGGCCCGATCTGGTCGGGGCGTTCCCGGATCCGCTCGGCCGGGACCGGGGCCGCCTGCTCGCCTGGACGCGCACCTCGGGGACGAGAGAGCTGGAGATCCCGGAGACCCTTCTGCCCCCGGCCGTTCGCTGAGCGCGCCGAGCGGTGGTAGCCTCGACCCGGATCGAACCGAATACAGCTCGCGGCCGCCCCGGCGACTCCCCGCCGGCGGCCGGACCGCGTCTCGGGAGGACGGAGCATGGTA
>WYBK01000204.1 GCA_011525905.1 Acidobacteriota bacterium
CTCGACGGCGAGGCGCAGGGGGAGGCGGACACGATCCTCACCCAGGGCGGCGTCGACCGGCCCTCGGAGTCGGTGCAGTACTTCGACATCGGCAACTCGGGCGGCGGTGGGATCTGGCTGACGGTGGCCGGAGAGAAGGTCGACACCCAGGAGACGCCGATCCACTGGACCCGCCTGACCGGCGTCCCGGCGGGGTTCGCGGACAACCTGGACAACGACACGACCTACACGGCGGGCAACCAGCTCGCGCTGGCCGGCACGCAATTCAACGTCCTCGAGGGTCCGGGTTCGGGGCTCGACGCCGACACCCTCGACGGCGCCCAGGGCTCGAGCTACCAGGCGCGCGTCCTGGGCAGCTGCCCGGAGGGGCAGTCGATGCGCGGCGTGAACGCCGACGGCAGCGTCGTCTGCTACGAGGTGCCGGTGCCGCCGCGCATCACGACGGTCGACGACCCGGTCAACCGCGTGGGCTCGTACCTCTCGCTCGCGATCGGGGCGGACGGCTTCCCGGTGATCAGCTACCACGACGCGACGGCCGGCAGCCTCGTCGTGGCCAAGTGCAACGACGCGGCCTGTGCCGGCGGGGACGAAACGATCTCCCCGACGGTCGACGACGCGTTCAACACATGGGGCTGGTACACGTCGCTCGCGATCGGCACGGACGGCTTTCCGGTGATCGGCTACCAGCACGCCAATGGCGCGAACCTCTGGGTGGCCAAGTGCAACGACGCGGCCTGCGACCCCGCCGTGAACGGCCCCGAGACGACCAACAGCATCGATCCCACGATCAACGACATCGGCTTCTACACTTCGCTCGCCATCGGGGCCGACGGCTTCCCGGTCATCGCCTACTTCGACGCGACGGCCTCGAGCGTCAAGGTGGCCAAGTGCAACGACCCGGCGTGCGCCGGTTTCGACGAGACGATCACGACGGTCGACGACCCGCCTGCGAACGCGGTGGGCGAGTTCCTATCGCTCGCGATCGGAGCGGACGACTTCCCGGTGATCAGCTACTGGGACGGGACGGCTGGCACGCTCAAGGTGGCCAAGTGCGACGACGCGGCCTGCGCCGGGGGGGGCGAGACGATCACGACGGTGGACGATCCCCCGGTCAACTCGGTGGGTACCCACACCTCGGTCGCGATCGGGGCGGACGGCTTCCCGGTGATCAGCTACCGCGACGAGACGGCCGGCAGCCTCAAGGTCGTCAAGTGCAACGACCCGGCATGCGCCGAAGGGGGCGAGACGATCTCGACGGTAGACGACCCGGCCAACGAGGTGGGCTTCGACATCTCGCTCGCGATCGGGGCGGACGGTTTCCCGGTGATCAGCCACTTCGACGCGACGGCCGGCAGCCTCAGGGTGGTCAAGTGCAACGACGCGGCCTGCGCCGGGGGCGACGAGACGATCACGACCGTGGACGACCCGGCCAACGAGGTGGGCTGGTACACGTCGCTCGCGATCGGCACCGACGGCTTCCCGGTGATCGGCTATCTCGACGTGTCGGCCGACGCCCTCAAGGTCGTCAAGTGCCAGAACCCGAGCTGCAAGTACTGAAGAGGTGGCGGATGGGCCGCGGCCGGCATCGAGTCCCGTTCTGGATCGCCCTCGCAGCGCTCTGCGCGGGGGCGCCGCCTCCTGCCCCGGCCGGGACCTGCGACGTTCCCGCGGCCTCGCACCCGACAGTCGGCGCCGCGCTGCGCGACGCGAGCTGTACGACGATCCAGCTCGGGGCCGGGTCGTTTCCGGAGAACGTCACCGTCGAGCGCGACCTCGTGCTCCAGGGCGCGGGCGCGGGGACGAGCTTCCTGGAGGGCTACCTCCTGGTGACGGGCGCCACGGCCGAGGTGACGTTCGCGGCGCTGACGATCGACGGCACGGCTCCGGGGGTTGCTGGCTGCTGGCGGGAGCTGCTCTCGGTCTCGGGGGGCGCCGAGGTCGCACCGGGGCCGGACGTGGTCGTCCTGCAGACTTCGACCGGCGGCGCCGCCTGCCGGCTGTTCGCCGACGGCTTCGAGTCGGGGGGTGTCCTCGCGTGGTCGGGGCACGTGCCCTGAGGCGGCGCTGCCGGTCGCGCGACGCTCCCGCGAGCGGCCGTCGCGCCTGTAGAATCTCCGCGTGAGGCAGGCGAGCGCTCAGCGGCGGCGGTGGATCGAGCAATGGCATGGCGCCGGGCCTGCGCTTGCGGCGCTGCGGCGGCGCGAGCTCGCGGCGCTGGGCGACGAGCAGGCGCTCGCCGCGACCGAGGCCCTGCTCTCGCTTGCCGCGGGCTGCGCTCCCGATCCGCGGCGGATCGCGACTTCTGGGCTCGTCGCGCAGCAGGCGCTCCTCCACCGGCGCCGATGAACCCGATCTTCGCGGCGGCCGAGGAGATTCAGGCCTTCTGCCGCGCCCGCGACTGGCGCTTCTGCTTCATCGGCGGGCTCGCGAACCTGCGCTGGGGCGAGCCGCGGCTCACCCGCGACGTCGATCTGACGCTGCTCACCGGCTTCGGCAGCGAAGCCCGGTACGTCGACGAGCTGCTCGGCACCTTCCGCCCGCGGATCGAAGACGGGCGCGGGTTCGCCCTGACCCACCGCGTCCTCCTGCTCTGGAGCTCGGAGGGGATCCCGATCGACATCGCGCTCGGCGCCATGCCGTTCGAAGCCGCTGCGGTCGAGCGGGCGTCCGGCTATTCGATCGGAGCGGGCCGCTCGCTGTTCACCTGCAGCGCGGAAGACCTCGTCGTATTCAAGGCGTTCGCCGGGCGCGACCGCGATTGGGTGGACCTCGAGGGGATCGTGGCGCGCCAGGGAGGCGGGCTCGACCGGGAGCTCGTCTGGCGCGAGCTGCTGCCGCTGCTCGAGCTCAAGGAGGACGCGACCTCGGCCGCCCGTCTGCGCGCGCTCTTCGAGAGCGCGAGCTGACCGCGCGAATCGACCCGCAGCGCTGATCGCCGACGTCGGCGTCACGGTCGAGATCGAACCTGCGGGTGGTCGCGGTCGGTAGCCGAGGGAGTTGACCCGCGCCCCGGGCGTCGGTACCCTGACACACATGAAACGCACGAATCTTGTGCTCGACGAGAAGTTGCTCGAGGAGGCGACCCGGCTCGCCGGGGAGCGGACCTACTCGCGCACGGTCGACCGCGCGCTCGCCGAGTTCGTGCGCCGCGCGCGCGCGGGCAAGATCCTCGAGCTCGAAGGCTCCGGGCTCTGGCGGGGGGACCTCGCCGAGATGCGGCGAGATGCGGCGGCGCCCACCAAGACGGGCCGGGCGAAGCGTGCGACTCCTTGACACCTCGGCCTGGATCGAGATCTTCCGCCGCCCGCCGAGTCTGACGGTCGAGGCGCTCGGCGGGCTCGACGAGATCGTCACCTGCCTGCCGGTGGTCCAGGAGGTGCTGCAAGGGTTCGACGACGAGCGCGCCTTCCGGATCGCGCGCGAGGCGATGCTGGCGCTGCCGATGGTCGAGTCGCCGCTCACGTCGGAGCTCGTGCTCGAGGCGGTCGACCTCTACCGCGCCGCCCGCCGCGGCGGCCACACCGTGCGCTCGAGCGTCGACTGCCTGATCGCCGCCTGCGCGCTGCGTCACGACCTCGAGGTCGTCCACCGCGACCGCGACTACCCGGCGCTCGCCCGCGTCGCGGCACTCCGGCAGCGCGCGCTCCCCCTCTGAGCCCGCAGGCCGCGGCGCCGATGCACCTTCCGCGTGGCACGGGTCTCGGCCAGGTCTCGCTTCGGGAGTCGGGCGAGCGCTTGACTCCAGAATCGCGGTTGCCGCATAGTGTCGAGAGATTCTCCAAGGGAGAGGGAAAGCCATGAGAACGGTCGTCCGCGCGACGCTGGTCGCTGCAGTCTTCGGTGCTTGTGCCCCGCAGATCGGCCAGGGCCAGCCGGCCGCGAGCGGGGCGGCGGAAGCCATCCTCAACGGTCGAGCGGCGCCGTCGGCGGAAGCCGGCCCCGGCGCCGTCGAGCCCCAGGCGAGCCTGGGCGGCGGGTTCACCATCTCCGTCCCGGGCGCCATCCCCACCGGGTGCGCGATCGACAGCAACCCGGAGAGCTTCTTCTTCAACGTCGACTACTCCGGCGCCCCCGGCCCGGTGACAGTGACCGCCACGGTGGTCGAGATCGACGGGCTGCCGAGCGTCGCGGGACTGTCGGGAACCGCCGTCGCCAACCTCCCGGCGGGCTCGGGCAGCGGCGTGACGACCGGTCCGTTCAGCTTCGCGGCCACGGGCCCGCTGCCCGTGCCCTACCCCTGGGCCTTCACGACGCGCGTCGTCGCCGAATCGGGCGGGTTCCAGGAGATCCTCGGGGTCATCATCAGCTGCCCGGCCGCCGTGGGCCCCTACACCGCGCAGCAGATTCCGGACCCGCTGCAGGTGACGGTGCAGGCCATCCCGACGCTGAACCGGGTGGGCCTCGTAGTCCTCCTGCTCTCGATCGCCGCGCTCGGCGCCTTCCTGCTCCGTCGCGTCCGCGCCTGAGCCGCGCCGCCGGGCGGGGCTCTCAGCCGAAGACGATCCCCGCGCAGGCGCGGTCGACGGTGGTGCCGGCCTCGCCGGCGAGGATGCGCTCGAGGTCTTCCAGGGCCCCGATCGCCGCGAGCTTGCCGGTGCGGGTGGCGAAGCGGCGGGCGGCCTCGACCTTGGGGCCCATCGAGCCCGCGGCGAAGGCGTGCTCGGCGAGGGCTTCCGGCGAGGCGCGGCGGATGGCGCGTTGCGTGGGCTTGCCCCAGTCGAGGAAGACGGCGGCGGCGTCGGTCAGCATGACGAACAGATCGGCGTTGAGCTCGCGCGCCAGCAGCTCGCTCGCGAGGTCCTTGTCGATCACGCACTCGAGGCCGACCAGCTTGCGCTCCGCCCCCTGCTCGTACATCGTCGGGATGCCGCCGCCGCCGGCGGCGACGACGATGGTGCCGTGGCGCAGCAGCCAGCGGATCGGCCGCAGCTCGAAGATCCGCTTCGGTTCGGGCGAGGCCACCACCCGCCGCCAGTGCTCGCCGTCGGGCTTGACCGTCCAGCCCCGCTCGGCGGCCAGTCGCTCGGCCTCCGCGCGCGTGTAGACCGGCCCGATGAACTTGGTCGGGTCGGCGAAGGCGGGGTCCTCCGGGTCGACCTCGACCATGGTGAGCAGGGTTGCCAGCGGCCGGTAGAAGGGGACGAGGTTGCCGAGCTCCTGCTCGATCAGGTAGCCGATCATTCCCTCGGTCTGGGCGCCGAGGACGTCGAGCGGGAAGGCAGCCTCCTGGCTGTAGGCGGCGCCCTGGAGCGCCAGCAGGCCGACCTGCGGGCCGTTGCCGTGGCCGATCACCAGCTGGTGCTTCAGGGCGACCGGCGCGATCGCCTGCGCCGCGGCGCGCACGTTGCGCCGCTGGTTCTCGGCGGTCATCGGCTCGCCCCGCTTCAGGAGCGCGTTGCCGCCGAGCGCGACGACGACGAGCACGGCGGTCAGTCCCCCAGCGTCGCGACCAGCAGCGCCTTGATCGTGTGCACGCGGTTCTCGGCCTGGTCGAAGGCGATGTTGGCCTCCGACTGGAAGACCTCGTCGGTCACCTCGAGGCCGTCGGGCAAGCCGAACTTCTCGGCGACCTCGCGGCCCACCGTCGTCTTGGTGTCGTGGAAGGCGGGTAGGCAGTGCATGAACTGGACGCGCGGGTTGCCGGTCGCCTCGAGCAGCTCGCGGTCGACCTGGTAGGGGGAGAGCAAAGCGATCCGCTCGGCCCAGACCTCCTTCGGCTCGCCGAGCGAGACCCAGACGTCGGTGTGGACGAAGTCGACGCCGGCGACCGCCTTCGCCGCGTCGTCGGTGATCGTCAGGCGCGCGCCCGACTTGGCGGCGAGCGCCTCGGCGCTCGCGACGACGTCCGCGGCGGGCCAGAGGGCGCGGGGGCCGCCGAGGCGGACGTCCATGCCGAGCAGCGCGCCGACCAGCAGCAGCGAGTGCCCCATGTTGTTGCGGGTGTCGCCGACGTAGGCGTACTTGATCTCCTGCAGCGGCTTGTCGATGTGCTCGCGCATGGTCATCACGTCGGCCAGCACCTGCGTCGGGTGGAACTTGTCGGTCAGGCCGTTGAAGACCGGCACGCCGGCGTGGCGGGCGAGCTCCTCCAGACCCTCCTGCGAGGCGCCGCGGTACTCGATCGCGTCGTACATCCGGCCGAGCACCCGGCCGGTGTCGGCGAACGACTCCTTGTGGCCGAGCTGCGAGCCGGAGGGGTCGAGGTAGGTGACGTGCGCCCCCTGGTCGAAGCAGGCGACCTCGAAGGCGCAGCGAGTGCGCGTCGAGGTCTTCTCGAAGATCAGGCAGATCGATTTGCCGGCCAGGTGCTTCTGCTCGGTGCGCGCGTACTTGGCACGCCGCAGGTCGCGCGCGAGGTCGAGCAGGAAGCGGAATTCGCGCGGCGTGTAGTCCTGGACGGTCAGCAGCGATCGGTTGCGCAGATTGAAGCTCATGAAGCCCTCCTCACGA
>WYBK01000205.1 GCA_011525905.1 Acidobacteriota bacterium
CGCGGTCAGCGCGCCGTGGAGCGTACGCACCAGCTCCGGGTCGAGGGCGTTGGCCGGAGGGCGCGCCAGGCGCAGCTCTCGGACGCCGCCGTCGTGATCGAGGGTCTCCAGCATGGCGCGATGTTAGCCCGAAGCGCCTGCGGCCGCCGGGCCGCCGGGTCGCCGCGCCCACCTTGGTGAGGCTCGTCCCCTCGCCAAGCGGCGGATCCGCCGCCTGCGCACGAGCGCAGGCTTCCCGTCAGATCCGGAACGGAGTCGGAAAGACCCCAGGGAGGAACCGCCGATGGCCTTCTCGCTGCTGCGCCGCTCCACGCCGCCCCCCGCCACCCCCGCCCAGCTCCTCGCCCGCGCGCGCTCCCTCCAGGGCGCCGAGCGCCTCGAGGAGGCCGAGGCGGCCGCCGACGAGGCGCTCGCCCTGCAGGAGCGCGCGGTCGGCAAGAGCCACGCCGCGCTCGTCCCCTACCTGCTCGTGCTCGCCGGCATCCTCTTCCGCCGCTACGGCTGGACCGCCGGGCGGCCGCTCTACGAGCGCGCGCAGGTGCTGCGCGGGCCGGCGCCGAAGCGCCCGCGCCCCGGCGCGGCCGTCGCCGCCGGCTGAGCCCGCGGCGGCGCCCTGCCCCCCCGCTCGCCGGCTCCCTCCGATCCGGGAGCGAGCCTCGCCCGAATGGTACTTTCGAGGGGGGAACCGCCGTGGGGAAGAGCTCGAAGCCGATCGCCATCCTCGCGAGCGTCGCGCTCCCGGCGGCGCTCCTGTTCGGTTGTGCGCCCGGCGGCGCCGGCGCGCCGGGCGAGGCGCCGGACGATCGGCCGGCGCCGCCGGTCGAGGCGCTGCCGGCGCGCGCCGGGGCGCTCCCCGAGGTCCTGCGCCTCGACGGCTCGGTGCGCGCGGCGAGCCAGGTCGAGGTGCGCGCCGAGATCGAGGCGCCGGTGGTCGAGGTGCTGGTGCGGAGCGGCGAGCCGGTCGAGCGCGGCCAGCCGCTGGTGCGCTTGAAGGACGACGCCCTCGCCGAGCAGACGCGCCAGGCCGAGGCCGCCGTCCGTCTGGCCGAGGCGGCGGCCGCCGCCGCCCAGGCCCGGGTCGAGGAGGTGGCGGCGCGCACGCTGCGCTCCCGCGCGCTCGCCGAACAGGGGCTCACCAGCGCCCTCGAGACCGAGACGTTCGACGCCCAGCTCGCCGCCGCGCGGGCGAGCGCCCGCGAGGCCGAGGCGCGCATCGACCAGGAGCGCGCCACCCTCGACGAGCGCCGGGCCGACCTCGCCCGCGCGGTCGTGCGCTCGCCGGTCGACGGCCGGGTCGGCCAAGTGCGCATCGAGCGGGGGCAACTGGTCGACCCGGGGACGCTGCTCTTCCTGGTCGGCGACCTCGATCGGCTGATCGTCGAGCTGCCGCTGACCGAGGCGCAGCTCGCCCGCGCCGCGGTCGGCCAGCGCCTCGAGATCTTCGCGCAGGCGCTCTCGCCGCGCGCCCTCGAGGCCCGCATCGACCGCATCTCCCCCTTCCTCGCCGCCGGCAGCTTCTCGACTCTCGCCGAGGCCGACCTCGACAACCCCGACGGCCGGCTTGCCCCCGGGACCTTCGTCTCCGCCGACCTGTTCGTCGGCGAGCGGGAGCGGGCGACGCTGGTGCCGACCTCGGCGCTCTTCGAGGACCCGGCGACCGGCCTCTACTCCCTCTTCGTGGTCGACGCCGCCGCCACGCCGGCGCTCGCCGCGACGACGGGCCTCGCCGAGGAGCCAGTGGCCGTCGAGCGGCGGCCGGTCGAGCCGCTCGCCGAGGGGCGGGGCACGGTCGCCGTCGCCGGCATCGCCGAGGGGGAGTGGGTGGTCACCGTCGGCCAGCACCTGCTCGCCGCCGACGGCCGCGGGCGGGCGCGGGTGCGGCCGGTCCCCTGGGAACGGGTGCTGGAGCTCCAAGGGGTGCAGCGCGAGGACGTGCTCGCCCGCTTCCTCGCCAAGCAGCAGCGGCTCGCCCGCGAGGCGGGCGGCGCGCCGGTGCCGCGCGAGGCGAGCGCCGGCGGAGAGCGCTGATGGCTTCGCTGCCGGCGCTCTCGATCCGTCGACCGGTGGCGGTCACCATGCTCTTCCTGATCCTGGTGGTCGTCGGCCTGGTCTCGCTGCGCACCCTGCCGATCGATCTGCTGCCGAGAATCGAGTTCACCCAGCTGACCGTTCGCATCCAGTACCCGAACGTCGCGCCGCGCGAGATCGAGCAGCTGATCACCGACCGGGTGGAGAACGCCGTCGCCGGCCTGCCGAACTTGGAGCGGGTGACCTCGGTGTCGCGCGAGGGGCAGTCGCGGGTGCGCCTCGACTTCGTGCGCGGCACCTCGATCGACGAGGCGGCCAACGACCTGCGCGCGGCGCTCGACCGGCTGCGCGACGAGCTGCCGGTCGAGGCCGAGCCGCCCGAGATCCTGAAGCTCGACCTCGACGCCATCGAGGTGGTCGGCCTCGCCGCGACCTCGAGCCGCGATCTCGAAGAGCTCACCCGCCTGCTCGAGGAGGAGCTCGCCCGCCGCTTCGAGCAGCTGCCGGGGGTCGGCGCCATCAACCTGCGCGGCGGCGTCTACCGCGAGGTCCGGGTCGAGCTCGACCGCGACCGCCTGAAGGGGGCGGGCCTGACCGCGCTCGACGTGCGCGCCGCGCTCGAGCGGGAGAACGCGACGCTGCCCGGCGGCAACGTCCGCTCGGGCTTCGCCGATCTGGCGATCCGCTCGGTCGGCGAGTACCGCACGCTCGACGAGATCGGCGCCACCCGGGTCGCCGCCGACGCCGGCGGCCGGCCGATCCGGGTGCGCGACGTCGCCCGGATCTCCGACGCCCACGAGGAGGTCGACTTCCTGGTCGAGGTCGACGGCATTCCGGCGGTCTCGATGGGGATCCAGAAGCAGAGCGGCGCCAACACCGTCGCCGTCGCGGAGGCGATCCGCCGGGAGGTCGGGCGGATCAACGAGGAGCGCGACGACCTGCACCTGACCGTGATCTCCGACCAGAGCGAGTTCATCCGCCGGTCGATCGACTCGGTGCGCGCCTCGGCGCTCTGGGGCGGCCTCCTGGCGATCGTCGTCCTCTACCTCTTCCTGCGCCGCAGGTCCTCGACCGCGATCGTCGCGCTCGCCATCCCGATCTCGGTGGTTTCGACCTTCGGGCTGCTCTACTTCGGCGGTCTGACGCTGAACCAGATGACCTTCGGGGGCCTGGCGCTCGGCGTCGGCATGATCGTCGACAACGCCATCGTCGTGCTCGAGTCGATCGTCCGGAAGCGCGAGGAGGAGAAGCTCGGGGGAGAGGCCGCGGCGCGCGACGGCGCCCGGGACGTCGCCGGCGCGATCGTCGCCTCGACGCTGACCACCTGCGTCGTCTTCCTGCCGGTGGTCTTCACCCGCTCGACCTCGGGCGCGCTGTTCGGCTCGCTCGCCCTGGTCGTCGTCTTCGCGCTCGCCTGCTCGCTGCTGGTGGCGCTCACCCTGGTGCCGATGCTCGCCTCCCGCTTCCTGGCGCTCGCCGACGCCGCCGCCCCGGGCGCCCGGCGGGGCAACCGGCTAGCCGGCCTCGAGGCGCGCTACGTCGCGCTGCTCGAGCGCGCGCTCGCCCACCGCGGCCGGGTCTTCGCCGGGGTCGGCGTCGCGCTGGCGCTCGCGCTCGTCGGCTTCACCTTCCTGCCGGTCGAGCTGGCGCCGCAGGTCGACGCCGACGAGATGGACGTCGAGATCGAGATGGCGCAGGGCACCAACCTCGCCGTCGTGCGCGCCTACCTCGAGGAGCTCGAGGGGCTCGTGCGCCCGGCGCTGCCGGCCGGCGCGGTCGAGCACTTCACCACCGAGGTGCGCGGCGGCGACGCCGAGATCGAGCTCAAGCTTCTCCCCGAAGAGCGGCGCGCGCTCGGCTCGAGCGAGCTCGCCGACCGGCTGCGCGAGGCGGTCGACGGCCGGATTCCGGGCGCCGAGATCCGGGTGCGGGCCACCCCGGGTCTCTGGATCCTGCGCCGCGTCTTCGGCTCGGGCTCGGGCGAGGAGGCGCTCGAGATCGAGCTGCGCGGCTGGGATCTCGCGCAGTCCGACGCGCTCGCCGCCGAGGTCGCGCGCCGGCTCGAGCGGGTGCCGGGGGTGACCGACCCGCGCGTCAGCCGGCGCGAAGGGGAGCCGGAGGAGGCGCTCGCCTTCGACCGGGCGCGCATCGCCGAGCTCGGGTTGACCGTCGGCGAGGTCGCGCGCACGGTGCAGGCCAACGTCGGCGGCCTCGAGGCGGGGCGCTTCCGCGAGGGGGGTTACGAGTTCCCGATCGTCGTGCGGCTGCGGCCCGAGGACCGCCGCACCGCCGACGATCTCGCCAACGTCGCGCTGCGCACGCCGGCGGGCGCGGTGGTGCCCCTTTCGACGCTGGTCGAGCGGCGGCGAGGCCGCTCGCCGGTCGAGATCACCCGGGTCGACGGCCAGCGCGTGGTCTACGTCACCGCCGGCCTCGAGAGCGGCGTGGCGCTGGGCGAAGCCATCGACGGCGTGCGCGCGGCGCTCGGCGACCTCGAGCTGCCCGACGGCTACGCCCTCTACTACGGCGGCCAGTACGAGGAGCAGCAAGAGGCGGCGCGCGACTTCACGGTCGCCATCCTGCTCGCGCTGGCGCTGGTCTACATGCTGATGGCGGCGCAGTTCGAGCGCTTCGTCGACCCGCTGGTGGTCATGCTCGCGGTGCCGGTGGCGCTGATCGGCGTCGTGCCGACGCTGCTGCTGACCGGCACGACGCTCAACCTGCAGAGCGTCATGGGCCTGGTGATGCTGGTCGGCATCGTGGTCAACAACGCCATCGTGCTGGTCGACGCGGTCAACCTGCTGCGCCGCGAGAAGAAGATGTCGGCGCGCGAGGCGGTGGTCGAGGCGGGGCGGCTGCGCCTGCGGCCGATCCTGATGACCACGACGACGACGGTGCTCGGCCTGCTGCCGCTCGCCCTCGGCATCGGCCCGGGCGCCGAGATCCAGGCGCCGCTCGCGCGCACGGTGATCGGCGGCCTCGCCGCCTCGACCCTCGTCACGTTGCTGCTGATCCCAGTCGCCTACGCGAGCACGGCCGCCGGCGTCGCCCGCCTGCGCGCGCACCTCTGGTTCGGCGGCCGCGACCGGGAAGACCAGCCCGGCGAGCGCGCCGCGAGCGCCTGAGACTCCGCGTGCCCTACCGGGTCGACGGCTCGAACCCCGACCGCTACGGTCCCACGCCCTCCTCGAGCGAGACTTCCGCGTTCTCCCCCGCGACGAGCGTGAGGATTCGATCGCGCCCGGGCGTGCGCAGCAGGTAGTCCCCCTCCGGGAGCGAAGCGAGCGCCAGCGGCGCGCCCGGCTCGATCACCAACGGCAGACCGAGGCGGCGCAGCAGGTCGCCGACGTCCCAACCCTCCGGCCCGCCCAGCTCGAACGCGGAGCGCTCCCGATCGGAGCGGACCAGCAGGTGCGCAGTCGGCGCGGGCCGCAGGACGACCTCCGTGCCGGCGATCCGCTCCCAGTCGAGCCAACCACCGAGCAGGCCGGCGCCCGGCTGGAGCAGCGCGAAGCGGACCGCCTCGGGCAGCGGCTCCTCCAACTCGAGCGTCGCCCTGCCGTCCGCGCCGCTCGTCAGCACCCGCGTCTCGCCGCGCGTCGACTGCACGAAGATGAGCGCCCCCGAAAGAGCGCCCCCGTCGGCCCCTTCCACGGCGACGCGCACGCTCTCTTGCTCGTCCTCCGAGGGCACGACAAGCTCGATGGGCGGCGGCGTGCCCGCCGGGTCGAGCACGACCCGGGTGGCGGTCGAACGCTCTCCCGCCTTCTCTGCCTGCACCACGAGCGCGCCCGGCTCGAGGCCGAGCAGCCGAAAGTGCCCGTCCTGCCGGCTGACCGTCGTCGCACCGGAGCCCTTCTCGGTGACCGTCGCGCCCTCGAGCGGGAAACCGTCGCGATCGACGACGCGGCCCTCGAGCTCGCCGGAGGCGAAGTCGAGCACCACCTCGAACCTCCCCTCGAGGTCGGGGATCTCGACGGCGACGGGCCGGGAAGCGCCGCGTTCCTCGGCGATCCAGAGGACGTTCCAGCCCCCCGGCCGCAGCCGCCTCGAGAGGAACCGCCCGTCGGGCGAGACGACCACGTCCACCTGCGGTCGGCCGCCGCCGAAGATCTCGCTCCGCACGCCGCCGAGCGGGCCGGCCGACTCGACGATGAAGCCGGGGCCGGAAGCCGCGTCGGAGAGCCAGACCAGGGTGCCCGAACCGCTCGGCTCTCCTCCCACCCGTACGAGCCCGGCGACCTCGAGGCTCTCCGGGCGGCATTCGACCTCCTGCGGCTCCTCGGAGCCCGCCTCGACGACGAGCTCGGCCTCGCAGAGGACTTCGCGGCCGGCGACCGCCGTCACCAGGGCGGGCCCGGGCGCCACGTCGAAGAACGTCGCCTCGCCGGCGACGAGCGGAGCGCGCGACATCTCGTACTCCTGCCACCGGCGGCCCGGATCGAGCCGCACCTCCACGCTCGCCTCGGGAATCTCGGGATCCAGGTCCGGGACGCGCACCAGGACGCTCGCCCCGGCCGCCAGGGGAATCGTCCCCAGGTCGGTCACGTCCTCCTCGCCGGCCGGACCGAGCTCGAGAACGAGCGCCGCGTAGCCCGGCGCCTCGATCCGGAGCCGCACCGGCAGATCGGCGAGCCCCGCGAGCTCGAAGCGCCCCTCGGCGTCGCTGCCGCTCTCGAGCCAGCGCCCGAAGAACCAGGACTCCATCGGGTGGCGAGCGTCCGGCCGTGGCGCGCGGATCCGCGCGCCGGCGACCGGCTTCGCCGAAAGGGCGTCGACCAGGGCCCCGATCAAGCGCCGACTCGAAGGTGCCACGAGATCGCCCAGGTCGCGGACCTCACCGGCCTCTCCCGGCTCGAAGTCGACGGCGAGCTCCGCCGTGCGAGGCGAGGCGAGCGTCATGCGGCCACCTTGTCCGGGAGGGAGCTCGATCTCGAGCTCTCCGCGGGCGCCGACCGGAACGGTTCGGACCTGCGATCCGGACGCGATGCGCGCCGTCGCCCCTTCGACCGGAACTCCATCGGAGTCGAGGAAGCGCCCCTGCAGCAAGAAGGCCTCGCGCAGCACCACGGCGACCTCGCGCTCGACCTCGACGCGGCCCCGGTAGCGCTCGGGGAGATAGCCCTCGGCACGGATCTCGAGCTCGATCGAGGAGCCGGGCGTCGCGCCTGCCAGGAGCGCCAGGCCGGTGTCGTCCGTCCGCGCCGGCGCGTCGATCTCGGGGCGCGCGTGCACGCTCGCGCCGGAGATCGCCTCCCCTCGTGCGTCGCGCACCCGGACGCGCAGGCTGGCGCCGCGTGGCATCACGATCGTGCCCAGATCGAGCCCCTCTTGGCGCGCCGGCAGCTCGACGGTCGCGGCGAGCGAGCCGAAGTCCCGCTTGCGCGCCGCCAGCCGGACGCTTCCGGCGGGCAGGCCGGTGAGCTCGAAATGGCCGGCGGCGTCGGAGCGCGTCTCGCGCACGACCTCGAGCGCCCCGGCGGAGGCGAGCGGCGCCGCGCCGGCGATGTCGGCCTCCGGGATCGGCCGCCCTGCCGCATCGACCAGGCGCCCGCGCACTCCGAAGCTCGGCTCCAGCCGGAGCACCGAAGGGAGCGCGGCCGCCGGCAGGTCCAGCCGGCGCGGCAGGTGGCCGGGCGCCGAGACGACCCAAGCGAGCCCACGCGCATTCGGGAGCGCCGCCATCTGGAGCGGACCCGGCTCGGCCGCGAAGCGCGCGACGGGCGAGCCGCTGCCCGCCGCGAAAACGTGCAGCTGCGCGAACCCGAGCTCGGCGCCGTCGCCACCGAGCACGCGCAGCTTGCGCTCGAGCGCCGCGTCGAGCGGCAGTTCCGCGGACATCCGGTCGGCCGGAACATCCGCCCAGGCCGAACCCCAGTGGCCGGCGAGCAGGCGGACCCGATAGGGGACTCGTCTCTCCCGCACGACTTCGATCCGAGCCGCCGCGGGCCCCGCGGAAACACGCGGTAGGAGCGGCTCCGGCACCTCCTCCCACATCGCGACCGGTGCCGCGACCAGCTCGACGGCGCCCTCGATGGGCGCAGGCGCCTTCGGCCATCGCACCCGCACTTCGAAGCTTTCGAGCTCGCCGGCCGGCGGCAGCCGAGGAGTCGGGCCCAGCGCCGCCACTCGGCGGGGGGGCTCGCCCTCTCGCCAGGCCCAGGCCCCGGTCGCGCCCGCGGTCACGCTCGCCGACGGCGCTGCCTCGCCGTCGAAGGCGGCGACGCGTTCCTCGCCGACGAGCAGGCGCCAGTGTTGGACGACGGGCGGCGCCTCCGTGAGGGTGGCCGCGAGGAGGAGGGCCGCCGAGAAGATCATGGCCAGCTCCCCAGAACGAGAGCCGGCAGGCCGCTCGACGGCGCGACATCCCGCTCGAGCGTGAAGAGCAGCAGCGCGAGCTCGCCGTTGCGCACGTCCGCCCGCAGATGGGCGTGCGGAGAGGAGGAGGTCAGGGGGAGCTGGCAGTTCGCGACGCCGCCATCACGGGAGACGCGCTCGAGCGACCAGGAAGTGCCCTGCGGGCCGACCCGGCGAACGAAGAGCGCGAAGCCCTCCGGCGTCGGCAGGATCTCGTCGACGGTCCGTCGCGCGTTGACCCAGCCCCAGCGGGCCGACTCCTCGAGCGCCAGGCGCTCGGCCTCCTGCTTGGACATTTCGCACCCGACATCGAGACCGAGCTCGGCCCCTTTCCAAGTCCTCGCCAGGCGGCCATCGGCGCCGTAGAGGTAGATCCCGTCTTCGAACTGCGGCACGATCAGGTAGCCGCCGTCGTCGAGGAAGCGGGCCCGGCCGAGGCCGGCGAGGATGCAGTTGGCCGCGTTCTTCGCACCTTTGCCCTGACTCGAAAAGTAGGTGGGGCGCAACGCATCGTGCCCGCGAGCGAGATCCCCCACCCAGGCGAGCGCGCCGTCGGCGACGAACCCGTCGCGCGTCGGTTCCTCCCAACGGGCGCCGAGAACGAGCAGCCGGGACTCTCGCAGATCGAGGTCGAACACCGTTTCGTAGGGTGCCTTGCCGTCGACGCCGACTCGCGGCGCCCCGCCGGCCACGCGCCAACCGAGCTCGTGGACCGCGCCCCCGACCGCCAGATGGCTCTGCGAGCGCGCGAGCTCCCAGGGGATCCAGATCTGGTTGCCTTCGCGAGAGGCCGCGACCAGTTGCTCGCCCGCCCGTGCCCCCGACGTCTCACGGGCCGGTTCGATACCGCCCAGCTTCAGGGCGAAGACCCCGGCCACCGAATCGGAGACGACGATCTCGCGCTCGCCCGACCAGCGCAGGTCCCTCGGATTCGCGAGGTCCCCGGGAAGCGATAGACGCTCTCCCAGCCGGAGACAGGGCTGCCCCGCCGCCGTGTCCCGGCCCGCCGGCGAGCTTTCGAGTCGCTTCGCATCCGCGAAGGCAGCCGCCGCGGAGCAGAGCAGGCTCAGCAGGGCGAGAGTGCAGTGGCGGGCCGCGGCCCTGCCGGGTCGCGCGGGCCGAACGATGGAAAGGCAGTTGCGAAGCCGACGCTCGAGTCTCGACACCAGCACTCCCTTGCTTCCCCGAGTCCGTCCATTCAGCGCTGCACGTTGATTGTGAGAAGCGCTCTCAAGTCCGTCAAGGGGTGTGTCATCTTCCAGGCGCTGGGACTTACCCTGGGATGGACGCTGAGTCGGGCGGCTGCGGAGCGGGCTGGGTCGATGTGCGGCGAGTGGAGCTCGCGAGCGCTGGTCAGCATCGAGCGGGCCGGCCCCGACCGGATCCTCGCCTGCCCCGTGCCGCGCCCCGCCCTCTGGTCGAAGGAGCGCGCCTCATGAGCCGTCTGTCGAATCGCTGGTCGCTGTCTGCGCTCGTTCTCTTCGCCGCGCTCTTGACGCCCGCGCTGGCGCTCGACGACGCGCCGGCGCGCGGCTATCGGATCGAGCGGGGGGAGCTCGCGATGGCCGACGGGGTGCGGTTGGCGGCGACCTACTCCCGACCCGAGGCCGGCCTGCGCGCCGCGAGCGCCTGAGGTCGCGATGCCCTACCTCGTCGACGGCTCGAACCTGGGGGGCGTGCTCGGCGGCGCGGCCGGCGCGCGCGACCCGGCGAGCGTGGTCGCCGCGCTCCTCCCCTGGGCGCGCGAGCGGGGCGCCGTCACGCTGCTCTTCGACGGCCCGCCCCGCCCGGAGGTCGCCGCCGCCTACGGCGCGCTCAAGGTCGAGTGGAGCGGCGCCCGCTCGGCCGACGACGCGATCGTCGCCCGCCTCGGCGCCGACCCGAGAGTCGCCGCGAGCGCCTGGATCGTGGTCACCGCCGACCGCGCGCTCGCCCGCCGCTGCCGCGCCCTGGGCGCCCGGGTCGAGTCCGCCTCCGCCTTCGCGCGCAGGATCGCCCGCACGGGCCCCGCCGCCCCCCGCCGCGCCACCGCCCGCGCCGCCGAGTCCGCCGCCGGCAAGCCCGCCCCCCACGCCGACGAGCGTGAGCACTGGCGCCAGGTCTTCCTCGCGACGAAGCCGCGGCACGAGAACGAAGACTAGGAGCCTCCGCGAGCGGTCGGGTCGAGCCGACATGCGAGCGCGGCGCCAGCGGGGCGAGCCGCTCGGGGCTACCGAATCGCGCTCTCTTCGCGGCTCGTGTCGAATCGGACCGGCCTCGTTCGTCGTAACGTCGGGGCCGCCGCGGGCGCGGCCGCGGACACCAGGCGGAAACCGGAGGGGACGATGCGATTCATGGTCATGGTCATGGCGACGAAGGAGACCGAAGCGGGCGAGCTGCCGA
>WYBK01000206.1 GCA_011525905.1 Acidobacteriota bacterium
CTCGGCCTGCCGGGCATCGGCGGCCTCGATCTCCTGAAGCGCCGGCGAGCCGTGGGCGACTCGACTCCGGTGCTCATCCTCACCGCCCGCGACACGGTCACCGATCGCATCGCCGGGCTGGATCACGGCGCCGACGACTACCTCGTCAAGCCGTTCGATCTCGGCGAGCTCCTCGCGCGCTTGCGAGCCTTGGTGCGCCGGGGATCCGGAAGGGGCGAGCCGGAGTTACGCGACGGCGACCTGGCCCTCGACCCCGCGGCCCACACGGTAAAGCTCGGCGGCCGGGAGGTGGAGGTCTCACCGCGTGAGTTCGCGGTGCTCCACGAGCTGATGGCGCACCCCGGCGAGGTCCTCTCGCGCGGGCGCCTGGAAGATCATCTCTACGGCTGGGGGGACGAGGTCGCGAGCAACGCCGTCGAGGTCCATGTCCACAACCTCCGCCGCAAGCTCGGCGCGGATCGAATCCGCACCGTGCGCGGCGTCGGCTATTCGATGGGGCGGCGCACGAAGACGCCATGAGCGGAGCTCCGCGAGTCGTCTCGATCCGCGCCCGGCTGCTCCTGCTGCTCCTGGGCGCCACGGTACTCTGCTGGCTGGTCGCGATCACGTGGAGCTACGTCGATGCGCGCCGCGAGCTGGCCGAGCTGTTCGACGCGCAGCTGGCGCAAGCGGGTCGTATCGTGCTGGAGCGAGCCGCGGACGAACTCGGGGAGGACCATGGGGTCGAGCTCGAGGGGGAGCTCGGAGATGAGCTCAGGCACACCGGTGAGCATCCGATCGAGGAGAGCCCCGAGAGCGATCACCGCTACGAGCAGAGCCTGCACTTCCAGATCTGGTCCGTCGACGGCCGGCTCCTCTACCAGTCGACGCGCGACCTGCCCCGCGACCCGATCGTGCCCCTCGGCGCGCGGGGCTTCTTCGATCGGGAGCTCGACGGCAACCGCTGGCGGGTCCTGGTCCTGGCCGATCCGGACGAAGGAATCGAGGCTCAGATCTGCCAGCGCGCCGACCTGCGCGCCAGCCTGGCGGCGACCGTGGCGCGCAACATGCTCGTGCCGATGGGGATCGCGCTCCCCGTGCTCGGGCTGCTCCTGTGGCTGGCTACGACGGCGGGAATCCGTCCCTTGCATCACCTTGCGACCGAGCTCTCGAAGCGCCGCGTGGACGACGTCGCGCCCCTCGCCGCGGAGCCGAGACCGAGCGAGCTCGCGCCGCTCGCTGGCGCCTTGGACGGGCTTCTCGAGCGGCTGCGGCGGCGGCTGGAGCTCGAGCGGGGCTTCACCGCCGACGCCGCCCACGAGCTGCGGACCCCGCTCGCAGCTTTGAAGACGCAGGCCCAGGTGGCGCTGGGGGCCCGGACGCCGGAGGAGCGCGCGCACGCCCTCGGTCAGGTCGTTCGCGGCACCGACCGGCTGACCCACCTGGTGCGTCAGCTCCTGACGCTCGCGCGCCTCGAGCCCGACGCCGCTCAGGGCTTCGAGGAGGTCGACCTGGAGCTGGTGATCGACGAGCAGCTGGCAGCGCTCGCCCAGGAGGCCACGGCGCGCGGAGTGCGATTCGTTCGGGAGGGCTCGGGGACGATCCGGGTCTCGGGCAACCGTCCACTGTTGGCGACGCTCGTCGCCAACCTGCTCGAGAACGCTGTCCGGCACGGAAGACCGGGCGGCGAAGTGCGAATCGAGCTCGGGCGGGAGAGCGATCGGGTCGCGCTTCGCGTCGTCGACGACGGGCCGGGGATCCCCGAGGCGGAGCGCGAGCGCGTGTTCGACCGTTTCCATCGCCTGCCCGGACGCGGGGGCGGCAGCGGGCTCGGCCTCTCGATCGTCGCTCGCATCGTCGAGGTGCACGGCGGCTCGATCACGCTTGGCAACGGACCGCAGGGTCGGGGCCTCGAGGTCGGTATCCGGCTTCCGGGAGCGGTGGCGAGCCCGGGACCGGTCGATCTCGACACGCTACCCGCCCGCGGCCTCGACCCAGCGCCCCGAGTCTCGGACCGGCGCGGAGCCGGCGAAGATCCGGTCCGACCGCGACCGGACGCTCCGCCGTGATTCCGAATCGATCTCAGAAGTCGCCGTCGAGAATGTACGGCTGGCTCCAGAGCGTGACCTGGAGGATCACGGACTTCAGCCACGCCTGGTGCATCTTCTCCACCTCCTCCGCGCCGTGCCCCTTCTTGGCGAGGAACGGCTTCAGCGTCGCGGTGATCGGGTAGATGAACGCCGGCAGGTAGCGATAGCTGATGTTGTCGACGCTCGGAGCGCCGTCGGTGCGGTTCTTCGCGGTCCGGTGGTGGCGCCGGCCGATCTCGTACTGGTAGTCGAGCCACGCCTGGTCGTAGTTGGCCGCCGCAGTGTCCTGGATCCAGCGCGCGAACCGCTTGCGGACGGCGGCCAGGTACTCGCCGTCCGGCTGGCCGTCGGCCTTGCGGCCGAAGTAGTAGACCAGGTGCGGGTGCGAGGCCACGAATCCGTACCAGACGTCGAGCACCGCCTCCTCCTGGCCGGCGAGAACTTCGCCCGAGAGCCGCAGGTACTTCACGTCCTCCTCGGTGAAGAGGACCGTCTTCTGGAGCAGCGCGAGCTCCTCCATCGAGAGGGGCGAGCGCGGCACGGTCGGGGTGCCGAGCGTGTAACCCGGAATGGAGGGTGCGGCGTGAGCGGTGGTCGACATCGGGGGCTCTCCTTCGCGCCTCGGCTCGGCGAGCAGGGCGCTGACGATGGAAA
>WYBK01000207.1 GCA_011525905.1 Acidobacteriota bacterium
AGCGCGCGGGGCGCGGGCACGACGCTGCGCGTCGAGCCGCTCGCGCGCTAGGGAGCCGGCGCGTGGCGCGCGAGAGCGGGACGCCGCCGTTCGCCGGCCTGCCGGCCGCGGCGATCGCGCGCGCTCTGGCCGCGGTCGCCGACGGTCCCGACGATCTGGCGGAGGTCTACTTCGAGCGGCGCGCCGAGCTCGAGCTACCGCCGCCCGAGGCGCGCGTCGGTCTGCGCGAGCGGTTCGAGGAGGGGCTGGCCGTCCGCCTGGTGCGCGGCCGCCGAGCCTGGAGCGCGGCGCGTGACCGGATCGGCGGCCGCGAGCTGGCCGACGCGCTGCGCCAGGTGGCGCGCGCGCTGCCGCCCGCCTTCGCCGAGCCCGAGCTCGCGCTTCCGCCCTACGCGCCCGAGCTGCCGCGCGCCGAGCTCGCCGCTTTCCCCGGGGAGCTCGAGCGGGCGCTGCGCCGCCACCTCGCCGCCTTCCCCTTCCGGCTCACCATGCGCTGGCACCGGCGCGACCTGCAGGTGGTCGGCCCGCGCTGGGTCCCGGATCCGGAGCGGGAGCGCTTCGCGAGCTTCGAGGTCGAGCTCCCCTGGGGGCGGACCGGCGGTCTCGCTCCGCGGCTCGACGCCGACGCCGCGGCGCGGCTGGCGCGCGCCCTGGTGACCCGTTTCCGCGCCCGCGACGCGCCGCCTCCTGCGGCCGGGCGGCCGCCGTTGCTGCTCTCGCCGGAGGCGGCGGCGGTCGTGCTGCACGAGGGGGTGGCGCACGCCCTCGAGGCCGATCTGCTCGCGCTCGGCGGCCGCGCCGAGGCGGCGATCGGCCGCGCCCTGGGTCCCGCGGCGCTCGACGTGCTCGACGACCCGCGGCGTGCGCCGGAGGGCGCCGAGCGGGCGAGCGACGACGAGGGGGTGCCGGTCGAGCGTCGCTGGCTGCTGCGCGCCGGCCGGGTCGAGCAGCCGCTCGCCGACCGGCGCGCCGCCGCCGGATCGGAGGCGCTCGCCGCCGGCGCCGGCTTTCGCGCCGGCCGGCACGCGCCGCCCCGCCCGCGCACCTACCACCTGGAGCTCACGCCGGGCGAGGAGACCGCGGAGCGCCTCTTCGCCCTGGCCGAGGGGGGGCTCTGGGTGGGCGAGGTCGACGCCGGCCGTCTCGATCCGCGCAGCGGCGAGGTTCGCCTGCACGTCCCCTGCGCCCGGCGGATCCGCGGCGGCGCGCCGACGGAGGCCGTCGGCCCCTTCACCCTGGCGACCCGGGTCGCGGAGCTGCTGGGCGGCATCGTCGCGATCGGACGGCAGGCCGAGGCGGCCGGCGCCGGCTGGTGCGCCAAGGCGAACGAGCGCCGGCCGGTCTGGGCGACGGTGCCGGCGCTGGTGGTCGCCGGCCTCGAGGTGCGCCCGTGACGCCCTCGCCCCGAGCGCGCGCGCTCGCCGAGGCACTGCGGCGGCGGCTGCCGGGCGAGGTCGAGGTCTTCGAGAAGCGGGGGCGGAGCCGCCGCTACGAGCGCGGCGCGACCGGCGAGAGCGTCGAGCTGGCCGAGGAGCGGGGGTGGGCGGTGCGCGCGGGCGACCTCGCGCGCTCCGGCTTCGTCGCCGGCTCGGGCGAGCTGCCCGAGCGGCTCGACCCCTTCCCGGCCACGCCCCACCCGCTCGCGCTGCCGGCTCCCCGAGCCGCCGCTCCCTTCCAGCCCGCGCGCGAGCTCGACGAGCCGCTCGCATCGGAGTCGGAGGCCTGGGCGCTCCTCGACGGCATCGAACGGGAGATCGCGCGCGAGCGCCCGGGCGCCCGGCTCGCCGCCGCGCGCCTCGAGGAGGGCTCGAGCGAGTCGGCGCTCGTCTCGACCCGCGGCATCGAGGCCGGCGTGCGGATGCGGGCGGCGACCCTGCGGCTCGAGGTGGAGCAGGACGGCGACCTCTGCCTGCTCGAGCGGATCGAGCGCTCGCTGCGCGGCGTCAAGCCGCTCGCGGTCGCGCGTCGCGCGGTCGACCGGCTGCACGCGCGCCGCGGCGGCGCAGCGGTGCCGGACGCCGCCGAGGTGGTGGTCGCGGCGCCGCTCGCCGCCCGCTTGGTCGAGTCGCTCGCGCCGCTGCTCGCCGGCGCCGGCGCGGCGGAGCGCCTGGCGCCCCTCGCCGATGCCGAGGGGCGGATCGGCGCCCGCCCTTGGCGCCTGGTCGACGACGGCCGGCATCCGGCGGGCGTGCTCGCCGTCCCGTTCGACGGCGAGGGAGTGCCGACCGGGGAGTCCGTCCTGGTGGAGGAGGGCCGCCTCGTGCGCCCGCTGCTCGCGCGTTGGGAGGCGCCCGGCGTCGAGCTGCCCGGCTGCGCCCGCCGGGCGAGCTGGCGCGACCTGCCGCGGCGCGCCCCGACGCAGCTCTTCCTGCCCCCCGAGCCGGCGGTGGCGGCGAGCGACCTGGTGGAGAGCGTGCGCGCGGGCGCCTACCTGATCGAGGCCGAGGGGGGCGTGACCTGGGAGCCGGCGACCCTGCGCTTCCGGGTGCCGGCCTCGGGTTACCGGTTGGAAAGGGGGCGCGCGGCCGGCGCGCTCGGCGTCGTCGAGCTGCACGGCGAGCTCGGCGCGCTCTTCGCCGGGCTCGCCGGCGTGGCGCGCGACCTCTCCTTCGTCGCCGGCGACGGCCTGTTCGGCGCGCCGACGCTGCTCTTCGCGCGGCGGGACGGGCTCGGACTGCGCGCGAGGGCCCGGGCGCGGGAATGAAGGCGCTCAGCCGGCCGCGGCGGCTTCGGGCGGCAGCAGGCGAAGCTCGAGCCGGCCGGTCGAGTCGTTGCCCGGCGTGAAGCCGGGCCCGCCCGCGGGGCCACCCGCGGCGGGCGGCGTCGGCTGGTTGCCCGGCGTCGGCCGGACGCGGCCGCCGAAGGTGCGCGGCGTGCGCGCCCCCGGAGTCGTGGCGGTGCCGCGCGCCGGCGCGCCGACGGCGCCGCCGATCACTGCGCCGCCCGGCGCCGTCACCTGGTTGACGCTGCGCCCCGGTTCGAGATCGCGCGCGGTCAGCGTCTTCGCCTCGACCTCTGCCGGCTGCTCGTCGCTCTGCGGCGCCGCGGCGGCCGGCGCCGCGGTACCGCCGCCCGCCAGGCGCGCATAGCCGCCGGCCTCGCCGCTGGCCTCCGGCTCGCGCGCCGCGCCCCGGGGGGCGTCGATCATCAGGCCGGCGATGCGCGCCGGTTCCTGGTAGGTGCGGGGCGGCAGCAGGTCCTCGCCCGCGCGGCCGTGGGCCCGCAGCATCGCCCGCGTCGCCAGCTCGTTGTCGAGCACCTGGGGGTTCTTGCGCGCGTCCGCGAGCGTCGGGTCGAGCCGGAAGGCGCGCGCGTAGGCGCGCTCGGCGAGCGGGTCGACCTTCCAGCGGTGGTAGTGGACGCCGATCTGGTAGTGCGCCCAAGCGTGCCCGGGGTCGAGCTCGAGCACGCGCTTGAGCTCGCGGAAGCTGGCGAGGCGCTCGCCGCGCCGGTCGAGCAGCAGCGCCAGATTGAAGCGCGGCGTCGGGTCCTCGGGGTCGAGCTCGATCGCCCGCCGGTAAGCGCTCTCGGCCTTCTCGAGCTCGGGTCGCAGGGTGAGCAGGTTGCCCAGGTCGTTCCAGACCGCCGGGTCGTCGGGACGCTCGAGGGCGAGCTGGTTCTGCGCCTCGACCGCCCGGTCGAGGTTGTAGGGAGTCGGCGCGGCGGCGGGCGCGAGCGCGGCGAGGCCGGCGAGCGCCGAGAGGACGAGCGCGGCGGGCACGAGTGGGAGCATCTTCACGAGGGAGTCCTTTCCGCGGCCGGCGCCGTCAACCCGACGGGCCGACCGGCTTGGCCTTGAGCTTGAGCTTGCCATCCTCTTCCGCGACCCGGAACTGCACCGCCTCCGAGCCGGTCTTCGCGCGAATCGCTTCGAGCTGCTGCGCCAGGTAGCCGCGGAAGCTGTCGAGGTCGAGCCGCGTGGCGCCGCCGCTCGCCAAACCCGCGAACAGCGCCTCGACCGCGCTCGCGTCGAGCCGGCGGTCGAGCACGACGCCGGCGGCCGGGTCGTGGCGCGGCGCGGCCGGCGCCGCGGCGGCCCGCGGCACCGGCGAGCGCCCCTCCTCCCGCCCGCGCAGCAGTCGGCCGAAGCGCTCGCCGATCACGTTGAAGCGCGCCTCGAGGGTCGTCAGACGGAACGACTCGGCGACGTCGAGGCCACTCTCCTGGCGCAGCGCGCGCAGGTCGCGGGCGATCGCGGCGCGCGCCTCCTCGGGCAGCACTTGGGTGGCGCCGTTGAGGAACTTGTCGCACTCGAGCTTGTAGCGCTCGATCGCCCGCGCGAGCCTGTCGATGGCGCGGTCGAGCTGCGGCGCCGGCGCGTCGGCGGCCTGCGGCGCGGTGCGCTGGAGCGCCGCGCGCAGCTGCTCGGAGCTCTTCCGGGTGGGATCCAGCGTCGCCTTCTCCTAGAATCGTCGAGGCTACCCATGAGCGAAGCGACCAGCGCCGATCCCCGCCGCCGGCTGCCGGCGGTCGATCGCCTGCTCGCCGATCCGCTGGTGCGCCGCCTCGAGGCATCTTACGGGCGCGAGCCGGTGCGCGTCCAGGCGCGCCGGGCGCTCGACCGGCTGCGGCGGCGCCTCGCCGGCGAAGGAGCGCCGCCGTCGGCCGACGAGGTCGCGGCGCTGCCGGACGAGATCGCGCGCGCGCTCGAAGCCGAGCTCGGCCGTCCGCTGCGCCGCGTGCTCAACGCGACCGGCGTGCTGCTCCACACCAACCTGGGTCGCGCCCCGCTGCCGCGCGAAGTGGCGGCGCGGTTGCCGGAGCTGGTCACCGCCTCCTGCGACCTCGAGATCGACCTCGCGACTGGCCGGCGGGGGGATCGCGCCGGCCGCGTCTCCGCGCTGGTCGCCGCGCTCGCCGGCGCCGAGGCGGCGATCGCCGTCAACAACAACGCCGCGGCGCTGGTGCTCGCGCTCGCGACCTTCGCCGCCGGCCGCGAGGTCGTGGTCTCGCGCGGCGAGCTGGTCGAGATCGGCGGCTCGTTCCGCATCCCCGAGATCCTCGCCGCCGCCGGCGCGCGGCTGGTCGAGGTCGGCACCACCAACCGGACGCACCTTGCCGACTACGAGAGGGCGATCGGCCCGGCGACCGCGCTGCTGCTGAAGGTCCACGCCAGCAATTACCGGGTGAGCGGCTTCGTCGCCGAGGCCTCGCCGGCCGACCTCGCCGGTCTCGCCCGCGCGCGGGGATTGCCGCTGCTGTGCGACGAGGGTAGCGGCCTGGTGCGCCCCCGCCCGGAGCCGCAGCTCGCCGCCGAGACGAGCTGGAGCGAGCTGCTTTCGGCCGGCTGCGACCTGGTCTGCGGCAGCGGCGACAAGCTGCTCGGCGGCCCGCAGGCGGGGCTGCTCGCCGGGCGCGCCGAGCTCGTCGAGCGCTGCCGGCGCCATCCGCTCTACCGGGCGATGCGGCTCGACCGGCTGCGCGCCGCGGCGCTCGACGGCGTGCTGCGCCGCCACCTGGCGGGCGAGCCGCTGCCGCTCGACCGGCTCTGGCCGGAACCGGCGGCGCATCGCGCCCGGCTCGAGCGGATGGCGGCGCGGCTCGCCGCCGCGATCGTCCCGGCCGACGCCTTCGTCGGCGGTGGCGCGGCGCCCGAGTCGCCGATCCCCGGCGAGGCGCTGGCGCTGCCGGGCAGCGACGAGCTCGCCGCACGGCTGCGCGCTGGCGAGCCGCCGGTGGTCGGCTACCTCAAAGGGGGAAGGCTGCTGCTCGACCTGCGCACGGTCGACGCCGAGGACGACGGGGTGCTCGCCGACGCCGTGCGGCGAGCTCGTGAAGGTGTGGCGTGAGCGGGGCCGGGGCGCGCATCCTGCTGGTCGAGGACCGCGAGCCGCTGCGCCGGATGCTGGCGCGCGCGCTCGGCGAGGCCGGACACCGGGTGGTCGAGGCCGAGGACGTCGCGCCGGCGCGCGCGGCGCTCGCCGGCGGGGGGGTCGACCTGGTGCTGACCGACCTCAAGCTGCCCGGCGGCAGTGGGCTCGATGTCCTGGCGGCCGTGCGCGCCCAGGACAGCGACCTGCCGGTCGTGGTGTTGACGGCGTTCGGCACCGTCGCCGCGGCGGTCGAGGCGATGAAGCTCGGCGCCACCGACTTCCTCGAGAAACCGGTCGAGATCGAGCGGCTGGAGCGCATGGTCGACGAGCTGACCCGTCGCGCGCCCGAGCCCGAGGTCTTCCGCGCGCCGGGCGCGCCGCCGATCGTCGGCGCCCACCCCCGGCTGCGCGCCGCGCTGCGCCTGCTCGAGCGGGTGGCGCCGACCGAGTCGACGGTGCTCCTGACCGGCGCCTCGGGCACCGGCAAGGAGCTGTTCGCGCGCGCGCTGCACGCCCTGTCGGCGCGCCGCGCCGGCCCGTTCGTCGCGGTCAACTGTGCGGCGATTCCCGAGTCGCTGATCGAGAACGAGCTGTTCGGCCACGAGCGCGGCGCCTTCACCGGCGCCGACCGGCGGCGCCCCGGCCGCTTCGAGCTGGCGCGCGGCGGCACGATCTTCCTCGACGAAATCGGCGAGCTGCCGCTCGCCGTGCAGGCGAAGGTGCTGCGCGTGCTCGACGGCGGCGGCTTCGAGCGGATCGGCGGCGGCGAGACGCTCGCCGCCGACGCGCGCGTCGTCGCCGCGACCAACCGCGACCTCGCGGCGATGGCCGAGGCCGGGCAGTTCCGGCGCGACCTGCTCTTCCGGCTCGAGATCTTCCCGATCGCCCTGCCCAGCCTCGCCGAGCGCGCGAGCGACTTGCCGCGGCTGGCGCGGCACCTGCTCGGCGAGGTGGCGGCACGCCACCGCGTCGCGCCCCCCCAGCTCGCGCCCGAGGCGCTCGCCTGGCTCGAGGGCGCCGCCTGGCCGGGCAACGTCCGCCAGCTCGCCAACTTGCTCGAGCGCGCGGTGATCCTCCATCCGGGAGCGCGGGTCGGGCTGGCGGAGCTCAAGCAGCTCGCCGCCGCGGGCGCCGCGGCGGTCGGCGAGGCCGCGAGCGAGAGCGAGCGGCTGCGCCGCGCGCTGGCCGAGGCCGGGGGGGACAAGCGGCGCGCCGCCGCGGCGCTCGGCCTCTCCTACCGCACCCTGCTCCGCCGGGTGCGCGAGCTCGACCTCGAGGGCTATCCGAAGTACCGCGGCTGACCGGTTCGCCGGACGCACGAGAGGCCGGCACGGGGCCGGCCTCTCGGGAAGGAGCGGACGAGCCGAGCGGTCAGGCGGTCGGCGGCGCCTCCTCGTCGCTCTCGTAGAGCTCCTGGTCGGTCGGCTCCTGGCCGCCTACCGGTGCGAGCGGCTCTTCGACCGGCAGCCCCTCCTCGTCCTCCTCGCCACTGTCCGGCGGCGCCGTGGCGTAGACGTTGCCGCGCGGATCGAAGCGCGCCTCGGCGAAGTCGACGACGCCGGGGAAGGCGGCGCGGAAGTTGGCGGTGCGGCCGGGCGGGACGGCGCCGGCGTTGACCGTGGCGTCGGCGGTCGCGATCAGACCGCCGTCCTCGTCGTGCAAGGTGACCAGCAGGGTCGGCGAAGTGACCGCATTGGGGCCGTTGTTGCGCAGGGTGCCGAAGATCTCGACGCCGTCCGTGGCCGGGTTCTCGGTGCGCTCCCAGGAGACGACCTCGAGCGGCGACGCGGGAGCCGCGGCGGCGGGCGCCTCCTCTCCCTCCGGGGTGAGCTGGACCGGAGGCAGGTCCTTCTCGGTCAGCCGTAGCACCGGCTCGCGCTTCTCCGGCTCGGGCGGCGGCGGCGCCACGGCGGCCAGGCGGACGCGCTCGGTCTCGGCCGCCGAGCGGTCGAGGTCGACTTCGGCCGCGGCGATCGCCGAGAGCGTGCCGTTCGGCGCGGTGAAGACGATCCGGCGCCCCTCGACCTTCCAGGGACCCTTCGTCTCGATGCGCGCGCCGTCCCGGGTGACGAGCCAGTCGGCGGCGGCGGGCGCCGCCGCCGCGGCGAGCGCGACGGCGGCGAACGTCAGGAGGCGGCTTCCGAGTCCGCGCGGCATCAGAACTCCTTCCAGTTGTGCTGCTCGATGCAGACCGGCACGGGCGCGATGCAGATCAGCCCGGTGTCCGACCGGACCGTCTCGATGTTCTTGTTGTAGAAGGCGAACCGGCAGCTCGGCGGGAAGAGCCCCTTGAGCTCCTCGCGCACTTGCAACAGCTCGGCCGTTCCGCAGAGAGGCGGACCGGCGTCCGGATCGCCGCCCGGACCGTGCGGCTCGTTCTGCGTCGAGCTCTGCTCGACGAAGGGCGCCGTCGTGAAGGTCGGCGCGGTCGTGTAGCGCGTCCGTGTGGTCGAGCCGGCGGCACGCGCGTAGCCGATGGCGTTGGCCGTGCCCACGACGAAGATCTTACTCTCTCCACCCAGGGCGCAGACGCCCTCTTCTTCCGTCTGTCGAGGCGCGTAGGCCGTGAAGATCGTCACGCCCGATAGCGAGAACGCCTCGGTGATCACACGGTCGTCGGCGGTCAGCCGGATGAACCACCCCGGTGTCGAGTCGCTCGTGTCGAGCAGATAGTCGGGCGGCGGGGCGAGCGGGTCGAAGGCATCGTCCAGCCCGATCGCTTGGTATACCGACTCGGTCAATGGCTGAGGGCAGCCGCCGCAGACAGAATCGACGACGCCGTCGCGGTTGGCGTCGGTCCAGTTCAGGTCGGCGATGACGTAGAAGCGCCCCTCCTGGCCATTGAAAGACCAGAGGTCCCACCGATCGCCGGTGCCGAAGGCGATGCCCAGCGCACGCAGCTTGGGCAGGTAGATGGCGGTCGGCTCGAAGTAGATCGGGCGCCCCTCGGTCCAGAACACCTGGAACGGATCGTAGCGCCCTTCTTCACCGTCAGGGTCGGCAATGCGGCCTTCGATATCGAGCTCGAACGGCCCCTCGCCCAGGTCGACCTTGTAGAGGTAGCCGGCGGTCGTGCCGAAGTAGATCGTGTCGATGTACCCGTTGCCGTTGAAGTCGACGGTAGCAATATCGGCGGGAACCGCGCCGACGATCGAGTCGGTCGCGCCGACCCGGGCGACGCCGCCACGCTTGTAGAGGATCTCTCCGGTCTCGACATCGACCATGTAGAGCCAGTTGCCCACCGTGTCGCTCACGCCATGGGCCGGCGAGGTCGGCAGCCCGCCCCCGAAGATCGCCACGAAGCGGTCCTCGAGTTGCTGGACGTCGGTGCCGCAGTCGGCGGTGCAGACGCGCAACCGCTCGATCACCGGCCGGCTCCAGCTCTCGCCCAGGTCCGCGGCGCTGGAGCCGTCCTCGTCGGTCAGGTCCTGGAACTCCCAGAGTTTGGCCGGGAAGGGAAGCGGTCCGCAGCCATTCGCTCCC
Source organism: Acidobacteriota bacterium (assembly GCA_011525905.1). Classification (GTDB taxonomy): domain Bacteria; phylum Acidobacteriota; class Thermoanaerobaculia; order Multivoradales; family JAGPDF01; genus JACTMI01. The sequence continues at coordinate 9,297 of WYBK01000207.1, forward strand.
TCGGTGCACGAAGGCACGTAGCCGGCGTCGCCACCGAGCGGCGCAGGGACGTTCGTTGCGTCGTCGATCAGGTCGGGCTGCGTGATGTCGAGCGCGTAGTAGCCCGGCCCCCCTTCCCGGTAGCCGCCGATCAGGATCGTGCGCCACTGCCGGTCGGTGCAGGTCGGCACGCCGGCGGTCGGTGCGGGATCGATGAAGACGTCCGCGATCCGAACGGTGCCGTCGACACCCCAGATGCCCGAGTCCGCCAGGTTCGTCTCGGTGACCAGCTCCCGGACGACGGGCATCATCGTCGCAGGGATGAAGGAGAAGATCTCCTTGCCGGTGCCGTTGTCGAAGCTCCCGTCGATCGGGTCGCCGTCGCCGTCGGGCTGGCCATCGCTGTCGCGGTCTTCCGTGACGGGGAACTTGCAATCCGTCCCCTCGAAGATGCCGGAGTCGAAGGCGTGGAGCTGGCCGTCGTTGGAGGCCGCGAACAGGATCTTCCGCCGGCAAGCGTGTCGATCGGCGAAGTAGCGGTAAGAGACCGGGGGATTGCGCTGGTTGGTTTGCTCGATCGACTGGCCGCAGAGGGCGGTGTTGCGATAGGGGTCCTTGGTGTAGAAGTCGAAGTTCTCGGGCTGGTCGAGCAGGCCAGGGTCGGCATGGAAGATATCGCCCATCAAGTACTGGACGTGGGTTTCCGCGCCGGTCACCGGGTCGTCGATGATGCCCTGCTTCTGCTGGAGCGTGAACTTCACGTTCGCGGTGATCGTGATGAGGTTCGCCGCATCGTCCGCGGCGTCGGGCGACAGATTCCAGGCCCACTCGAACTCGTTCTGTTCTGCCTCGACCGCCGGAAACTGGAAGTACTGGCGCTTGCCGGCGACCGCGCTGTCGTTGGGCAGGCCGAAGAAGACACGCCGCTCGTTCTGGCCCAGCCCGATCTTGAGCGTCGAATTGTCGCCGTCGACGATGTCCTCCGCGAGCGGCGCCTGGGTCAGGAGCCCGACGGGCGCGTAGCCCGCCTCGCCGTTCCAGGCGAGCTGCGAGTCGCCGGCGTCCCAGAGCCAGCAGTCCGAGGTGCCCGAGACGCCGCAGGCCTGGGTGCGGTCGGGGAGTCCAGCCTCGTCGAGCGGCAGGGGCTTGAGGAAGGCGTCGATCCGGCCGGGCCAGATCGACTCGTTGTTGAGCGGTGTGAAGCTCGACAGGTAGATCTTGTCGGCGACGTTGGCCTGCACGGTCGGCACCGCGGCCGA
>WYBK01000208.1 GCA_011525905.1 Acidobacteriota bacterium
CCGGGCGGTGGCTCAGCGGAAACCGCGGCGCAGCTCGCGGGCGAAGGCCTTCCAGGTCGGCGCGTCGTAGAGGACGACGATCACCCGCTCGAGCTTGGTGCCCCCTTGCAGGTAGCGGTGCACCTCGGTCAGCAGGATGCGCGCGCAGCGCTCGATCGGGAAGCCGTAGTTGCCGGTCGAGATCGCCGGGATGGCGACCGACTTCAGACCGTGGCGGTCGGCGAGCGCGAGCGAGGAGCGCACCGCGGAGGAGAGCTTGCGGTCCTCGTCGCCCTCGCCCATCTTCGGGCCGACGGCGTGGATGATGTGCTTGAACTTCATCTTGCCGGCGCCGGTGATCACGGCCGTGCCGGTCGGGGTGGTGCCGATGCGCCGGCACTCGTCCTGGATCGACGGTCCCCCCTTGCGCTTGATGACGCCCGCGACTCCTTCGCCCAGGACCAGCTTCTCGTTGGCCGGGTTGACGATCGCCTCGACGTCGAGCTCGGTGATGTCCCCCTCGACGAGCTCGAGGGAGGTGTTGTTCATCGAGATGACGATCCGGTTCTCGGTGCGCGCTTCCGCCATGTTCCGATCCGTTGAGGGTCCGTATTCGCGCCGTGTTTGCGCCCCGGCGCCGCGTCCCGAGATCATATCAGCAGACCGCCGCCGCGGCCGGAGGCGGCCCGGGTGCCTGGGGTAGACTCCGCCGGCCATGCTCGGCCCCTTGAAGCGGCAGATCGCCGCGAGTCTCGCCCGGGAGATCCACGACCGCTTCGGGGTCGATCACGACCCGGTGGTCGAGATCCCGCCACGGCGCAGCCTGGGCGACCTCGCCCTGCCCGCCCCGCTCCACCTCGCCCGCGTCCTGAAGCGCCGCCCCCGGGAGATCGCCGAGGAGCTCGCCGCCGCCTGGCGCCCCCCCGGCGAACTGGTCGCCGAGCTGCGGGTCGAGGGCGCCGGCTATCTGAACCTGTTCCTCGACCGCTCCCGCTTCGCCGCCGCCCTGCTCGACGCGCCCCTGCTGCCCGGCGCCCAGGAGGAGTCCGCGGGCGAGGCGGGCAAGATCGTCGTCGAGCACACCAACATCAATCCGAACAAGGCGGCGCACATCGGCCATCTGCGCAACGCCATCCTGGGCGACCTGCTGGTGCGCTGCCTGCGCGCGCTCGGCCGGCGGGTCGAAGTGCAGAACTACATCGACGACACCGGCGTCCAGGTGGCCGACGTCGTCGTCGGCTTCTGCGATCTCGAGCCGACCTCGCTCGCCGACGTCAAGGCGCTGCCCGAGCCCTTCGACTACACCTGCTGGGACCTCTACGCCCGCGTCGGCCGCTGGTACGAGGAGGACCCGGCGCGCCTCGAGCTGCGCCGGAAGACGCTGCACCAGCTCGAGCGGGGCGAGGGCGAGCGCGCCGAGATGGGCAGGCTCGTCGCGCAGCGGATCGTCGCCCGCCACCTGCGCACCATGGCGCGGCTCGGCATCGGCTACGACCTGCTCACGCACGAGTCGCACATCCTGGCGCTGCACTTCTTCGCGGTCGCCTACGAGCAGCTGGTGGCCCGCGGCGCCCTGCGGCTCGAGAGCGAGGGCAAGAACGCCGGCTGCTGGGTGATGCCGCTCGAGGGGACCGAGGAGTTCGCCGGGCTCGAGGACCCGGACAAGGTGATCGTCCGCTCCGACGGCACGATCACCTACGTCGGCAAGGACATCGCCTACCAGCTCTGGAAGTTCGGCCTGCTCGGCAAGGACTTCGGCTACCGCTACTGGATGGACCAGGGCGTCTGGGTGACCGACGTCGAAGGGGCCGAGGACCACCCGTCGTTCGGCGGCGCCCGCGAGGTGGTCAACGTCATCGATGCCCGCCAGAGCTACCTGCAGAAGATCGTGCGGGCGGGCCTCGCCGCGCTCGGCCACGACGAGGCGGCGCGCCGTTCGGTCCACTTCGCCTACGAGATGGTCTCGCTCTCGCCGGCCACCGCCCGCCAGCTGGGCGTCGCGAGCGAGGACGGCAAGGCGCAGGAGATGTCGGGGCGCAAGGGGATCGGGGTCAAGGCCGACGACCTGATCGACCGGCTCGAGGAGAAGGCGCGCGAGGAGATCGCCGCGAGGAACCGCGAGCTCCCCCGCGCCGAGCTCGCCGAGCTGGCGCGCGAGATCGCGATCGCCGCGGTCCGCTTCTTCATGGCCAAGACCGGCACGACGCGGGTCATCGCCTTCGACCTCGACGAGGCGCTCGACTTCGAGGGGGACTCGGGTCCTTACCTGCAGTACGCGCTGGTGCGCTCGCGGGCCATCGAGCGCAAGGTCGCCGCCGCCGGCAAGGGGGGGACGCTCGACCCGCGAGCGGCCGGCGCGCTGCCACGCGAGCTCTGGGACGACGACCTCTGGGACCTGGTGCACGCGGCCGCGCAGATCGCCGACACGGTCGACAAGGCCGCCGCCACCCTCGAGCTGTCGCTGGTCGCCCGCCACGCCCTCGAGCTCGCCCAGCGCTTCAACGCCCTCTATCACCACCACCCGGTGCTGCACGAGGAGGACGCAGGCAAGCGCCACGTCCGCCGCGTCGCCTTCGCCGTCTTCGCCCGCGCCCTGGGCGCCCTGGCCGACCTGCTCGGCATCCCCGCCCCGGCGCGGATGTGACCCGCAACCGGCCCGCCGCGCCCCGCAACGGGCGGGCGCGCCAGAGGAGTCGCGGATGCGCGCGCTCTACGAAGCGCTCCTGATCTTCGTGCTGATCCTGTGCAACGGCCTGTTCGCGATGTCGGAGATCGCGATCGTCTCGGCGAAGCGGGGGCGGCTGGCCGCCGCGGCCGACCGCGGCAGCCGGGGCGCGCGCCGCGCGCTCGAGCTGGCTGCGCATCCCGACCAGTTCCTGGCGACGGTGCAGATCGGCATCACGTTGATCGGCATCTTCGCCGGCGCCTTCGGCGGCGCCACGCTCGCCGGCGAGATCGGCACGGCGCTCGCCCGTTTCCCCGCGCTCGCCCCCCATGCCGAAGCGCTCGGGCTCGCGATCGTCGTGCTCGCGGTCAGCTACGGCTCGCTCGTGCTCGGCGAGCTCGTGCCCAAGCGCCTGGCGCTCGACCGCGCCGAGCGCATCGCCGCGGCGGTGGCGGCGCCGATCGCCGCCCTGGCGCGCCTGGCGACGCCCGCGGTCGCCCTCCTGCGTCTCTCGACGCGCGGGGTGCTCCGGCTCCTCGGCCTCGCCGCGAGCGCCGGCCCGACGGTCACCGAGGAGGACATCGACACGACGCTCGCCGAGGGGACCGCGCACGGCGCCCTGCTGGCGCGCGAGCACGCGATGATCGACGCCATCCTCGCGCTCGACGAACGGCGCGTGGCCACCTACATGACGCCACGCGGCCAGGCCGTCTCGATCGCTCCCGACGAACCGCTCGACTCGCTGCGCCGCAAGATCGCCGAGTCCGATCAGCCGGCCTTCCCGGTTCAGCGCTTCGGTTCCGACGACCTGCTCGGCTTCGTCACCCGCCGCGACCTCCTGGTCGCCGCCCTCTCCGGCGAGCGGGTCTCGCTTCCGGCGCTCTGGCGTCCGGTCCCGATCGTCCCCGAAACGCTGCGCGCGCTCGCCGCGCTCGAGCGGCTGCAGCGCGGACGCCTCGATCTGCTCGGCGTGGTCGACGAGCACGGCGCGATCCAGGGCTTCCTCTTCCGTCGCTTCCTGGCCGACGCGCTGCTCGCCGCCGGCGACGCGAGCGTGGCGCGGCCCGCGCCCGGCGCGACGCGCCGCCCCGACGGCAGCTGGCTGATCGACGGCCTCTTCCCGGTCGAGGAGTTCGCCGAGCTGTTCGGGCTCGCCGAGATCCCGGAGGCCGAGCGCGGCGGCTTCCACACGCTCGCCGGGCTCGTCCTCGCCCGCCTCGGCCGGATCCCGGGGGTCGGCGACCGGCTCGTCTACCATGGCCTCGAGATCGAGGTCGTCGACATGGACGGCCGCCGCATCGACCAGCTCCTGGTGCGCCCCGTGCTGGCGCCTCTGCCGAACACCGACGCCTCCTAGCTTCCCGGAGCGACCGCCGCGCGACGCACGCCAGCTCCCGGCGGCCGCCGCGGGCGCGACGTGCCGGCGGCGGCCATCAAAGTCGCCAGCGCCTCGACGATCGGCAGGCCCGCCTCCAGCAGCTCGCGGTCGTCCGCGTGCGCCGCGCGCAGCTGCTCGACCAGCCGGCCGAGCAACGCGGCCTCGGCGGGCGCCTCGAAGGGCTCGTCGAGGTCGACCGCGCGCACCAAGCGCCCCAAGCGCTCGAGACCCGGGGCCTCGAGGCCGAAGCGCTCGACGATCACCTCGAAGCTGCAGCGCCCCCCCTGGTGCCCCAGGGCGGCGCCGTACATGTCGAACGGCACGGCTCGCCGGCCGGCCTCCTCGGCGCGCTCGGCGAAGACGAAGCGCGCCGCCGGGTCGACGAAGCGGCGGATCAGCCAGGCGCAGGCCATCCGATCGACGCCCGGCCGCGGCCGCGTCACCCAGGTGCGCCGGCGGTAGGCGGCGGGGTCGAGCCGTTCGCGGGCGGCGGGCTCGGCGGGCGCCTGCTCGCCGCGCGCGAGCGCTTCGAGCGCCGCCGCGGCGGGCGCGTCGACCGGTGCGGCGGTGACCAGCGCCGCGGCCCCACCGGCGGCGACGACGTCGGCGCGCAGCCACTCGAGCGCCTCCCGGCTCTCGGGACCGTCGGGCAGCGCCCAGGCCGCGCCGCCGAGCGGCCGCGCGCCCAGGCGCTTCAGCCGGCGCCAGAGGGCGACCCGGCGGCTCGACCGCCCCTTGGGCAGCCGCGACAGCAGGACGAGCCAGGAGGGGGACGGGGGGGTGGCGGCGGCCATGGCGTCAGTGTAATACTCGTTGCATGCAACCGCAACATCTGTTGCACGGGGCCACCTCTCCACCGGGCCCCCTCCTGCTCGGCCGCGCCCAGCTCGCCCGCCACCTGTCGATGGCTCGCTGCATCGAGGCGCTCGAGCAGGCGTTCGCCGGAGGCGGCGACGACTCGCGCGCGCTCGGCTTCGACGCGCCCGCGGGCGCCTTCCACGTCAAGGCCGCGACGCTCGCCCGGCCGCGGCCGGTCTTCGTGACCAAGATCAATGCGAACTTCCCCGGCAATCCGGCGCTCGGCCTGCCCACCGTGCAGGGTGTCGCCGCGCTGTTCGACGCGACCGACGGCCGCCCGCTCGCCCTGCTCGACTCCGGGGAGCTCACCGCGCGGCGCACCGGCGCCGCGACCGCGGTCGCCGCCCGCCGCTTGGCGCGCGCCGGCGCCCGCACGCTGTTGCTGTGCGGCTGCGGCCGCCAGGCCGCCGCCCAGCTCGAGGCGCTCCTCGCGGTCCTGCCGCTCGCGCGCGTCGCGGTCCACGACCTCGATGCCGCCCGCGCGGCCGCCTTCGCCGCCGAGGCCGCGGCGCGCCACGCCCTCGAGGCTTCTCCCGTCGAACGGCTCGAC
>WYBK01000209.1 GCA_011525905.1 Acidobacteriota bacterium
GCGGTGCTCGACGCCGCGCGGCACGACCAGGATCTGACCGGGGCCGATCTCGACCTCACGCTCTCCAGGGTCGCGCAGCTGCATGCGCAGCCGTCCGCGCACCACCCAGAAGAGCTCGTCCTCGCCCTCGTGGTGATGCCAGACGAAGGCGCCGCGCAGCTTCGTCACCTTGACCTGCTGGCCGTTGAGCTCGGCGACGATGCGCGGGTTCCAGGTGTCGTCGAAGCTGGCGAGCTTGCCGGCGATGTCGATCACGTCCATGGTCGCCCCTTTCGGTGCCCATCCTCTCGCGATTCCGCGCGCGCCGGGTCTCAGCCGCGGCGCGCGGGATCGGTCCGGACGAGGCGGGGCGCCAACCAGACGGCGGTGGCGTCGAGCTCGCGCGGCAGCAGGCCGTGGCCGGCCTCGCTCCAGGCGAGCTCGACCTCGGCGCCGCCGCCGCGCAGGCGCTCGGCCAGGGCCTCGACCCGCTCGTGCGGCGCGTAAGGGTCGTCGCGTCCGGCGGCGAGGCGCACCGGGACGCCGGCGAGGTCGGGCCGGGCGGGCGGCTCGAGCGGCAGCACCGGCCGCAGCAGCGCCGCGCCCGCGAGCGTTCGGGGATGGAGCAGCAGGAGCGCCGCGGCGATGTTGGCGCCGTTCGAGTAGCCGAGCGCCCAGACGCGCGCCGGGTCGAAGCCGTAGCGCTCGGCCGCGGCCGCGACGAAGGCGGCGAGATCGGCGGCGCGGCGCGCGAGGTCCGTTTCGTCGAAAACGCCGAGCGCCAGCCGGCGGAAGAAGCGCGGCATCCCCTGCTCGAGCACCTGGCCGCGCGGCGACAGGAGGTTGGCGCCCGGCGCGAGCTGGCGGCCGAGCGGCACCAGGTCGTTCTCGTCGCCGCCGGTGCCGTGCAGCAGGAGCAGCGTCGCCCCCGACGATCCGGGCATGTAGCGGTGGACGAAGTCGATCGCCGGCGTCCCCTCGCTCATGGCGCCACCTGCACCGGCGCGGGCGCGGCGAGCTTCGGCAGCGCTGCCTCGATCTCGCCGCGATGCGGCTCGAGCCAGGGAGGGAGAACCAGCGACTCGCCGAGATGCGCCGGCTCCTCGTCGACCGCGAAGCCGGGCCCGTCGGTGGCCAGCTCGTAGAGCACTCCTCCCGGCTCCTTGAAGTAGACCGAGCGGAACCAGAAGCGGTCGATCACCGGCGTCGGCCGCGCCGCCGCCTCTTCGACCGCCGCGCGCACCTCGGCTTGGTGCGCCTCGTCGTCGACTCGGAAGGCGAGGTGGTGGATCGCGCCGGTGCCCCAGAGGCCGCGCGGCGCCTCGGGCGCCTCCGCGAGATCGAGGTGCCGGCCCGAGCCGCCGCCGGCGACGGCGAAGCGGTGCCACCCCCCCTCCTCGCCCGCCGGCTCGTACCCCAGGGCATTGCGCAACAGCTCGATGGAGGGGCCGAGCGTGCGGACCTTCAGGCGCGCGCCGTGGAGACCGAGAATCTGCCGCTCGGCTGCCACCGGGCTCTGCTCCCAGGGGGTGAAGGGGCGGGTCGCCCCGTCCGCCGCCTCGACCAGTGCGACCGGCAGGCCGTGCGGGTCGCGCAGGGGCAGCGCCCGCTCGCCGAAGCGGCGCTCGGCCGCGCCCAGCGCGACGCCGTAGCGCTCGAGACGCCGCGCCCAGCCGTCGAGAGTCCCCTCCGGCACCGCGAGCGCGACCTCGGTCGCCAGGCCGTGGCCCGCGCGCGAGGGAGCCATCTGCGCCCAGGGAAAGAAGGTCAGGTCGGTCCCCGGCCGCCCCTCGGCGTCGGCGTAGAAGAGGTGGTAGGTGCCCGGGTCGTCCTGGTTGACGCTCTTCTTGACCAGGCGCATCCCGAGCACGCCGGCGTAGAAGTCGAGGTTCTCCTGGGCGGGCCCGGAGATCGCGGTGACGTGGTGCAGTCCCTGAACGGATCGCATCGGATTCTCCCTGCGACGGGCGGCGCTGCCCGTCGACTCGCACATTCTCTGATATAGCGCTTTGAAATGTCAAGCGCTTGATTCCGGCAAGCTCCTTCCGGTAGCCTGAGGCCGATGTCCGCTACGCCCGCGACTCCCCGGTCGGACGAGCTGTGCGCCGTGCACGAGGCGATGCGGCTGCTGCAGGGGAAGTGGACGCTGCAGATCGTGCGCGCGCTGCTCGACGGACCCCGCGGCTTCAACGACCTGGCCCGCGCGATCGGCGGCTGCAATCCCGCGACCCTCTCCCGCCGCCTCGAGGCGCTCGCCGCCTTGGGGGTCCTCTCCAAGCGTGTGGACTCGACCATGCCGCCGCGCACCTGCTACACCCTGACCGAAGCGGGCGAGGCGCTCCAAGCGGTCGTCGCCGCGATCGAGCGCTGGGGCGACCGCTACCTCCCCAGCGCGGCTCGGTCCTGAGGTCGATCTCCTTTCCGTAGAAGCTTTAGTGGGATGTCCCGGCGCCCTGGGCGGAGAGTCTTCGAGCCACTCCGTGGGGCGGCGCACGAGCGGACGTCCGGCACTATGCTGGAGCCGTCGCTCTCTTGAAGCTATGTCGCTCTCCCTGGCGCCTCGACTGCGGCGCCCAACCCGAAACCGAGATCCCACCATGAACGACGCCCCTGGAACGAGCCGCGGCACCGGCGGGCTCCAGACGCTCGCGCCGCATTCGACCGACCCGCTGGACGATCTCGCCGCCGGGCTTGCCGGGCAGGGTACCGGCAACCTCCCAGCGGCCTTCCGAACCTGGCTGCTCTTCCCCCGGCTGGCCGTCGGCAGCTGCCCGGTCACCGAGCTCGACGCCCTCGCGCTCGCCTACGCAGGCGTGACCCACGTCCTCGACCTGCGCGAACAGGAGGCCGGGCCGCACGAGCCGGCCACCCCAGCCGCCGCCGAGCTCGCACGGCGCGGCATCGAGCGCAAGGCGGTGGCCCCCACCGCGGGAGCCACCCCGTCGCTCGCCACCTTCACCGCCCTGGCCGACTGGATCGACCGGGTCCTCGACCTGCGCGAATCGATGCTCTTCGTGCACGGCACGACCGGCCTCGAGCGCACCGCCGCCCTGGTCACCGCTTGGGCCGCGCGCCGCGAGGGGGTCTCCTACGCCGATGCGGCGCATCGTCTGGCCGCCGCCGGCTACCCGGGCGAGGCGCTCCCCGCGCAGCGCGAGGCCGCCGAGGCTTGGCTGCGCAGCGACGCCGGCCGCGCCCGCCGCGCGGCCGACGACTGGTGGGAGAACTTCCCGACCTGAAGTCTCGGGCAGCTACGAGAAACAAGAAACGGGGAGGCGTTGAGCCTCCCCGTCGTGCTGCTCCGCTCGCCGCGGGTCTCCGAAGGTCCTCGGAGTGGGATGGCCCGGGATCGGAGCCCCGGGCTGCGGATTCACCCCCGTCGGGAGCGGTCCGGCGAGACCTCGGAGCGAGCGGAACCGGTCCGCCGCCCCGAGGCGAGTCGGTCATCCGGTGGCGTGTCCATTCCTGGCTCCTCGCTCGGTCGTGGCAGGTTGGCTGCGACGGTACGCCCCTCCTCCGAGCCTGTCAAGCCGCGCGCGCGGCAGGACGCGCCGCGCCGCGGCAGGCGGCGCGGCACTCCGCTCGGATAACCTCCGGCGCCGGAGGGACGACGATGACGACGACCACCGCCCCGCTGCCGCCCCTCGCCTTCGAGCGCCCCGGTGCCGCCGACGGCGGGCTCGGACGGATGGCCTCGAGCCTGATCGGTTCGGAGATCCTGCGCATCGCGCGCGAGGTGCGCGAGCTCCAGGCCGCCGGGCGGCCGGTGCTCAACCTGACCGTCGGCGACTTCGCGCCGAAGCAGTTCCGCATCCCGCACGAGCTCGAGCGCGAGATCGCCGCCGCGCTCGCCGCCGGACAGACCAACTATCCGCCCGCCGACGGCGTGACCGAGCTGCGCGAGGCGGTCGCCGCCTTCTATCGCGCCGAGCTCGGCCTCGACTATCCGCTCGAGGCCATCCTGGTCGCCGGCGGCGCGCGGCCGCTCATCTGGGCCGCCTACCAGGCGATCCTCGACCCGGGAGACGTCGTCGTCTATCCGATCCCCTCCTGGAACAACAACCACTACTGCCACCTGGTCGGAGCGCGTGGCGTCGCGGTCGAGACCCGGCCCGAGAACGGCTTCCTGCCGACCGCCGAAGCGCTCGCCCCCCATCTGCCCGGGGCGCACCTCGTGGCGCTCAACAGCCCGCTGAATCCGGCGGGCAGCGGCTTCCACTCCGAGTCGCTCGCGCGGATCGCGCGCGCGGTCGCCGACGAGAACCGCCGCCGCGGCCCGGCTGAGAAGCCGCTCTACCTGCTCTACGACCAGATCTACTGGCTGGTCGCCGCCGACAGCGCCCCCCACCACACGCCGCTCGAGAGCGTACCCGAGCTCGCCCCCTACACCATCTTCGTCGACGGCATCAGCAAGGCCTTCGCCGCCACCGGGCTGCGCGTCGGCTGGTCGGCGGCGCCGCCGGCCGTCAGCCTGCGCATGCGCGACCTGCTCGGCCACGTCGGCGCCTGGGCGCCCCGCCCCGAGCAGATCGCGACCGCGCGCATCCTGGCCGAGCCGGGGGGCGCGCGCCGGCTGGCCGACGGCGTGCGCGCCGGCATCGACGCGCGCCTGGCCGAGCTCGACCGGGGGCTTTCGGCGCTCGCCGCCCGCGGCCTGCCGGTCAGCCACCTGCCGCCGGCGGGCGCGCTCTATCTGTCGGTGAAGTTCGACCTGATCGGCCGCTTCGGCAACAACCGCGGCGTGCGCCAGTATCTGCTGCAGGAGGCGGGCTTCGCCGTGGTCCCCTTCCACGCCTTCGGCACCCGCGACGACAATGGCTGGTTCCGCCTCTCGGTGGGCGCCATCGGAGTCGACGAGATCGCGCCGGCGATCGAGCGGGTCGGCACGGCGCTCGAGCGCGCCGCCGGCTGAAGACGAGCACGCCGTGAACGAGAGCGCGCCGCCGAGCGCCCCGCCCCGCCGCCTGCGCGGCATCGTCATCCTGGCCGGCACGGCGATCCTGGTCGGCCTCTGGCTGCTGCTCGAGGAGGCCGGCGTCGCCGTCCCCTCGCTCGGGCGCGCCTGGCCGGTCTTCGTCCTGCTCGGCGGCCTGGTCTCGCTGGTCGACTACCTCGCCTGGAGCCGCGCTCCGGCCTCGCTCGGGCGCGCCATCTTCGGCGCCGGTCTCGCGGCCTGGCTCTTCCGGTTCACCACGCGCCCCTTCCGCTGGCGCGAGCTGCTCGACTTCCTGCCGGCGCTGCCGACGCTCGCGGGCTTCGCGCTGCTCGCCACCTGGAGCGTCGAGCGCGAGCGCAAGAACGCCCACCTGGTCTCGGGCACCGTGCTGCTGGCGCTCGGCCTGGTCGGCTTCGCCGCGCGCTTCGAATGGCTGCGCGCGCTGCTCCCCTCGGCGCAGTTGATTTGGGCGGTGCTGCTGCTCCTGGGCGGCGGGGCGCTGCTCTGGACCAATCTGCGGCGCCGCTAGAGCGCGATCGAGAAACGACGGCCCCCGTCGCCGAGCGGCGAACGGGGGCCGGGGTGAGAAGCGGCGGCGCGGTTACTTGCGCCGGGCGAAGCCGGTGACCACGTAGTTGCCCGAGCGGCGCTCCTTCTTCAGGTTGACGACCTTGTGGCGCTGGGCGTCCTCGAGCAGCTCGGAGAAGGTCGAGTAGCCGTAGTAGCCCTCGTTGAACGACGGCTTCTTGCGCTGCATGGTCTGCTTGATCATCGAGCCCCAGAGCACGTCCTTGTTCTCGCGCTGGAGCGCCACGATCGACTCGATCATCAGCTGGAAGACCTCGGCCTTCTTCTTGGTCAACCCGGTCATCTCGGGCGCCGACTGCTGGGCGTCGCGCCAGACGTCCTCGTAGAAGATGAACTCGTCGCAGTTGTCGATCAGCAGGTTCGACGAGGAGTTCTTCACTCCGACGCCGATCACGTACTTGTTGTTCTCCTTGAGCTTCGAGACGAGCGGCGAGAAGTCCGAGTCGCCCGACAGCAGGACGAAGGTGTCGAGGTGCTCCTTGGCGTAGCAGAGGTCCATGGCGTCGACGACCATCTTGATGTCGGCGGAGTTCTTGCCGGTGTAGCGCCGCTGCGGGATGTCGATCAGCTCGATCGCGGCCTCGTGGAAGCCGATCTTGAAGTCGCTGTAGCGCTCCCAGTCGGCGTAGGCACGCTTGACGATGATCTTGCCCTTCTCGATCAGCCGCTCGAGCACGAGGTGGATGTCGAAGCGCTTGATCTCGCTGTCGCGCACGCCGAGCGCGACGTTCTCGAGGTCGCAGAAGAGCGCGATCTTGCGCTCCTCCTCGACCGAGGTGTGGCGCTGGGAGACCGTGACCGGCAGCGAGGTCAGCAGCTCGCGCGCCAGATCCTCGTAGTCCTCGTCCTCCTCCTCGTCCTCTTCCTCGTCGACCGCCGCCAGCTTCTCGGCGCGCTCGTCGCCGTTGTCGCCTGCCTGCGCCGCACCGCCGCGACCGCGCCGACGGCGGGGACGACGCTTGCGCTTGCGCCCGGCCGGGGCGGCTTCGCCCTCGCCCTCGCTCTCGACCTCGGCATCCGCGTCGGTCTCGGCCGCCTCGGGCGCGCCGTCCCGCTCGGCGGCGTGCCCGGGCGCCGGCTCCTCGTCGGCCGTCCGCTCGCTGGGGGCGAGCAGGTCGGCGATCGACGGCGGGCCTGCCGCCGGCGTCTCGCCACTCCCGGGCGGCGGCGCGCTCGGGACCTCCTCCGGTTCGTCCCCGGGCGGTCTCAGCCACCAGGGGCTCACGGTTGCTCCTCTCGTACGGATCTCTTCATGCTGGAAACTCCTCGGAAGGTCAAAATCGTCGGCAGGTTCGGCGAAACGCCGGAACGTCGTCGCGGGGGCGCGGGGCGGGCGGAGTCGGCCCCCGGCGGCAGCCTCCTGATGCTACCACCCGGAGGCGTGCACCGCCGAGCCGACGGGCTCAGTGGCAGGCGGGGGCGGCGCCCGCCTCGGGGAGAGCGAGCGCCCGCCAGACCAGCAGCGCCGCCGCGGCGAGCGGGATGGCCCGGCGCAGCACCCGTTCGGTGCGCGGATGGCGCCCGCTCCAGGCGGCGCCCGCCTGCACCGCGGCGAGGCCGGGCGTCGAACCGACGCCGAAGGCGACCATCACGCCCGCCCCGGCCGCCGGCGTCCCGGCGCCGACGGCGGTCAGGAAGATCCCCCAGAGCAGGCCGCAGGGGAGCAGCGGCGTCGCCGCGCCGAGCGCCAAGGCGCGCGGCGCCGGTCCGAGCCGGGCCCCGAGTCGCGCCACCCCCCGGGCGGCGGCGGTCAGCGCCGGCACGGCCGGCAGCCGACGGCCGAGCTCGAAAGCGCTCGCCGCCAGCCCCACCGCCATGACCCAGGGCAGGTAGGGCTGGACGCGGGCAGCGAGCGCCGTGGCGAGCCCCTGCCCCGCGGCGCCCAGGCCCGCGCCCACCAGGGCGTATGCCGAAAGCCGCCCGATGTGCCAGGAGAGGAGGGCGGGCGAACGGGGGGCCGCGGCCGGGCGCGCCGCCGCCGCGAGCGGCCCGCACATCAGCGCGCAGTGCACGCTGCCGGCGAACCCGGCCGCCAGGGCGGCGCCGGTGCCCGCCCAAAAGAGTGGGGTCGAGTCCATGGGCCTTGCCTATCCTTGCCGCTCCCGCTCGCGCGGCGAGCCGGGCGCACTGTAAGAGAGCCCATGACCGAGGAGACCACCCCGACGGAGGGGTCACGCTGCCGCCACTGCCGGAACCCGATTCCGGCGGGGGCGGCGACGGCGCCCTTCTGCTGCCGGGGGTGCGAGGCGGTCCACGCCCTGCTCTTCGAGCGGGGCTTCGGCCGCTACTACGAGCTCCAGGGAGGCGCGGTCGGCGCCCCGCCGCCGCCGCCCGAGACGGCCCGGCCGACCCACGGCTGGCTCGAGCCGCTGCTCGAGCGCGCCGCCCGCTCGGGCGACTACGCGACGCTCGAGCTCGACGTCCAGGGGATCCACTGCGCCGCCTGCGTCTGGCTGATGCAGGAGACCTTCCGCCGGCGGCCGGGCGCCGGCGCCATCACGGTCAATCCGGCGGTCGGGCGGGTGTCGCTCGCCTTCCGTCCTGGCGCCTTCGCCCCGGGTGACTGGCTCGCCGACGTCGAGGCGTTCGGCTACCGCTTCGGGCCGCCGCGCAAGCAGGCGTCGCGAGCCTCGCTCGACTTGCCGCTGCGCCTCGGCGCCTCCGCTGCGCTGACGCTCAACCTGATGATCTTCTCGGTCAGCTTCTACTTCGGCCTGGCGCCGGCCGACGGCGAGCTGTTCGGCTTCTTCTCCTGGCTGTCGTTCGCCCTCGCCACCGCGCTCGTCGCGGTCGGCGGCTGGCCTTTCCTGCGGGCGGCCGTGGCGGGCCTGCGGCGCGGCTTCGCCCACCTCGATCTGCCGATCGCCCTCGGCATCCTGCTGGTCTACGCCACCTCGCTCGCGCGCATGCGCGAAGGGCGCGGCGACCTCGCCTACTTCGACACGCTCGGCGTCTTCGTCACCCTGATGCTCGCCGGCCGCTTCCTGCAGGAGCGGCTGATCGAGCGCAACCGCCGCTTCCTGCTCGACGACGGCGGCGCCGAGGACCTCTGGGTCCGGCGGATCGAGCAGGGGCGCCCGCGCGCCCTGCCCGCCGCCCGCGTGCGCGCCGGCGACCGCCTGCTGGTGGCGCCGGGGGAGCTCGTCCCGGTCGACGCGATCCTCGGCGGCGGCGCCGCCGGCGCGGTGTCGAGCGACTGGATCGACGGCGAGTCCGAGCCGCGCGCGGTCGAGCCGGGGGACCGGATCGGCGCCGGCTGCTTCAACGCCGGCGCCACCGCCCTCGACCTGCTGGCGACCACCGACTACGCCGACTCCCCCCTGGTCGCCCTGCTCGCCCGCCCGGCGCCGCCGCCGGAGGGGGAGCGGCGGCCGACGCGCCTCTGGGATCGCCTCGCGCGCGGCTGGGTCGCCGGCGTGCTCGCCGCCGCGGCGCTCGGCGTGGCGCTCTGGCTGCCAGCCGGGCCGGAGCGGGCGCTCGAGGTCGCCGCGGCGCTCCTGGTGGTCACCTGCCCCTGCGCCATCGGCATCGCGATCCCGCTCGCCCAGGAGCTCACGCTCGGCCGGCTGCGCCGCGCCGGCGCCTACGTGCGCCGCGACGACCTGCTCGACCGGCTGCCCGCGGTGCGCAAGCTGCTCTTCGACAAGACCGGGACGCTCACGCTCGGCCGGCTCGAGCTCGCGCACCCCGAGCGGCTCGCGGCGCTCTCCCCCGAGGCGCGCGACGCCGCTTACGACCTGGCGGCGCGCAGCGGCCACCCGGCGGCGCGCGCCATCGCGGGCGCCCTCGAGGCGCTCGGCGCGCGCTTCGACCCGGCAGCCGCGACGCGCGAGCTGCCCGGGCTGGGCGTCGAGCTCGAGCGCGCGGGCGCCGTCTGGCGCCTCGGCCGCGCCGGCTGGGCGGCGCCCGGGGCGACGGCGAGCGCCACGCTCCTCGCCCGCGACGGCGTCGCCCTCGCCGAGCTCGCGCTCGCCGAGGTGCCGCGCCCCGACGCCCGCGCCGAGCTCGCTCGACTGGCCGCGCGCGGCTACGAGATCTGGCTGCTCTCGGGCGACGCTCCCGAGCGGGTGGCGCGCTTGGCCGAAGCGCTCGGCCTGCCCGCCGCGCGCGCCCTCGGGGGGCTCGATCCGCGGGCGAAGGCCGAGCGGGTGGCGTCGCTCGACCGCGGCGACACGCTCTACCTGGGCGACGGCGTCAACGACGCCCTCGCCTTCGCGCGCGCCCATGCCGCCGGCACCCCGGCGATCGATCGGCCGGTGATGCCGGGCAGGAGCGACTTCTTCCTGGTCGGCGAGGGCCTCGCGCCTCTGGCGGCGGCCCTCGAGCTCGCCGCCGACCTGCGCCGCACGACGCTGCGCCTGCTCGGCGCCGCCGTCGTCTACAACCTGGGCGTCGTCGCCGCCGCCCTCGCCGGCTGGGTGGCGCCGGTCACGGCCGCCGTGGTGATGCCGGCGAGCACCCTCGCGCTGATCGCCTACACCGTCGCGAGCCTGGCGCCCGGCCGCGCGCGCCGCCCGGCGCCGGGCCCGCTCGAGCTCGCCGGGGCGCGGCCATGATCATCCTCGTCCTGCAGATCTTCGTCAGCTTCGTGCTGGTGGCCGGCGCGGTGGCGCTGTTCGTCTACACCGTCCGGTCGCGCACCTTCGAGCACGCCGACCGGCTGTCGCTGGCGCCGCTCGAAGACGACGGACCCGACCCCGCCTCGCCGGCGCCGGCGACGGCCACCGAGAAGGAGACCGTTTGATGCGCCAAGAACGCATCGAGTACGACGACACCATCGTCCGCCACTTCACCTTCGCCTCGATCCTGTTCGGGGCGGTGGGTCTGCTGGTCGGCGTCTGGATCGCCACGCAGCTCGCCTGGTGGCAGGCCAACGTCGAGCCCTGGTTCAACTTCTCGCGCCTGCGGCCGCTGCACACCAACGCGGTCATCTTCGCCTTCGTCGGCAACATGATGTTCGCCGGCATCTACTACTCGACGCAGCGCCTGCTCAAGGTGCGCATGGCCTCGGACCTGCTCTCCCGCATCCACTTCTGGGGGTGGCAGGCGATCATCGTCGCCGCCGCGATCACGCTGCCGCTCGGCATCACGACCTCGAAGGAGTACGCCGAGCTCGAGTGGCCGATCGACATCGCGATCGCCGCCGTCTGGGTGGTGTTCGCGGTCAACTTCTTCTGGACGCTGGCCAAGCGCAACGAGAAGCACCTCTACGTCGCGCTCTGGTTCTACATCGCGACGATCGTCACGGTGGCGGTGCTGCACGTCGTCAACTCGCTCGCCCTGCCGCTGTCGCCCTGGAAGAGCTACTCGATCTTCTCGGGCGTCCAGGACGCGCTGGTGCAGTGGTGGTACGGCCACAACGCCGTCGCCTTCTTCCTGACCACGCCGATCCTCGGCATCATGTACTACTTCCTGCCCAAGGCGGCCGAGCGCCCGGTCTACTCCTACCGCCTCTCGATCGTCCACTTCTGGTCGCTGGTCTTCATGTACATCTGGGCGGGGCCGCACCACCTGCTCTACACCGCCCTGCCCGAGTGGGCGCAGTCGCTCGGCATGGTCTTCTCCCTGATGCTCTGGGCGCCCTCCTGGGGCGGCATGTTGAACGGCCTGCTCACCCTGCGCGGCGCCTGGCACAAGGTGCGCGAGGAGCCGGTGCTCAAGTTCTTCGTCGCCGGCGTCACCTTCTACGGCATGGCCACCTTCGAGGGGCCGCTGCTGTCGATCAAGTCGGTCTCGGCGCTCGCCCACTACACCGACTGGATCATCGGCCACGTCCACACCGGCGCGCTCGGCTGGAACGGCCTGATGGCGTTCGGCATGTTCTACTGGCTGATCCCGCGCATCTACCGCACGCCGCTGCACTCGCGGCGGGCCGCGGACGCCCATTTCTGGATGGCTCTGCTGGGCATCGTCGCCTACATGCTCTCGATGTGGGTCTCGGGCGTGACCCAGGGCCTGATGTGGAAGGCGACGGCGGCCGACGGCACGCTGACCTACCCGAGCTTCGTCGAGACGCTGCTCGCCATCCGGCCGATGTACGTCGTGCGCGTGCTCGGCGGCACGCTCTACCTCGCCGGCTTCCTGCTGATGATCTGGAACCTCTGGAAGACGGTGCGCGCCGGCAAGCCGGCCAACGCGGTGGTCGAGGTGATGGTCGAGGAGCCGCCGGCGGCGCGTGAGCGCGGCGGCATCGGCCAGGTGCTCGCCGGCCGGCCGCTCTGGTTCACCGTGCTCGCCTTCGGCCTGTCGACCCTCTTCGTCTTCCTGTCGACCGTGCCGGCGATCGTCGTCGCCGTGCTCGTCCTGGTGGTCTCCGAGATCGGCTACGTCGTCGCCAAGCGCGAGGCGGCCGCCGGCAAGCCCTCCTGGTTCGGCCTGATCGAGCGGCGGCCGCTCGCCTTCACCGTGCTCACTTTGATCGCCATCCTGGTCGGCGGCGTCGCCGAGCTGCTGCCGACCATCCTGGTCAAGCAGGCGGTGCCGGTGACCGGCGCGGCGCAGCACCCCTACTCGGCGCTCGAGCTCCAGGGCCGCGACCTCTACGTCCGCGAGGGGTGCTACGTCTGCCACTCGCAGATGGTGCGGCCGCTGATCGCCGAGTTCTCGCGGTACGGCGACGCCTCGCGCGCCGAGGAGTTCCTCTACGACCACCCCTTCCAGTGGGGGTCGAAGCGCACCGGCCCCGACCTGCACCGCGAGGGGGGCAAGTATCCGAACCTCTGGCACTACACCCACCTGATCGACCCGCGCGCCACCAGCCCGGGCTCGAACATGCCCCCTTACGCCGCGCTCGCCGCGCACCGCATCGACCCGGAGCTCGCCGCCGAGAAGCTCGCGCTCATGCAGAAGCTCGGCGTGCCCTACACCAACGAGCAGATCGACGGCGCGCTCGCCGACCAGCAGGCGCAGGGGCGGACGATCGTCGCCGACCTGGCGGTCTCCGGCGTCGAGACCACCTGGGACTCCGAGATCGTCGCGATGATCGCCTACCTGCAGCGGCTCGGACGCGACGAGGGCGTGGCGCGCGCGCCGGCCCCGGCGCCGGAGGGGGTGGCGCAGACCGGCGCGGGCGCCGCCGGCGACGCGCAAGCCAGCGCGGGCGGGAGCCTCTGACCATGTTCCGCCAGTTCTTCGCCGGCCTCGACTCGCCGGCGCTGCCGCTCGCCGCGATGGCCTTCTTCGCCCTCGCCTTCGCGCTCGTGCTGCTGCGCACCTTCGTCGTCAAGCAGCGGCGCGACTACGACCCGATCGCCCTCCTGCCGCTCGAGGACGGCGAGCCGACGAACTCCCTGGACGAGGTGAAACCGTGAGCCCGACCGATCCGACCGACAAGAAGGTGGTCCACGTCTACGACGACATCGAGGAGGAGGACAACCACCTGCCCAACTGGTGGCTGGCGATCCTGATCGGCTCGATCGTCTTCGCCTTCGGCTACTGGTTCGTCTACCACACCGCCGAGCTGCGGCCGACGCCGCTCGCCGCCTACCAGGCCGAGGTCGCGGCGCTGCGCGAGGCGCGCATCCGGGCCAATCCGACCTCGCCCGAGGCGATCGTCGCGCTGTCGCGCGACGCCGCCGCGATGACCGCTGGCGCCGAGGTCTACCGCACCACCTGCGCCGCCTGCCACGGCCTCTCGGGCGAAGGGATCATCGGCCCCAACCTGACCGATCGCTACTGGATCCACGGCGCCCGCCCGGAGGACATGTTGAAGGCGGTGACCGAGGGCTTCCCGACCAAGGGGATGCCCGCCTGGGGCCCGATCCTCGGCCCCGAGCGCTCGCTCCAGGCCGCCGCCTTCGTCCTCACCCTGCGGGGCAAGGAGCTGCCGGGCAAGGAGCCGCAGGGCGACCCGGTCGAATGATCCCGGCCGGCGCGGCACCGCGGAGGAGACGAGGAACGCGACGATGAGCTCGGCCCCGACCCCGATCCTGGGCTCGATGCGCCCCGACGGCTCCCGGCTCGCCGTCCACCCGGCCGACGTGAGCGGCCCCTGGATCCGGCGGCGCTACCTCGCCTTCGCCGCGCTGATCGCCTTCTACGTTCTCGCGCCGCTGCTGCCGGTGGGCGGCCACCCGGCGATCCAGCTCGACGTCGCCCACCGCCGCTTCTACCTGTTCGGCCAGACCTTCAACGCCCAGGACTTCTGGATGGTGGTGCTGCTCGCGCTCGCCTTCGTCTTCGGCCTGCTGCTGGTCACCGCCTGGCGGGGACGGATCTGGTGCGGCTGGGCCTGCCCGCAGACGGTCTTCCTCGAGGGGGTCTACCGGCCGATCGAGCGCCTCCTCGACGGGCCGCGCGAGCGGCGGCTCCGCGATGCGAGAGCGCCCTGGACGGGCGCCAAGGTCGCGCGCCGGGCGGCCAAGCTCGGCCTCTTCCTGCTGGTCTCGCTGGCCATCGCCCACACCGCGACGGCGATCTTCGTCGGTCCGCGCGAGCTCCTCGCCATGGTGCGCGAGGGGCCGGCCGCGCACCAGGTCGCCTTCGGGCTGACCATGGGCTTCACCGCGATCCTGATGTTCAACTTCACCTGGTTCCGCGAGCAGTTCTGCGTCGTCGTCTGCCCCTACGGCCGGCTGCAGTCGGTGCTCCACGACCGCGACTCGGTGACCGTCGCCTACGACGAGCGCCGCGGCGAGCCGCGCGGCAAGCTCTACCGGGGAACCGAAGCGGGCGCGACGCCGCCGGGGGACTGCATCGACTGCCGCCGCTGCGTGGTCGTCTGCCCGACGGCGATCGACATCCGCGACGGCCTGCAGATGGAGTGCCTCGCCTGCCTGCAGTGCGTCGACGCCTGCGACGCGGTGATGGACAAGGTCGGGCGCCGCCGCGGCCTGATCGGCCTCTACTCGCAGCAGCGCGTGGCCGGCGCGCCGACCCGCGTGCTGCGCCCCCGCCTCGCGGTCTACGGCGCCCTCTTCCTGCTCTCGGTCGGCGCGCTCTTCGCCAGCCTCGCGGGCCGCGAGTCCTTCGAGGCCAACCTGCTGCGCCCGCGCGGCGCCAACCCCTTCGTGCTCGACGGCGCGATCGTGCGCAACGCCTTCGAGATCCACCTGGTCAACAAGGCGCCCGCGGCCGAGCGCTTCCGCATCGCGGTCGCGGCGCCGGTGCCAGCCGAGGTGGTGATCGGCACGCCGGCGATCGAGCTCGCCTCGCTCGCCGACGTGCGGGTGCCGATCTCCGTGTCGATCGCCCGCGCCCGCCTCGCGGCGCCGGTCGAGCTCGAAGTGACCGTCGAGGCCGAGGGCTCGGGCGCGCGGCGCGTCCAGGCGCTGCGCTTCCTGGCGCCGCTGGCACCGATCACCCCGCCGCCACGCTGACCGCCCCCGCGGCGGTTGCGCCCCCCTCGACCCCGTCGTACGATCCGGCGAGCCTTCCAGCCGCCCCGCAACCGCGAGACCGACGAACGAGGAGACGCGATGGCCGACGCGCAGGCGAAGAAGTTCGAGCCGTTCATCCCCGCGGATCGCACGATCCCGGAGTTCACGCCCAAGGCGATCCTGTTCGGCGCGCTCTTCGGCATCATCTTCGGCGCGGCGACCGTCTACCTGGCGCTCACCGCCGGCCTGACGGTCACCGCCTCGATCCCGATCGCCGTGCTCGCCATCTCGCTGTTGCGGCCGCTGCGCTCGACGATCCTCGAGAACAACATCGTGCAGACCATCGGCTCGGCGGGCGAGTCGATCGCCGCCGGGGTCGCCTTCACGATTCCCGCGCTCATCTTCCTGACCGACGGCGCGAAGTTCTTCAACTACTTCAACATCTTCGCGCTGTCGCTGGTCGGCGGCACGCTCGGCGTGCTGTTCATGGTGCCGCTGCGGCGCGCGCTGATCGTCCAGGAGCACCACGTCCTGCCCTACCCCGAGGGAACCGCCGCGGCCGACGTGCTGATCGCCGGCGAGAAGGGGGGCAACCTCGCCAAGATGGTCTTCGCCGGCCTCGGGATCGCCACCGGCTACAAGGTGCTGATGTCGATCCTCGGGCTCTGGAAGGAGACGCCGATCTGGTCGGCGTCGCGCGAGTCGGCCTTCCCGCGCGCCACGGTCAACTGCGACGTGACGCCCGAGTACCTCGGCGTCGGTTACATCATCGGCCCCAAGATCGCGGGCGTCCTGGTCGCCGGCGGCGTGCTGTCGCAGCTCGTGCTGGTGCCGCTGGTCGCCATCTTCGGCGACGCGCTGCCGACCGTGCTCAAGCCGGGCACCCAGCTGATCTCGGAGATGGACGCCGGCCAGATCCGCGTCGGCTACGTCCGCTTCATCGGCGCCGGCGCGGTCGCCGCGGCCGGCCTGATCACCCTGATCAAGACGCTGCCGACCATCGTCGCGGCCTTCCGCGAGAGCGTCAAGAGCCTGAAGGACATGCGCTCGGGCACCACCCAGCTGCGCACCGAGCGCGACATCCCGATCACCTTCGTGATCTTGGGCTCGCTCGTGCTGGTCGCCATCGTCGCCCTGCTGCCGCAGCTGCCCGGCGAGGGGATCGTCTCCGGCCTGCTGATGGGGCTGATGGTGGTGGTCTTCGGCTTCTTCTTCGTCACCGTCTCGTCGCGCATCGTCGGCATCATCGGCTCCTCGTCGAACCCGATCTCGGGCATGACGATCGCGACGCTGATGGCGACCTGCCTGATCTTCGTCGCGCTCGGCTGGACCGACAGCTCCTACCAGGCGCTGGCGCTCTGCGTCGGCGGCATCGTCTGCATCGCCGCGGCCAACGCCGGCAACACCAGCCAGGACTTGAAGACCGGCTACCTGGTCGGCGCCACGCCGATCTGGCAGCAGGTCGGCCTGATCATCGGCGTGCTCGCTTCGGTCTTCGCGATCGGCTTCACGATCCAGATCATCGACAACGCGGTGGTCAAGGACGCCATCGTCCCGGGGCACGCCATCGGCTCGTCGGACTTCCCGGCGCCGCAGGCGACCCTGATGGCGACGATCATCCAGGGGCTGCTCGCCCAGGACCTCCCCTGGGGGCTGATCTTCGCCGGCATGGCGATCGCCGTGGTCATCGAGCTGTGCGGCGTCAAGTCGCTCTCCTTCGCGGTCGGCCTCTACCTGCCGCTGTCGACCACGCTGCCGATCTTCGTCGGCGGCTTCCTGCGCGGCCTGATCGAGAAGAAGGAAGAGGGGGAGGAGTCGGAGCTCTCCTCCGGCATGCTCTACGCGACCGGCCTGGTCGCCGGCGGCGCGCTGACCGGCGTGCTGATCGCCGCCCTCCAGGGGTGGCGGCTCGACGGCAACGCCGACGGCCCGGCCACCATGCTCGAGCGGATGCGGGAGCTGATCGGCGTCCAGGGCTTCGAGCACCTCGGGGCGACCGCCGACGTGATCGGCGTGGCCGCCTTCGCGCTGCTCTGCTGGACGCTGGTGCGCTCGGCCAAGCAGAAGCTCGAGATCTAGCGGCGCAGGCACGACCGGCCGCCCGGCGCCATCCGCTTCGGCTACGATGGAGCGGATGGCGCGGATGGCGCGGCCGGTCGCGTTGCTCGTCTCGGGGGCGTCGGGGATGCTGCTGCCCCGGCACCTGCTCGGCGTGCTCGCCCGGCACCCGGCGGTCTCCGACCTCCACCTGGTGGTCTCGCGGGGCGCCAGCCAGGTGCTCGCGCACGAGCTCGGCCGCGAGCAGACGGGCGCCGAGGCGCTGGTCGACGCCGCCGGGTTGGGCGGTGCGGCGCGCGAGCGGATCGTCGTCCACCGCGACAACGAGCTCGACGCGCCGATCTCGTCGGGCTCCTACCGGCTGGCCGGAACGCTGGTCCTGCCCTGCAGCGCCGGCACCGCTGGCGCGCTCGCCACCGGCTCGGCCGCGACGCTGATCCACCGGGCCGGGGCGGTCGCGTTGAAGGAGCGCTGGCCGCTGCTGCTCGGCTTCCGCGAGACGCCGTTGTCACCGCTCCACCTCGAGAACCTGGCCACGCTCGCCTGGGCCGGGGCGACCGTGGTGCCGCCGATCCCCGCCTTCTACATCGGCGGCGAGGAGATGTCGCGCTTCCTCGACGCCTACGCCCAGCGTCTGCTCGACCACCTGGGGCTCGGCCCCGCCGGCCCGGGGCTGCGCTGGGATCCCGCCGCCTCACCGGGCAGCAAGGAGGAGTCGCCATGACCGCCAGGAACCGCACGGGCGCCGACCTCTGGCAGTGGAAGCCGATGAAGGGGCTGAAGCGCCACTGGGAGCTCTACCGCCGGGGCGAAGCGGTGGCCGGCCTGCGCTTCGAGAACGCCTTCGGCTCGCTCGCCACCGGGCGCTGGGGGGAGCAGGCCTGGACGCTCAAGCGCGCCGGCTTCCTGCACCCCTACGTCACGGTGCGCCGCGCCGGCAGCGAGCGCGAGCTCGGCCGCGCCCGGCTCTCCTGGAGCGGCAGCGCCGAGATCGAGATCGGCAAGGTCTCCTACCGGCTGGTCGGCGGCACTTGGCGCTCCGAGCGCACCTGGCTCGACCGCAAGGGGGCGACGCTCGCGGTGATCCGGCCGAAGTCGAGCGCCCGCCTGTCGGGCTCGGTCGAGATCCCCCCCGGCGTCGAGGAGCACGTCGACCTGCCGCTGCTGCTCGTCCTCGGCTGGTACCTCCAGGTCCTCGCCGACGAAGAGCACGCCGCCATGATGGCCTCGGTCGCCGGCTGAGGCGCGAGCGCCGCGAGCGCGACGACCCGCCCTCGTGCGCCCCCTGACAGCTCCTGTCAGCGAGAAGGGAGTATCCTCGACCGAGCTGCTCTCGGCAGCCCTGTCTCCCGGAGGTCGCACCTGCTCGGGAAGCCCGCTGGACCGCGCGTCACGCTCCTCCTCGCCGCCACCCTCGTGGCGCTCCCGGCACGCGCCGACGCGCTCCTCGCGCCCGAGACGAGCCAAGCGCCCGAAGGCCTGCCGGTCGAGCTGGTCTTCGATGCCGCCACCGAGGCCACTCGGCCCGGGAATCCGAATCTCGTGATCCCCCCGCTCTTCGTCGAGCTCGGCGGCGCGCTCCTCTTTGCCCAGGACGACGGCATCCACGGCACCGAGCTCTGGCGGACGGACGGCACGGCGCTCGGCACCTACCGCCTCACCGACCTCTGTCCAGGCCGATGCGACGGCGTGCTCTTCGGCGGCCTCCGACCGGCAGAGGCGGCTGGCGGGCTCCTCTTCTTCGCTGGCGACGACGGCGTGCACGGGCTCGAGCTCTGGGCGACCGACGGGACGGCAGCGGGAACACGGCTGCTGCGCGACATCGTGCCGGGGCGCGCCTCTTCGACGATCGCGACTCTTGTCGCCGCCGGAGCCCAAGTCGCCTTCCTCGCGAATGACGAGGTCCATGGCCGCGAGATCTGGATGAGCGACGGGACGCCCGCGGGCACCCGGCTCGTCTTCGATTCGGTTGCCGGACCAGAGGATGGAAACCTCGTGCCCTATGCCTACTGCAACGTGCTCTATGCCGCGGGCAGCTCGGGCCTCTGGCGTCTCGACGGCACGCCGGCGGGAGGTGTCCAGCTCGCGAGCGCCGAAGTCTCTCCCTTCGCCTCGCTCGAGAACGAGCACCTGGCGTTCCTGCCCGACTGTCGCCTGGTCTTTTCGGCGGCCGTCGCCAACGACTGGGAGCCCTGGGTCTCGGACGGCACGCCCACGGGCACCTTTCCGATCGCCGACCTCGATCCCGCGCAGAGCTCGGGACCGCGCTCGTTCGTTCCCTGGGGCTCGGAGGTGCTCTTCCTGGCGGACGGACCGACCGGACCGCCGGGCGTGCTCTCGATCTTCACCACCGACGGGTCGCCCGGAGGCGTCACCGAGTGGCTGCCACCCGCGGGATTCGAGCCCAGTCAGTTCCCCGGGGCACGCGCCGTGGTCGGCGACAAGCTCTTTCTCGCCGTCTTCGAGGCCAGCCTCGGCGTCGAGCTCGGCGTCTGGGACGGCACCACCCTCACCGTGCCGCTCGACATCGCTCCCGGCCCGGCGGACGGTCTCGCGACGTTCGGGTCTCAGGGGCTCAGTTTGAGCGGCTCCTGGTTCGTCGCTCTGGACGACTCGCTCCTCTTCCCGGCCCAGGATCCCGACCAGGGGCTCGAGCTCTGGAGGAGCGACGGCACGCCCGCGGGCACTTACCGCCTCACGGAGATCGGTCCGGGCCCGCTTTCTGCCAGTTTCGACAACCTCTCCCAGATCCGGCGCCCGGTGACGCTCGGCGACAGGGTCTTCTTCCGCACCTGGGATCCGCTCTCTGGCCACCGCCTCTGGACGAGCGACGGAACCGCCCTCGGAACGGGCGCAATCGCGGACCTCAACAGCCAGACTCCGGCGTTCTTCGCCAGGCGCTCTCAATTCCCGATCTTCGAAACGCTCGGCTCGGCTTGCGTCGTCTCGACCCGCCACCGCGTCCTGTTCGAAACCGAGGTCGCCTCGCGGTCCGTGCGCCGGATCTACGGCACCGATGGCTCTCCGGCCTCGGTCGAGCTCTTGTCGGAGGCGCTGACCGAGGAGAGCTTCCTGCCCGATGCGAGCTGCGCGCCACTGAACGACGACGTGATCTTCTTCGGTTCGGACGGCACCGACCACCGGCTCTTCCGCAGCGACGGGACCTCCGACGGAACGGAGTCGCTAGCGAGC
>WYBK01000025.1 GCA_011525905.1 Acidobacteriota bacterium
CCGAAGCGGGACCAGAGCGCCCAGAGGTTCTCCTCGAGCGCCCAGGCGGCGGCCTCGGCCTCGGGACGGAGTGGCGGCGGCGGGAGCGAGGCGGCGCGCACGAAGCGGCACTCTAGGCGCGCGAGCGCTCGCCGTCGAGATGACCTTGGTCAGGGGCGGCTGCCTAGAGCCCGGGAAATCACGAGCTCGGCGTGCGCCTTGCCTGGGCGTCTTGGACCGGACCGGGGTTCCGCATAGAATCAATGAACAGGCCAACCGAAGCACCTGATGAAGGCAAGAGGGGGAACTCACGATGAGGAGAGTCTGGATGGGCAGCCTCGTGCTGCTCCTATCGGCGACCGCGGCCCAGGCCGCGAATCTGGTCGCCTACGAGCCCGCGCTGGGGGACGAGGACATCTACCTGACCGACGCCGGCCACACGGTGACCGTGTGGGACGACGCGACCTGGCAGGCCGCTGACGCCGGCGATTTCGCGGCCTTCGACGCGATCCTGGTCGGCCAGGGGGGCTGCGGCGATCCGACGGCCCCGAGCGGGTTCTGGGCGAACGCGGCGCTCTGGGGGCCGCTGGTCACCGGCAACGTGTTCATGCACGGGTTCGACGATCACAACAGCGACGTGAACGATTACGACGGGCTGATCGTCAACTGCGGGGGATTCGCGAGCTCGGGAGAGGGCCTCGGGCTCTGCATCTCGATTCAGTGCCTGAACATCGACGAAGTCGCTGCTCCCGAGGGCGGCGCCGAGGGCACCTTCACGATTCCCGGTATCGGCGAGTTCGAGGTCGACGGCGAGTCGGGCAACGGGATCGTGATCGTCGCGCCGGAGCATCCCGCGATGCTGGGCCTGACCGATGCCGGTCTCGACTGCTGGGGCGACTCGGTGCACCAGCACATCCAGTCCTTCCCGGACGACTTCGACGTGCTCGCGGTGGACAACGGCGTGGCCTGCGGGGACCTCGGGTCTGACGGTGCGGAAGCGGGGGAGGGCGGCGTCACCGGGCCGGTGATCGTCGCGCGAGGGCGCGAGGTGCTGATCCAGGACATTCCGACCCTCTCGATCCCGGCCCTCGTGGCGCTCGCCGTCGTCCTGGCGGCGCTCGCGGCGCTGGTCCTGAAGCGCCGGGCTCGAGCCTAGTCCGAGCCTCCGCCTCGCGCGGCGCCGGACCGGGGCTGCTATCTCAGCGGCGGACGGCGCGCAGCACGAGGTCGGGGTCGTGGACGGTGAGCGCGACGACACGGCCGTCGGCGCGCTCGAAGCGGATGCGGGCCGCCGGCGCGCCGGCCGGGTGGAACTCGAGCCCTCCCAGGTGCTCGAGTGGGCGCGCCGCCCGGCCCGAGCGCTCGAGGGTCGGCCCGAAGCGGCCGAGCGCGACCTCGATCCGCTCGTCGGCGCCCTCGCCGAAGGCGTAGCTGCCGAGCATCTCCGCCCGCTCGGCCTCGGTCAGCGGCGCGAGCCCGGTCCGCACGTCGGCCTCGCCCACCGCCTCGAGGTACTCGACCACCGCGGCGGCCGGCGCGCCGCCGGCGCGCGCGTGGTGGAGCAGAGTGAGCCCGTGCGGCCCGGGGGTGCGCTGGATGCCGGGCGACGCCGCGACGAGCGCGCGGACCACCTCGAGCTGGCCGAGCATCGCGGCCGAGAAGAGCGTCGGCCGCGCGCCGTGTGCCAGCAGCAGCTCGGCGATCTCGCGGTTGCCGACGTGCGAGGCGGCGCCGAGCGCGTCCTCCCAGTCGCCGAAGCCCCAGTCCCAAGCGGCGCGCGCGAGCGTCGGCCACTGCGCCAGGAGCTCGCGGACCCGGCCGACGTTGCCGTGCGCGACGCCGACCATCTCGCGCGCGAGCTCCGGCGGCTGGGTCGGCCACCCGGCGGGCACCGGCGAGGAGCGCTCCCCCCGCTCCGAAGACGCATCGCCCGAGCTCCCGGACACTGCGACCGCCGGGAACGCGCGCAGCAGGCCCGCACCCGCGGCGACGGCGGCCGTGCCGGCGAGGAAGAAACGTCGAGTCTCGGGCGTGGACATGGTCGGACCTCCCGGAGCGACGGACCTCGAAGGTCCGTGCGGCGAATGGGGGGAGATACGGGCGATCGGGGGCGGGGGTTCCCGGGCCTGACGAGCCGCCCGGAGCCTCGGGACTCAGCTCCGCTCGCGCAACTCCCGCCACATCGCCCGCGCGGATTCCGGCAAGTCGGCGATGCGCCGATCCACCTGCGCCGCGGCCTCGGCGCCGAGGTCGGAAGCCAGGAGCTCCGCGACGTCCCAGGCATCCCGGGCGCCACCCGCCGAGAGCTTGAGCAGGAGGTAGTCCGCAGCCGTCGGAACCCGCACGACGCGATCGGCCAGGCGATACTCGACGGCACGTTCGACGATCTCACGTTGCCAGCGGAACCTGCCCACCACCACGTCGACGGGCCGCTCGCCCGGGCGCCGGAGGCGAACGGTGCCGGCGAGAGGCTCGGAGAGGTCGCCGCGGTGAATCTCGATCCGGGTCGCTTCGCCGAGCTGGCGCCAGGCGGCGATCTCGAGGATGGCGGGGTCGAGGGCGAGGAAGTCGAGATCGAGCGTGCTGCGATGGAGGCCGTAGGCGGCCAGCGCCGCGCCGCCGATCAGCACGTGGGCGATGCCGCGCCGATCGAGCGCGTCGTGGACCTCGCGCGCCAGGTTCAGCGAGACGCGCGGCATCGGTAACGGCGCCGGGCGGCCTCGGCGCGCCGCCGCAGGTCGTCGCGCGCGCTCTCCTCGTCGATCCCCAAGGCGGCGGCGCGAAACGCCACGTCCTGATCGCCGAGCTCGAGGCAGAGGAGGACGCGCTGCTCGAAGCTCATCTCGGCGACCTCCCGTCGCAGGTCGTCGCGCAGCCGTTCGGCCCCCGGGGAGCGTGGCATGCCCTGGAGTATACGGTCGCTCGGCCGCCGCGACCGGATCGGGCTCGGCCGCCGATCGAGGGGACCACCTTCACGACGACGATCGACGAGGCCGACGCCGCGGCGCGTGCCGGGTCGGCCGCAGGCTGTGGGACGAGACGAAGGAGTCGGGGTGCGCTCCGCCACTCAGGGCGCGGCGAGCGTCCAGAGGGGCGCGAGCGTTCCGGTCTCGAAGCCGTCGAGGAAGATCCCCGAGCAGGCGGGGAGTTGCGCAGCGAGCAGCGTGACGAGACCGGGCGTGACCTGCGAGAGGGCGGCGTCGTCCTGGACGAGGTGGCCGTGGACGTCGGTGACGCGCAGGTCGACGGGAAAGTCGATGCCGGTGCCGTCCTCGATCAGGAAGTAGTCGTAGTCCTGCCGCGCCATCGCGGTCCAGCTCGCCGAGCCGCTCTGGCGGATCTCGACCGAGGCGATCGCGTAGCGGTGGTCGCGCACCTGGAGAGCGAGCCACCAGGGGTTCGAGCCCTCCTTCTCGCGGATCGCGAGCGGTCCGGCGACGGGGCACTCGATCGAGCGGAAGGCGATCGGCACGATCCCGTCGAGCGGATCGGCGATCACGTCGAAGGCCTCGGCCGAGAGGTCGAGGTGGCCCGCGGGGCACTCGGGGCACTGGTCGACGACGCGCACGTCGACGACGCCGTCGGGCCCCCAGACCCGCAGGCAGCGCCCGCAGTGAGCCGAGCCGTTCCAGTCGGGCGCGGCGACCGCCGCTACCATCGGCGTCGGCTCGGCGTCGAACGAGCAGTTGCCGGTGCCGTCGGCCGCGTAGAAGGTCGCCATGCCCGAGAGGTCCTGGAAGAGCGCCGGGCAGTCGGGCACGCCGTCGGCAACGGCGGCCACGGCGAGCAGCAGATGAAGGAACGGAAAGACGACGAGGTGCGTCGCGCGGCGCCTCGGCCTCATGGCGGCCCTCCGGGTCAGTGGCCGGATTCTACGCCCGGCCCCGTTGCCGAGGTGCAGGCGAGCGTCGCGGGCGATTGCCGCTAGCGGCGCCCGGGGAAGCTCAGCCGCCGAACCAGGCCAGCGCGGCGATCGCCAGGAAGACCACCCACGAGAAGTGCCGGCCGCGCGAGCCCGCGGCCGCGACCAGGGCGCTCACCAGGAAAGTCCCGGCGACGACTCGCGAGATCGGGAGCGGGCTGGCCTGCTGTCGTGCGAGGAGCAGGAGGATGCCGGCGAGCCCGATCCAGGCGATGGAGGTGATGTGCCACGCGAAGCGTAGCGTCCGTTTGGTGAATTGGTCGCCGCCGAACAGGTGCGGGAGGTTCTCTCTGCGTAGGAGCCGGATCAGGAGGTAGCGCTCTCCCAGATAGGAGTGGAGCACGCCGATCAGGAGGGTGAGCAGCGCCGCGAGAGCCAGGGAGGGCTTCATCGGTCACCAGCCTAGCTCGAATGCGCTTGCCACCGGGTGCGCCCGGGCGACCGACCGCTCGGGCCGACGAGCGGCTGCGGGCGATCGTCGACGCCCGGGTGCCGACGGCTCGGCGGGCCGCTCCCGAGCGGTGACGGGCCGCGAGGCTCGCTCGGGAATCGACCTTGCGCCTCCGGCCGCCTCACCAGGTCGGCGGCGCCGGCTGGTTGTCCCGGGTGCCCAGCCAATCGAGGCCGACGTCGGCATGGCGGCGCAGCAGCAGCGCGAGCTGCCCGACGTGGTGCTGGAGGTGGCGCAGGTTGACCAGCGCGAGCTCGCCGGCGTTGAGCTCGTACCACCAGAAGCCGCAGCGCTCGAGCGCGCGCTCGTCGGTCAGCCTCGCGAAGGTCTCCTCGGACTTGGCGAGGATGCGCCGGGCGTAGCCCGCCAGCTGGTCGCGTGTGTAGGGCTGGGCCGGCGTTCCGACGATCCCCCCATAGGCGCCGTAGTCGCCGGCGAGGAAGTTGGAGGTCTCGACGTGGAAGCCCGCCGGCGCGAAGCTCGGCTCGTCGTCCGAGAGATAGAGGTCCGTGTAGTAGAGCGCGTGGTAGGCGAGGTGCCAGAAGGGCGTGCCCCGCGAGCGATCGTCCCAGAGCTCGTCCGGACAAGCCTCGATCGCCTGCTCGCACATCTGGAGCGCCGCCGCGACCTGCCGCCCGATGAGGGTGGGCCAGAGATTCTCCGTCGTTCCCGTCACCTCCATCGTCGCGCCTCCCGCGAGGGTATGCCCGCGATTCTAGTCGGGCGGTGTTGCTGGACTCGCTTGGAGCTCGGCAGCGTCTCCCG
The DNA here is from genome assembly GCA_011525905.1 of Acidobacteriota bacterium. Lineage (GTDB taxonomy): Bacteria > Acidobacteriota > Thermoanaerobaculia > Multivoradales > JAGPDF01 > JACTMI01. The sequence continues at coordinate 5,118 of WYBK01000025.1, forward strand.
GGTTCGGCTACCTGTGGGACCAGTATCCAGGCTGCCGCCTCTGGTGCGCAACGGCGACGATATCGACTCGATTCTGGTCGACGATGCGCTAGACGAGCGTGAACGGGTACCGGCGCGGAATGACGCAGGGGCGTGTGCCGTGCCCGCAGGTCGACCGGTGTCCGGGTGCTGCGGGGCGAGCGGCGCCCGTCGCGGTCGTTCGTCGTCGGGGAGAGGTCGGGTCGTTGACGAATCCACGTTCCACGGGTATCATGGAATCGAGATGATCCAGTCGTTCCTGGACGCGACGACTGCCGATCTCTTCGCGGAGCGCGACAGCCGCGCCGCCCGGCGCATCCCGAAGGAGCTCTGGCCGGTGGCGAGGCGCAAGC
>WYBK01000026.1 GCA_011525905.1 Acidobacteriota bacterium
CGCCGCCGGCGCAGGAACCGTCGAGCTCGAGGTCGCCGACCGCGGGCCCGGGCTGCCGCCCGCCCTGGCGGCGCGCTTCGACCCGCGCGCGCCGCGCGGCGGCGCCGCCGAGCTCGGCGGCGGCCTCGGGCTGGCGATCGCCGACTCCTTCGCGCGCGTCTCGCTCGGCGCGCTCGCTCTCGAGCCCCGTCCGGGCGGCGGTACGATCGCCCGGGTCCGCCTCCCCGCGGCCCCTTGACCGGAGCCCTGCGCGCGATGCCCCGACCGACCCCGCTGCTGCTCGTCGTCGACGACGATCCGGCGATCCGCGCGGCGCTCGCCGAGGAGCTGGCGGCCGCGGGCTACGAGGTGCTGCAGGCCGCGGACGGCGAGCGCGGCGCCGCGCTCGCCGAGCGCGCGGACCCCGACCTGGTGATCACCGACCTCGCCATGCCCGGCCTCGACGGCTTCGCGTTGGTTCAGCGCCTGCGCCGGCGGTCCGCCGTGCCGATCCTGGTCCTCTCCGTGCGCGGCGCCGAGGAGGACAAGGTGCGCGCGCTCGACCTGGGCGCCGACGACTACGTGACCAAGCCCTTCTCGGCGCGCGAGCTCGCCGCGCGCGTCCGCACTCACCTGCGGCGCGCCGGCTCGGAGGGCGGCGGCCCGGAAGTGCTGCGCTTTCCCGACCTCGAGATCGACCGGGCGCGCCGACGTGTCTTCCAGGGGGGGCGCGAGGTCCGACTGACGCCGACCGAGCTCGCGATCCTCGAGCTGCTCGCGGCGCGCGCCGGCCGCCCGGTGTCGATCGCCCAGATCGTCGGCGTCGTCTGGCGAGGCGCGCCGGCCACCACCGCCGACACCGTCCGCGTCCACGTCGGCTCGCTGCGGCGCAAGCTCGAACCCGACCGCGCCAACCCCCGCTACATCGCCACCGAGCCCTGGATCGGCTACCGCTTCCTGCCCGAGCCCCTCGACTAGCGCGCCGGAGGCGATCAGCAGTCGGCAGCGGCCCGAGGCGCCTTCAGCCTGGCCCCGAGCCGGGTCGAGGCGTCTTTGGACTCTCTTTCGCTCCTCTTGCGGACTTCTTCAGCGAGCAGAGGCCAGACTCCTTTCGTGGGATCGCCTTCGCGGGCGCCGCCGGTCCGCAGGGGAGAGTGAATGTCGCGAGGGGGCATCACCGCAGTCATCGACTGGCTCGGCTGGCGTCGCCGCCGCCAAGCGGCGGACTGGCGCCGCGCCCTCGGCGAAGAGCAGGTGCGGGTTCTCGCCGAACCGGATCTCGCGGCGCCGTTCTCGCTCGAGTTCCCCGCCTTTCTGGAACCGGGCGAATACCTGCTGCTCGCGGCGGGCAACATCGTGCCTTGCGACGGGAGGGTGGTTCGCGGCCACTCGATCGTCTCGGACAGCCCGGCCTCCGAGGCGACGTCCGCGGCTCGCCACGCGACACCAGCCGAGGGCTCCGAGCTGCTCGCCGGCGGCAGAGTACTCTCCGGTTGGATCGTGCTCGAAGTGACGCGGGCCGCGCGGGACAGCAGGCTCGCCCGGAGGCTCCGCGAGGGCGAGAGCGACTGACTCAGAGCTCGATCTGGGCGCCGAGCTCGACGACGCGGTTGGGCGGGATCTGGAAGAAGGCCTGGGCCGGGCGGGCGTTGCGCGACAGCAGGACGAACAGGCGCTCGCGCCAGAGCCCGAGCGGCGAGCGGCCGGTGGGGAGTAGCGTCTGCCGGCCGAGGAAGTAGCTGGTGCGGTGCGGATCGAGCTCGAGCCCGAGCGGAGCGCACTCGGCCAGCGCCGTCGGCACGTCCGGAGTCTCCATGAAGCCGTAGCGGGCGACGACCCGCCAGAAGCCCTCGCCCAGCGGCTCGACGGAGACGCGGCCGCGCGGGTCGACCTCCGGCACGACGGCCGACACCACGGTGAGCAGCACCACCGTCTCGTGCAGCACCTGGTTGTGCTTGAAGTGGTGGAGCAGCACCCGCGGCGTGCCACCCCCCTCCGAGGCCAGCACCACCGCGGCGCCCCGCACCCGGTGCGGCCTGCGCTCGCCGACGTCGGCGACGAAGGCGGCGAGCGGCAGGGACCCCCGCTCGAGAACGCCGAGCACGTGCGCCCGACCCTCGTGCCAGGAGGTCATGACCACGAACATGGCGAGCGCGATGACCAGCGGAAACCACCCGCCCGCCGCGATCTTGGTGGCGTTGGCGCCCAGGAAGGGCAGGTCGACGGCGAGAAAGAGCCCGGCGAGCCCCAGGGCGGCCGGCAGCGACCACCCCCAGATCTCGCGCGACACGGTGTAGAGCAGCAGCGTCGTGATGATCATGGTCGAGACGACCGCGATGCCGTAGGCGGCGGCGAGCGCGCCGGAGCTGCGGAACCCGACCACCAGGAGCACGGCTGCGGCCAGCAGCAGCGCGTTGATCTCGGGCACGTAGATCTGGCCGCGCGCCTCGCGCGAGGTGTAGACGACCGTCAGCCGGGGCAGCAGCCCGAGCTGCGTCGCCTGGCGCGCGAGCGAGAAGGCGCCCGAGATCAGCGCCTGCGAGGCGATCACCGCGGCGAGCGTGGCGATCGCGAGCATCGGGTAGAGCAGCAGCCCAGGCGCCAGCTGGTAGAAGGGGTTCTCGACGCGCGCCCCGCCGGCGCCCACCAGGAGCGCCCCCTGGCCGTAGTAGTTCGTCAGCAGCGCCGGGAAGGCGACGAAGAACCAGGCGAAGCGGATCGGCCGACGCCCGAAGTGCCCCATGTCGGCGTAGAGCGCCTCCGAGCCGGTGACGCAGAGGAAGACCGCGCCCAGCACCAGCAGCCCCGCTCGGCGGTGCTCGAGCAGGAAGCGCAGCCCGTGGCGCGGATCGAAGGCGGCGAGCACCTCCGGATGCCGCAGGATCGCCGGCAGCCCCGCGGCGCCGATGGCGACGAACCAGACGAGCATCGCCGGCCCGAAGACCGTCGCGATCCCGGCGGTGCCGCGCTTCTGCACCAGGAAGAGCGCGACCAGGATGGCGAGGGCGATGGGCACCACCGCGCCGCGGAAGACCGGAGTCGCGATCTCCAGCCCCTCGAGCGCGCCGAGCACCGAGATCACCGGGGTGATCATGCCGTCGGCCAGCAGCAGCGCCGCGCCGAAGACGCCGAGCGCCACGAGCGCGGCACGGCGCCGGCGGTGGTTCCCCCCGGGACCCTGCGTCTCCGCCTCGCGGCCCATGACCAGCGCCAGCAGCGCCAGGATCCCCCCCTCCCCCTGGTTGTCGGCGCGCATCACGAAGCCGAGGTACTTGACGACGACGACGAAGAGCAGCGTCCAGGAGAAGAGCGAGAGGATGCCGAGCACGTTGCCGAGCGTCGGCGCGATGCCGGTGTGCTCGGAGAAGCACTCGCGCATCGCGTAGAGGGGGGAGGTGCCGATGTCGCCGTAGACGACGCCCAGCGCGCCCAGCGAGAGCTTGAGCAGGTCGCGCGGGCCGCGGATCGGCGGCGCGTGGGAGACCGGAGCCCCGGATTCTCTGAGAGTCGACACGGTCCGGCGCTCCATCGAACGCCCCCAACGTAGCACCGGGCCGCGCCCGCAAGTCCCTTCTTTAGAATCTCTTTAGGCCGGACACGGGCACGCCGTGCGCGCCGGCGCCCACCGATCGAGGCCGGGAAGCCTCCGGAGCCGGTCGCCCGGCGCAACGCCCGCAGAATCAACACTTACTTAGATGAATGCTTTTTTAGTCTAAAAGAGCTTTCCATTACTATAAATAGAGTTCGGTAGCGCATTTTCATGGTAGTTTTCCGTGCGGTTCGACGACCCTCGACGACAGGAGAGCCCCGCCGATGAGCACCCCGCTGCGCGAGTTCCTCGAGATCCCCTACGAAAAGCTGGAGGAGATGAACCTGGCCGCCAAGGCCGACCGGCTGGCCCGCAAGGACCCCGGCAAGCTGCGCGACGCGCGCATGAAGTACCTCGCCGACGAGAAGCGCATCAAGGCGGTGACCGTCTGCTTCACCGACCTCGAAGGGCGTTTCCACATGCTCGACTACGACAAGAAGTTCCTCCTGAAGTCCGAGGACAACCTCACGTTCGACGGCTCCTCGATCCGGGGCTTCTCGGCGCAGGCCGAGTCCGACCTGCGGCTGGCGATCGACTGGCCCGCCTTCTACATGCTGCCCGCCGACGTCTTCGGCCCCGGCAAGGTGCTGGTCTTCGGCGAAGTCCAGGAGCGCGACGGCACCCCCTACCGCGGCGACATGCGCTCGAAGCTCAAGGCCTTCTGCGACGAGCTCCACCGCCGGGACGGCACCGTCGCGCACGTCTCGAACGAGATCGAGGGCTTCCTCTTCCGCGGCCGGGACGCCGAGCGGCGCTACAAGGAGACCGGGGTGTTCGAGTACGTCTCGACCGGCGGCTACTACCACTCGCTGCCGGGCGACACGCTGCGCCAGTTCATCGACGGCTCGGCCGAGGTGCAGCGCGCGCTCGGCTTCGGCAACGAGAAAGACCACCCCGAGGTGGCGCCGTCGCAGTTCGAGATGAACTACTCCTACACCGAGGCGCCGCTCGCCGCCGACCAGGTGCAGCTCTACAAGCTGGTCGCCCGGCAGGTCGCCGCCAAGATGGAGCTGACCGCATCCTTCCTGCCCAAGCCGGTCGCCGGCGTCAACGGCAACGGCATGCACACCAACCTCTCCCTGTCACGCAGGGGGAAGAACCTCTTCTGGGACAAGAAGGGCCAGGACAGCCTGTCGAAGCTCGGCTGGGACTTCATCGGTCGGATCCTGCAGAGCGCCAACGACGTCTGCCTGATCCTCAACTCGAGCGTCAACTCCTACCGACGGCTCGACCCCCACTTCGAGGCCCCGAACCAGATCAAGGCCTCGGCGATCGACCGCGGCTCGATGGTGCGCATCCCGCTCGCCAACGAGAAGTCGGCGCGCGTCGAGGTCCGTTCGATCGCGCCCGACGCCAACCCCTACCTGGCGATCTACGCGCTGCTACGCACCGGCATCGAAGGGCCGGCGCTCGAGGAGGACGACACCAAGCGGCCGCGCACCCGCTTCCTGCCCGACAACATCTACGACGCGATCCGCCTGTTCAAGTCCTCGAAGTTCGCCGCCGAGCTGATGGGCGAGGAGGTCCACTCGAAGTTCGCCGAGCTCAAGCTCGCCTCGGCCGAGCGCTGCCCGAAGGCCCTGGGCACGCGGGTCAAGCGCAGCGAGATCCAGTTCCACCACGAGGTGACCAACCAGTTCCTCTGGTCGCACTTCTGAGGCTGGAGAGGGCTCGCGCCCGTTTCGTATTCGCTCGGGAGAGAGGCTCAGGGGACCCGGCGGCTCCAGGCCCCGGTCGAGCCCCCTTCGAAGTTGTCGTAGAAGACGAAGGGGTCGCTCTCGAAGGTCACGACGTCGTCGTTCAGCAGCAGCTCGACCTCCGCTCCCCCGGGCGCCGTGAACAGGGTCTCGATCGGATCGAGCGACAGCGGCCGGGTGGTGCCGAGGGGCACGTCGGTCGAGGTCCGGAAGCGCGCGACGAAGAGCGCGCCCGGGACGCTGTTGAAGTCCTCGGTGGCCGAAGTGAACTCGATGCGCAGGCGGCCGGGAGCCGGGAGCGTCACTTCGTCGAGGATGACCCCGCCGTGGCGCGGGTCGACGCGCACTTCGACCGGCAGATCGAGCACGTCGTCGGGGTAGATCAGCTCCACGACGCCCGAGGCGAGCGCCAGCGGCTCCAGCGTCTGGATCTCGACGTCGGCGCCCGACCCGGGGTGGACGTCGGGGCCGTCGACCTCGAGGGTCAGCGGCGAGGCGGCGGGCAGCACCAGCAGCTCGCCGGCGCGCGGCTGCCAGGGCATCGGCAAGCCGTCGGCGTCCTCGAGGAAGCTCGGACCGAGGTCGATGTCGAGGGTGAAGACCTCGCCCGCAGCGAGCGCCGGGTCGAGGCTGAAGAAGAGCACGCCGAGGACGCCGTCGGAGGCGTTGATCGAGGCGCTCGCCGACTCGAACTGCGCGTCGAGGGCCTGAGTCAGCTCGTCGAAGACGAAGCTGCCGACCACGTCGCCGCCCGTCCCGAAGATCACGCCGCCGTCGAAGGAGGCGAAGGGCGAGCCGACGCCGCCGAGCTCGGCGCGCAGGCCGCCGCCGCTCGTGGCGCGCAAGCCGAGCCGTCCCTGGCTGACCGGCTTCGACGCATAGGTGCGCAGCACCACCGCGACCGCCCCGCCCGGCTCCCCCTCGGCATCGCTGACCCGCACGACCAGCGGCTCGATCTGCGCGCGGACGAGCGGCGCGAGCGCGCCCGAGAGGAGCAGCGCCAGCATCACCGTCCGGATCGTCGTCCGCCTCGCCATCGTCCGGGCCTCCCCGCGAGCCGAGTGTAGCTCGCCCTCGGCGACTGAGACAGTCGAAAGGGCGATCCGGAACAACCCGGCTGGCGTCCGGCCGGCGCCGTTCCGGCCGCGGCTCGCCACTGTCTCAAGCCGGCGACAGGAGGGGACGTGCCGATCGCCGGTCCGGTCGCATCGCCGCCGCCCCCCCGAATCCGAGGAGACGACGATGGCAAGGAAGCTCTGGATGGTGCTCGGTCTCGCGCTGGTCGCCCTGCTCTGCACGGCCACGAACGCCGAGGCCACGGTGCGGGTCGAGCGGACGAGCGGCGGGACCTTCGTGATCTCGCCCGAGAAAGACGGCGACGAGTGCGAGCCCGGCGACGACTGCGGCGGCGACGACGACGGCGACGA
>WYBK01000027.1 GCA_011525905.1 Acidobacteriota bacterium
GGGGCAGTATTGGCCATATCCGCCGGGCATGCCGCCGATTGTCTCCGCCCGGGCGGGCTCTCGCAACTACAGTTCCTGGAGTAGCCCCTCCGCGCGCGGCTTGCTACCTTCGCCGCGAACCGAACGAGCGGAGGCGAACACCATGACCCGATGGCTCCTGGCACTCGCTGCGATCGCCCCTCTGACGCAGGGCTGTTCCGGCAACCGCGAGAGCGCGCGAGACGCGAGGCCGGCCATGCCGCGCGCCGACGCGGCGATCGCCTGGAACGAGCTCCTCTACCGAGCCGCCGAAGCGGAGGACGGTCTGCTGACGCTCAAAGGGCTGCGGACCGCGTCGATGTTGCACGGCGCCGTGCACGACGCACTGGCCACGTTGGATGGGCGTTATCGGCCGCTCCTCCGGCTCGAAGCCGTCCCGCTCGCCCATCCGCTGGCCGCCGCCGCGCAGGCGGCGCACGACGTCGTCGCCGACCAGTACCCCGATCGCAGGGAGCAGTGGGCCGACGAGCTCGCGGCCTGGCTCGACCGCGTGCCGCCGGGCCCGGCCAGAGAGTCAGGCGTCGCCCTCGGCCGTGTCGCGGCGGCCGCCCATCTCGCCGCGCGCGAGGGCGACGATTGGAATGCGGAGGTGGAGTACGCCTGGCAGCCGATGGCGCCCGGCGTCTACGCCGAGCTCCGCGAGCAGAGCGGCACGCCCGAGGGCTTCGTCTTCGGCGCCGGCTGGGCGCGGGCTCGACCGTTCGTTCTGGACGGGCTCGGGGCGTTTCGCTCGCCGGCGCCGCCGCCGATCGAGAGCGCCGAGTACGCCCGGGCCTTCGAGGAAGTGAAGCGAGTGGGCCGCTTCGAGAGCGCGTTTCGCAGCGCCGACGAGACCCATCTCGCGCTCTGGTGGAAGGAGTTCGTCGAGAGCTCGCACAATCGCCTGGCGCGCGATCTGGCCAGCGCCCGTGGCCTCGATCTGGTCACCGCGACCCGCCTCTTCGCCTTGCTCAACATGAGCATCTACGACACCTACGTCAGCGTCTTCGACAACAAGTTCCTCTACAACCACTGGCGCCCCTACACGGCGATCCGGTGGGCCGACCACGACGGCAATCCGGCGACCGAGAGCGATCCTGAGTGGGACACGACCTGCCGTCACACTTACCCGTTTCCGTCCTACCCCTCGGCACACGGCGCCGCCTGCGCGGCGGCGATGACCGTCCTCGCGGAGAGCTTCGGCTCCGATCGCCCGTTCGACATGACCATCGAGGAGGTGGACCGTGCCGGTCCGTTTTCGGAGAAGCTGCGGATGGAGCCGCCGACGCGCTCGTTTCCCGACTTCGCCGCCGCCGCCCGCGAGTGCGCCCTCTCCCGGATCCTGCTCGGCATCCACTTCCGCTACGACTCCGAAGAGGGCACGCGCCTCGGCACGGCCATTGGCGAGTACGTCGTGGCCCACGCGATGACGCCACGCTGAGCGTCGAAGTCGATGGCGGGGCCTCGATCTCGGCCGCGGCGCGCACGTGGGTCGACGACGGCTCGAGTGTCGCCCGCGGCGGAACCCCTCCGGGACGCCTTCCGTTCCGCTGCCGTCCGGGCTAGACTCGCGCGACTCCATGGCGGCCCAGGCTTGCGCCACCCACGCGGACCGCGTCGCGATCTACCAGTGCGACGGCTGCGCGAAGCCCCTCTGCGCCGACTGCGTCCAGGCGAGCCACGCGCTCTTCCTCTGTCGGCTGTGCGGCGAGCGGGCGATTCCGCTCGGCGGCGTCGGGCCCGCGACCGTCAAGGAGCACGCCAAGCGCCAGCGGCTGTCTCGCCGCTACACGCTGGCCCAGGCCTTCTTCTACCCGTTCCGCGGCTTCGGCCTCTACATGTTCCTCGGCACGCTGGTGAGCATGGCGATCGTCGAGTTCGCGGTGCGGTTCGGCATCGGCTGCTTCCCGTTCCTGCTGGCGATCGCCTTCTGGTCGCTGATGGTCGGGCTGCAGTTCAAGATCGTCGACACCACCGCCGAGGGGGGCGACGAGCTGCCCGACTGGCCGAACTACCTGTCGATCGGCGAGCGCATCCCCGACGTGCTCGCCTACGTCGGCATCGCGGTGCTGCAGTTCGCACCGATGGCCGCCTACTTCTTCCTAGTCGGCCCGCAGCAACTGCTCACCGACGATCCGAGCCTGCTCTACTGGATCGGCTTCTCGACCTTCGGCTGGCTCGGCTCGGCGATGGCGCTGGTGGCGCTCGGCGCGGCGGGGCGCTTCGGACCGGGCGCGGCGCTGCGCGTCGATCTGCACCTGCGCGCCTTCGTGGCGGCCGGGCGCGAGGCGTTGGTCATCGCCAACCTGGTTTTCGTTCTCGGTATCACGGTCTGGGTCGTGCGGCTCGCCCTGCGTGCCGTGCCGCTCGCCGGCGCGGCGGTGGCCGGGACGCTCGGCGCCTACTGGATCTTCACCAGCGCGCACCTGGCGGGCCTGCTGGTCCGGCGCAACGCCGTCGTGTTCGAAGAGCTCTACGACTGAAGCGCGCTCACTCCTCCTCGGAGCCGTCGTCGTAGTCGAAGGCCGCCTCCTCGCCCTCGCCGCCGGCGTCGGCGCCCAAGTCCTTCTCCCAGGCGCTCGGCTCGTAGCCCGTCGGGTCGCCGTAGGGGCCGGCGGGCGCGCCGAAGCCCCAGGCGCGCAGGGACTCCGCCGCCTGCTTGTGGGCGGAGAAGAGCAGGACGCCGCCGATCACCCAGATCGCGAGCGTCAGGGCGACGGCCGGCAGCACGCCTTGGCCGCCGCGCGCGGCGGGCGCGACGGCGGCACCGGGCGCGGCAGCGGCGTCGCCTCCCTGCTCGCGCCGGCAGAGGACGCAGCCGCTCGACCGCTCGGGATCGAAGCGCAGCCCGTGCTTCTCGCAGACGACCGTCGCCATGCTCCCTCCTCCCGCCGCGCCCGACCTCAGAGGCCGGTCACGCGGACGACCTCCTCGAAGGTGGTGATCCCCTCGGCCAGCTTGCGCAGCGCCGACTGGCGCAGCGTCCGCATGCCGTTCTTGACCGCTTCGCGCTTGATCTCCGGCGCGTCCTTGCCGGCGACCACCAGATCCTTGACCGCGTCGTCGAGCGGCAGGATCTCGAAGATGCCGCAGCGGCCGAAGTAACCGGTGCCGCGGCACTCGTGGCACCCCTGCCCCTCCTTGACGCGGATCTTCTTGCCCGGCGGCACGGCCAGGCGCAGCGTATTGGCTTCCTCGGCGTTGAGCGAGCGCTCGGCGGCGCAGTGCGGGCAGATGCGGCGCACCAGCCGCTGGGCCATCGACCCGATCAGCGTGGAAGAGATCAGGAACCGCTCGACGCCGAGGTCGACCAGGCGGCCGATCGAGGTGGCGGCGTCGTTGGTGTGCAGGGTGGAGAAGACCAAGTGGCCGGTGAGCGCGGCCTGAATGGCGTACTGCGCGGTCTCCGGGTCGCGGATCTCGCCGACCATGATGACGTCCGGGTCCTGGCGGAGGATGTGGCGCAGCGCGCTCGCGAAGTCGATGCCGATCTTTGGTTGGACCGCGGTCTGGTTGAATTCCTCGATCACCATCTCGATCGGGTCCTCGATGGTGGTGATGTTGATGTCGCGGCTGGCGATCGCCTTCATCGCCGAGTAGAGCGTGGTCGTCTTGCCCGAGCCGGTCGGCCCGGTGACCAGGATGATGCCGTGCGGCCGGGAGATGAACTCGTTGAACAGCAGCAGCTCTTCCGGGTAGAAGCCGAGCGCCGCGAGATCCTGGGTGAGGACCTCGGGGTCGAAGATGCGCATCACCGCCTTCTCGCCGAAGGCGACCGGCAGCGTCGAGATGCGCAGCTCGACCTCGCGGCCGGCGCGCATGGTCTTGATGCGGCCGTCCTGCGGACGCCGCTTCTCGGCGATGTCGAGGCGCGACATGGTCTTGACGCGCGAGACGATCGCGGCGTGGACGATCTTCGGGATGGTCTGGATGTCGTGCAGCACGCCGTCGATGCGGAAGCGGATCAGGCTCCAGTCGCGCTTCGGCTCGATGTGGATGTCGCTGGCGCGCGTGTCGAACGCGTGTTGCAGCATGAACTCCACGGCGTTGACGATGTGCTGGTCGCTCGACTCGATCTCGGCCTCGTTCTTCATCCGGACGAGCTGCTCGAGATTGCCGAGGTCGATGCCGGCCTTGAGGTCGCGCTCGGCGCGCTTGACCGAGTGGCGCAGGCCGTAGAACTCGGTGATCGCGCGCAGCACGTCGGGCTCGGAGGCGACCGCGAGATCGAGCTCGCGTCCGGCGATGCGCCGGAAGGAGTCGATGCCCTCGATGTCGAACGGATTGGCGCAGGCGACGCGCAGCCGGCCGTTGGCCATCGCGAGCGGAATCATGCGGTGGCGGCGCGCGAAGGGCCGCGAGATGCGCGACTCGATGAGGTCGGCGTCGAGCTGGAGCGTGTCGATACGCACGTGCTCGAGGCCGGCGTCGGCCGCGATGGCGCGGGCGATGGCGGTCTCGTCGACCGGAGTGCCGGGCTCCTTGAGGTTGGGGAAGCGGTAGCTGGCGACCAGGTCGTAGGCCACCGCCTTCTGCTCGTAGCTCGAGGCGGTGCGCAACCGCTGCGGCAGCTTGCGCGCCTCCTTCTTGATCTCCTCCGCCTGCGCCGAGGTGATCAGCCCCTGGCGCTGGAGGATGTCCGCCACGAAGAGGGGGGAGAGCGACATCGGCGGGAGTCTACCCGAGCCGCCGCCGCCGAGGCGGCCCGCCGATCCTGCCCCCGATCCGATAGATTCCCTGCTCCGTGACCGCCGTCAGCGGCGTCGCCGCCGCCATCGCCGCCGCCTTCGGTTGGGCCTTCTACGACCTGGCCCGGCGCGCGCTCACGGCGCGGATGACCGCCTGGGCGCTGGTGGCTTGGGTCACGATCGGCGCGCTGCCGCTGCTCGGGCTCTGGGCGGTACTCGCCGGCGACTTGGTGCCGCGCCCGGGCTATGCCGCGCCGGCGCTCGCCTCGGTCGCGCTCAACGTCGCGGCGAACTTCGGCTACTTCCGCGCCTTCCAGCTCTCGCCGATGTCGGTCACGCTGCCGATGCTCTCGTTCACGCCGCTCTTCGCCTCGTTGCTCGGCGCGGCCTTCCTCGGCGAGGAGGTTTCGGCGCGCGCGGCGGCGGGCGCGCTGCTGGTGGTCTTCGGCGGTCTGGCGCTCGGGCTGCGCCCCGGAGGCCTGCGCATCGAGCGCGGCAGCGCGGTGATGCTCGGCGTCGCTTTCTGCTGGTCGGCGACGCTGCTGCTCGACAAGGCGGCGCTCGCCGCCGCCTCGCCGCAGTTGCACGCGCTGGTGCTCAACGGCGGCGTCGCGGTCGGCGGGCTCGCGGCGCTCGCCGCCGGCCGCCGCTGGCGCGAGCTCGGCGCTGGCGCGCGGCACGGCGGCCGGATCTTCGCGGCGGTGGCGGTGGGCGCCTCGGCCCTCGGCTTCCAGCTGATCGCGCTCACCCTGCTGCCGATCGGCGCGGTCGAGACGCTGAAGCGCGGCATCGGCGGGCTCTCGGCGGTCGCCTTCGGGCGCCTGCTCTACGGCGAGAGCCTCACCCTGCGCAAGATCGCCGCGGTCGGCGCGATGACCGCTGGCGTGGCGCTCATCCTCATCTAGCCGGCATCCGGCCCCGGCGCTCCGGTAGGATCGCGGTCGGCGCCGGGCGGAAGGGGCCCGGCCCGCGATCCCCCCGAGGAGGAGACATGTCCGACGCGCGTTTCCCGAGCCTCGCGCTCGCGCCGCTCGCCGCGCTCGCGCTCGCGGCCGCTCCGGCCGCCGCCGGCGAGGCGCCGCACCCGTTCAGCGTCCACGACCTGCTCGCCATGGAGCGGCTCTCCGACCCGCGAGCGGCCCCGGGCGGCGAGCGCATCCTCTTCACGCTGCGAGCGACCGATCTCGAGGCGAACCGAGGGCGGACCGACCTCTGGCTGGTCGGCGCCAACGGCGAGGGGCTGCGGCGGCTCACCGACCACCCGGAGGCCGACTCCGACGGACGCTGGGCCCCCGACGGACGCACCGTCTACTTCCTCTCCAGCCGCTCCGGCTCCTCCCAGGTCTGGAAGCTCGACGTGGAGGCCGGCGGTGAGCCCGTCCAGGTGACCGATCTGCCGCTCGACGTCGGAGCGCTCGAGCTGTCGCCCGACGGCCGCCGCCTCGCGCTCTCGCTCGAGGTCTTCGTCGACTGCCCCGACCTCGCCTGCACGCGGGCGCGGCTGGACGAGCGCGAGGCCTCGCCGGTGCGCGCGCGAATCTACGACGCGCTCTTCGTTCGCCATTGGGACAGCTGGGAGGACGGCCGCCGGGCGCACCTCTTCGTGCTGCCGGCCGACGGCGGCGGCGCGCCGGTCGACGTCACCGCCGGCCTCGACGCCGACGTGCCCTCGAAACCGTTCGGCGGGGTCGAGGAGATCGCCTTCACCCCCGAGGGCGACGCCATCGTCTTCACCGCGCGCGTGGCCGGCCGCGAGGAGGCCTGGTCGACCAACCTGGATCTCTGGGTCGCCCCGCTCGACGGTTCTTCGGCGCCGCGGCGGCTGACCGACAACCCGGCGACCGACACGCAGCCGCGCTTCTCGCCCGACGGCCGGATGCTCGCGTACCTGGCCATGTCGCGCCCCGGCTACGAGGCGGACCGCCAGCGGATCCTGCTGCGCGCCGGAATCGACGGCGCCGAGCGCGAGCTGGCCGCCGGCTGGGACCGCTCGCCCGGCGAGCTGGCCTGGTCGGCCGACGGCCGCACGCTCTACGCGACCGCGGCCGACGTCGGCCAGGTCGCGCTCTTCGCGATCGACGTGGCGAGCGGCGCCGTCCGCACGCTGGTCGGCTCGGGCACGAACCATGCGCCGATCCGGCTCGCCGCCGGGCGCATCGGCTTCCTCAAGGACCACCTGAAGGGCCCGGCCGAGCTCTGGTCGGTCGACCCGGACGGCGGCGACGCGCTGCGCCTGACCCGGATCAACGACGCGCGGGTGGCCGCGACGAAGATGGGGGAGGCGCGGCAGATGAGCTTCCGCGGCGCCGGCGGCGACACGGTCTTCGCCTACGTCGTCGAGCCGGCCGACTTCGATCCGGCGAAGAAGTATCCGGTCGCCTTCCTGATCCATGGCGGGCCGCAGGGCTCCTTCTCGAACAACTTCCACTACCGCTGGAACCCGCAGGTCTACGCCGGCCGCGGTTACGCCGTGGTGATGGTCGACTTCCACGGCTCGACCGGCTACGGCCAGGCGTTCACCGACGCGATCCGCGGGGACTGGGGGGGCAAGCCGCTCGAGGACCTGAAGCTCGGGCTCGCCGGCGCGCTCGGCGCGCACCCCTGGATGGACGGCGAGCGGGTCTGCGCGCTCGGCGCCTCCTACGGCGGCTGGATGGTCAACTGGATCGCCGGTGTCTGGCCCGACCGCTTCCGCTGCCTGGTCAGCCACGACGGCTTCCTCGACTCGCGCCACTCCTGGTTCGTCACCGAGGAGCTCTGGTTCCCCGAGTGGGAGTTCCTCGGCACGCCCTGGGAGAACCCCGACGTCTACGCGCAGTGGAACCCGATCGACCACGTCGGCAACTGGCGGACGCCGATGCTGGTCGTCCACGGTGGCAAGGACTTCCGCGTCGTCGAGACCGACGGCCTGGGCGCCTTCAACGCGCTGCAGCGGCGCGGCGTGCCGTCGCGCCTCCTCTACTTCCCCGACGAGAATCACTGGGTGCTCAAGCCCAGGAACTCGATCCTCTGGCACGACACCGTGCTCGACTGGATCGACCGGTGGACGAAGGCCCCGCCCGCCCCCTGACTCCCAGAAGCCCGCCCGGGGACATGGTCCCAGCGCAGCTGGGTCCGTGTCCCCGTCCCGGCGATGGCCTACCGAACGACGGGGACACGAAGCGGAGCTTCATGTCCCCGATTGAGCGCCCGGAACGACAGGGACACGAAACGGAGTTTCGAGTCCCCGAGCGGGTGTCCTGGCGAGCTCAGTCCCGGTAGAGCGGGTCGAGCGTTCGGGCGTGGCGCAGGAAGAGGCGGCCGACCAGGTGGGCGCCGACGAAGAGGGCGTAGGTGGTGAGGACGCCGGCCGCCGCGGCGCCGAGCAGCGGGAGGAAGCCGAGGGCGGCGGCGGCGAGGCGGGCTCCGGCGACCAGTGCCGCGACCAGCAGGGCGGTCGCCGCGCCGTCGCGGCCGGCCGGGCCGAACAGCGCCTCGAGGTGGAGGTCGACGCGCAGGGCGAGCCAGGCGCTGCCGTGCGCGCTCGCGGCGCCGAAGGCGAAGACGCCCAGGAGCAGGCCCATCGCGAGTGCGCCGAAGAGCGTCGCGACGCAGGCGCCCTCGGGCAGCGTGCGCAGGTAGGGCTCCAAGTCGCACCCGGTCGCCCGCAGCGCGAGCCAGGCCGGCGTCAGCGCCACGGCGCAGACCAGCAGGCCGCGGCCGATCTCCGCGAATCGCTCGAAGGCCTGCGAGGCGTCGGGCCAGTCGGGGAGCTGGTCGTCCCCTTCGGCGCTGGTGCGCGCGATCTCGAAGAGCAGGCCGGGGAGGATCAGGACGAGCAGGGCGTCGAGCGCCAGGCCGGCGGCGCCGCCGAACAGCTCGCCCGCGGCGAGCACCAGGGCGAGGGCGGGAAGGGTGTAGCCGCCGAAGCCGCGGAAGGGGTAGAGGAAGACCTCGCGCGAGCCGTAGCGACGGCCGAGCCGGCGCGCCCGCGCGAGCTCGGGCGCGGTCGCCGGGGCGTCGGCGGCGAGCGGCAGGGCCTGCTCCCGGCAACGGCGGCAGAAGAAGAGGCGGTGCCCCTCTTCGATGCACTCGGCGCAGAGGAAGGCCCGGCAGCCGGCGCAGCGGTACTCGGCTCGGCGCTCGGCGTGCGTGGCGCAGACGGGCATGGCGTGCGGGGTCCCTCGCGAAAAAGGAAACGGGGCGCGACCGGTGACCGGCCGCGCCCCGTGGAGCCTACCGCGCTCCGCTGTCAGCTCGTCACGGACAGGGGAAGCCGTCGGCGGGCCCGGTCGCTCCCTGGGTCTTCGGATAGGAGCCGAGCGGGTTGGTGTAGTGGCGCACGAGCCCGGTCTCGGTGTCGGTGACGGTGACGTCGAAGGCCTGGTTGGTCAGTCCCGAGACGAACACCCAGTGGGCGCCGAACGGGTCGCAGGCGTCGACCATCTTGACCCCCATCTCGAAGTTCGCCGGGTCGAAGAAGTACCAGAACGACGACTGGTCCGACGAGGCCCGCTGGCCGCCGAAGCTCATCACCTGGCCCGCGCCCGCGCCCTCGGCCGTCGTCCAGGCCACCTCGACCTGGAAGCGGCCGGAGAGATGACAGGCGGTGTCGGCGTCGTCGGCACACTCCGCTTCGGGGGCGACGCCACCGACGATCGCTTCGCCGAGCGGATCGGCGGGCGCAGCGGCGACCACCTGCCGGACCTGCTCGGGCGTTGGCGCGAAGCCGCGCGCGCCGTCGCCCGGCGTGCAGTCGAAGCCGCTCACCCCGTCGGTGTTGCCGAGCGTCTGCGGGTAGGAGCCGAGCGGATTCGAATAGGTGCGGACCTGGCCGGTGAAGGTGTCGAAGATGGTCACCGTGTACTCGACGTTGGTCAGCCCCGATACGAAGGTCCAGAAGCTGTCGTTGAAGCCGCAGGCATCGACCATCTTGACGCCCATCTCGAAGTTGGCCGGGTCGAAGAACTGGAAGAAGACCGACTGGTCCGACTCGGCGCGCTGGCCGCCGAAGGCCATCACCTGGCCGTCGCCGGTCGCCGTCCCGGTATCCCAGTCGACCTCGACCTGGAAGCGCCCGCCGAGCAGGCAGCCGGTGTCGGCGTCGGGGGTGCAGGCGAGGTCGGGGCCGCTGTTGACCAAGTTGCGCAGCTCGAGGCCGCTCGAGCGGGCGACGAAGATCGCCGGAATGGTGATCGACGGGTCGTCTCCGGCCATCGCGACCAGGTCCTCCGGGGTCCCGCTGGCGGGATTCGACATGTTGTAGACGATCGCGCCGATCGCCCCGGCGTTCTGCGCGTTCTTGACCTTGTCGACGAAAGCGCAGTCCCCGCGTTCGATGAGCGCGATCTGTCCCGGGATCGGGTCGATCGCCGAGCAGGCGCGCTGCGGGTCGGTGACCGCGAGCAGTCCGGTCGGCAGAACCGCTTCTGGTCCGAAGACCGGGGCACCGAACTGCGCCGCGAGCGCCGGGAAGTCGCCGACCCCCTCCGGGAAGCTGACCTTGACGACGTTGCCGACCGCCCACTCGGGGGCGTCCGCCAGGACGTTCGCGCCGTCGATGACCACGTGCGGCCCGTTGACCATCGAGGCCGCGCGCTCGCCGTTCGTCATCTCCTCCCAACGCTCCTGGGTGTCGTTGTCGAAGAGGAAGTGATCGTAGATGCCGACGTAGGGGTCGAAGAAGTGCTGGCCCACCGTGGCGCCGGAGCGGCTGACGAAGCTCGACATTCCGAGACCGTGGCCGGCCTCGTGGAGCAGGGTGTTGGCGACGTCGAACAGGCCATCGGGCGCGGCGCCGTCGTTGCCGTAGTAGTAGCCGGTGCCGGCGCCGGCGCACTCCTCGTCGATGTTCTCGTTGAGGAAGATGATCAGGTCGTAGTCGGGTCCCGGGTTGTCCGGGTCGCACTCGTCGCCGTAGTCGCCGTAGATCGCCTTGCCGAGCGCGCCGTGGTAGGCGAACTCGTCGTCGGTGACGACGCAGTAGGCGCCCGCCGAGGCGAGCACGGCGCCCTGGGTCTCGCTGCAGAAGAGGTCCTCGGTCGAGACCGCCACGCGCACCGTCTCCTGGTTGCCGATCAGGGCGCCCCAGGTGCCGAGGATGAACTCGATCGTGTTCAGGCGCTGCTGGCCGAGCGTCGTGCCCGGGTTGGCGCCGACCGGGGCGACCGGCGTCGGGTCGTTGAATCCTTCCGCGGGTCCGTCGAGGACGATGACGTCGAAGTCGGTCGCGCCCGGCTGGTAGCCGAGGTCGGTGAACAGCGGCGTGGTGAGATCGGTCTGCTGGAAGCCGAGCAGGCCCGAGAGGAAGGGCCACATCAGCAGCGGGATGCCGACCGGATCCCAGTGCGAGATCGAGGAGCCGGAGACCACCGGGTCGGGCGCGTAGACCTGGACGCGGCCGGCCTCGTCGGTGCCGGCCGGGGCGAGCCCGATCTGGACGATGGCGTCGGCGCCGGCGAGCGCCGGCAGGAGAGCGGCTGCGAGGGTCGCGGCGGCCAGTCGGCGGAGCGTGCGGTTCGTCGTCATGGCCGGGTCACTCCGTCGCCTGCACGGCGCCCGCGGGGCCGGCGCCGTCGAGCTCGCCGAGCAGGAAGAGCGCGTACTCCTCGGCGCTCTCGATGCAGCGGGTGGCGGTGGTGCCGTCGGCGTTCTTGCGGGTGACGACGCTCTGCAGCGCCGTGCCGCCGAGCTTGCCGACCTTGCGGCCCTCGGCCGCCTCGCCGGTGATCTTGGCCGCGCCGCGTCGGGCGACGAAGGCCTGGTACTCCTCGACCGCCTGCCGCTGCTCGACGGTCAGCCGCTCCATCAGGGCGGCCAGGCGCTGCTGCGCCGTATCGGTCTTCGCCCCATTGGCCGCCGCGACGGCGGGCCCGGTCGCCAACAGCCCGATCAGGGCGGCGGCGGCTCCCAGGATCGGGAACACTCCTCGCACTCTCTGTCTCACGCTTCCAACCTCCTCTTGGGTTGAATCGAGGGGCGCCGGAGCGCCCCGTGGGAAACGGTCTGGAGAAGCGCGCAGACTGTAACCCGATCGGCCGGGAAACGAAAGGGGCGCGGCCGCCGCGCGGCCGCGCCCCGGTCTGCCGCGGAGGCCGGGCCTCCGGGGCCGTTTCGACTACGGGCAGGTGGCGAAGGCGCTGGTGTCGGTGACCGCCGGCGAGACCACGCCGGCCGGGTTGGTGTAGGTCTTGGTGATGCCGGCCTGGGTGTCGGTGACGTTGATCACGTACTCGGCGTTGGTCGTCGCCGCGTAGAACACCCAGTAGGTGTTGGAGAGGCCGCAGCCGTTGAGCACCTTGATCAGCAGCTCCCAGTTGGCCGAGGAGAAGGCGTACATCACCGCCGAGTCGTCGCTGACCACCTCGTCGCTGCCGAGCTGCGCCACCGAGAGCGGGAACTGGTTCGGCGGCACCGCGAAGTCCTTCATGTATCCCTCGACCTTGAAGCGGCCGGCGGTGCCGATGCAGGCGGTCGTCGGGCCGGGGACGCAGGGCCCGCCGGCGCCCGGGCTGAGGAAGGAGGCGAGGTAGGGGAAGCTCTTCTCGAAGCGGCCGTCGAGGTTGTTGAAGACGTCGTAGTCGCAGCTGTCGGGGCTGCCGGCGCTGCACTTGCCGAGCAGTTGGCCGACCACCTGGCCGTTGGCGAGCATGATGGGCGAACCGGAGCTGCCGCCGACCGTCGTGCCCAGGGTGGTCACGGTGTAGATGAAGTTGGCGAGCGTGACCTCGCCGGTCTCGATCGTGCCGTCGCCGTCCTCGCAGAGGAAGTCGGGACTGTTGGTCGAGACGTGCTCGCTGTACATCTGCGGCAGGATGTAGGTGTTGGGATCGCCCGAATCCGGGATCTTGGCCACCGGGTGGGAGAGCTTGAATCCGGTGACTCCGGAGCCCACCGGCGCGGTCGTCCAGCCGAGCAGCGTCAGGGAGAAATCGATGCCCGAGGTGTTCATCTCCATCAGCGTGACGTCGGGATCGGGGATCGCCCGCGTGGCGCGGATGGTGGCGCCGACCGGTCCGTCGTCGCCGTTGACCCCGGTCCAGGGGCAGCCGACGAAGTAGTAGTTGTAGAGCGGCTCGACCGAGTTGTCGGCCGCGGTGCTGCTGATGCAGTGGTTGGCCGTCAGCGCCCAGAGCTTGGTGGTGCCGGCGTCGGTGTCGTTGAGCAGGCCGGCCGAACAGGTGAAGCTGTCGGGTCCGTCCTCGTAGACGTAGTTGAAGACGCCGTGCATCGCTCCGTTGTAGCCCGGGAAGTCGGTCGCGTCGTAGCAGGAGCCGAACTCGAGGCAGTCCTCGGGCGAAGCCTCGGCCGAGAGGTAGCGGCCGGTGCCGCGCGCGTCGAAGATCTGCGCGACCTCGGGGATCGAGAAGCCCCAGCTGCCGGCGCGCGCCGACTCGGGGATCTCGACCTCGAGGTGGATCCGATCGCCGAGCACCGAGGGCGTCCAGAGGCCACGCTCCGGGTGCAGGTACTCGAGGTCGAAGGCCCGGCCCGCCTCGCCGAAGCCGTAGACCCAGAGCCGGGTCCCCTCGGGCAGGGTGACGTCGGTCAGATGGAGGCGCAGTCGGCTGGCGCCCTCGACCGCGACCGAGGTTCCCCAGACCAGCGTGCCGCGCGGCGAGATCGCCGTCCAGCCGCCGCCGGCCCGGCGGCCGACGCTCTCGTTCCAGAGCGAGGGGGAGATGCGCGCGCCGAGCGGCTCGACCAGCGTCCGGTGGAAGCCGGCCTTCGCCGGGACCCGGCCCGCTTCGTTCCAGGCGCGCATCGCGGCGAGCTGATCGGCGGCGCCGACCTCGGCGGAGGCGAGCGAGTTCGCCGCCTCGAGGCTCATCCCTTCGGCGAGGCGGAGCGGCATCGGCGCCGCTGCCCGCTCGAAGGTGCCCGCCGGCAGCGTCCGGGGCTCGACCGACACGACGGCGAACGCCGCGGCGGCCGACAGGATCGTGATCCCGAGCGCGGCGGCGAGCCGACTCGGGGCCTGCGGAGAGGATCTCATCTGCGCCTCCTTGCGATGGCCGCCGGCCGCAGCTCCGGGCCCTCGGCCCGCGATCGCGTGGGCCGGCGGAGTGGAATGGATTGCCCCAGCATCCTACTGCGGCCCGACTCCCTGTCAACCGGAGCGCGCGAGGGGGACGTAGGCGGTGTCGGCGTACTCGCGCACCATCCGGTCGCTCGAGAAGCGGGGGGCGATGGTGGCGATCGCCTCTTTCATTCGGCGGACCCAGGCGCGGGGAAGCCCGTTGCCCCCCCGGTCGTGAAACGCCGGAACGACCTCCAGCTCGAGCAGCTGGTAGAGGGCGAGGGCGTCCTCGCGGTCCTGGGCCGCCTCGTCGCCGCCGCAGTCCTTGCCGGCGATCACCCAGCCGTTCTGCCCGGAGTGCCCTTCCGGCCACCAGCCGTCGGCGATCGAGCAGTTGAGGGCCCCGTTCATCCCGGCCTTCATGCCGGAAGTGCCCGAGGCTTCGAGCGGCCGGCGCGGCGTGTTGAGCCAGACGTCGACCCCCTGGACGAGCTGGCGGCCGACGCGCATGTCGTAGTCCTCCACGAAGAAGACGCGCCCTTTCAGGCCCTCGGACTGCGACAGCCGGAAGATCGAGGCGATCAGCTCCTGGCCCGCCCGATCGGCGGGATGCGCCTTGCCCGCGAGCACGATCTGGACCGGCCGCTCGGCTCGGTCGACCAGCGCGCGCAGGCGGTCGAGGTCGGAGAAGAGCAGGCCGGCCCGCTTGTAGGTCGCGAAACGGCGGGCGAAGCCGAGGGTCAGGACCTCCGGGTCGAACATCGTCTCGACCACCCGCAGCTCGTCGGGAGAGAGGCCGTGGCGGGCGAACTGCCGCCGCAGCCGGGCGCGCAGGAAGCGGGCGAGGCGCCGCTTCTGCGCGAGGTGGGCCTCCCAGAGCTGCTCGTCGCTACCGTCGAGGATGGCGATCCGGCCGGTCTCGCTGCCCAGCACCTGGTGCCAACGCTCGCCGAACCAGCGGAAGAAGAGCTCCTGCAGCTCGACGCCCAGCCAGGTCGAGAGGTGGACGCCGTTGGTGATGGCGCGCATCCGCTCCGCGTCGGGAAGGGTCTCGGGGAGCAGGTGCGCCCACATCCTGGCGGCGACCTCGGCATTGAGCTTGGAGACTCCGTTGACCCGCGCGCTGGTGCGCAGGGCGAGCGCTGTCATGTTGAAGGGGGGCTCGTCTCCCTCGCCCTCGCCGTTGCGCCCGAGTGCGCGCCAGCGGTCCTCCGCGACTCCGACGCCGCCGAGGAAGCCGCCGAAGTACTTGCGCACCAGTGCCGCCTCGAAGACCTCGTTGCCCGCCGGCACCGGGGTGTGGGTGGTGAAGACCGAGTGGTGGCGCAGCTCGCCCAGGGCTTCCTCGTAGGGGCGGCCGGCCGCCAGGGCGACGCGCAGCCGCTCGAACTGCAGGAACGCGGAGTGCCCCTCGTTCATGTGCCAGACGCGCGGCTCGATGCCGAGCGCCGCGAGCGCGCGCACGCCGCCGACGCCGAGCACCAGCTCCTGCGCCAGGCGCATTTCCCGTCCGGGCGTGTAGAGCGAGGCGGTGATCGGCCGATCCGCCGAGTCGTTCTGCGGCACGTCGGTGTCGAGCAGCAGGAGCGGCACGCGGCCGACCTGCGCCACCCAGACCCGAACCTGGATCTCGCGGTCGGGGAAGGGCACGGTGACGAACACCCCCCGGCCGGTCGGCCCGGCCGCCGGGCGGATCGGCAGCCGGGAGAAGTCGGCGTCCGGGTAGATGTGCTGCTGGCGCCCGTCGGCGTCGATGTTCTGGCGGAAGTAGCCCTGATGGTAGAGCAGGCCGACGCCGACCAGCGGCAGACCGAGGTCCGAGGCGCTCTTCAGGTGGTCGCCCGCGAGCACGCCCAGGCCGCCCGAGTAGATCGACAGGCACTGGTGGAGGCCGAACTCCATGCAGAAATAAGCGACCGGCCGATCCTCCCCCGGGTAGGTCCGCGCGAACCAGGTCGCGTCGGTCTCGACGAGGTAGCGCTCGAAGGTGCCGTAGACCTCGTGGTAGGCGTCGCGGAAGCTCTCCTCCTCGAGCTTCTCGTTCCAGTGGTGCCGGTCGAAGTTGATCAGCAGCTGGACCGGGTTGCGGTAGAGAGCCCAGGTGCGCGAGTCGATCAGGCTGAAGAGGTGGCGGGCGCGGGAGCTCCAGGTCCACCAGAGGTTGTAGGCGAGCTCGTACAGGCCTCCGACCTGCCGCGGCAGATCGATGTCGGCGATGTCGAGGCGAGGGATCTCCTGCCAGGCGCGTTCGGACAAGACTCGGTTCACTCCTCGGGAGACCTCGTCCACTCGGCTTCGATCTCGGGAAAGGGCAGGTCGAGGTCGACCCAGGCGGGAAAGGCGCGGGAGCGTGGCCCGAGGGCCACGAGCTCGCGCAGGCGTGCGGCGTGCTCTCGGAAGCGCTGCTCGGCGTAGTCGCGGCCGGTGCCCATGGTGACCAGGAAGGGCCAGTCGGAGGCGGCCGCGAGCAGCAGCTGGTTGAGAACCGCGCGCCGCCACTTGCGCGCTCCCCCCCAGCGCACCGCCGCGAACGCCTGGCGCTCGAGGTCGGCGAGCTCGCGCCAGAACCACTCGGTGTCGGGGTTCACCCAGACCCGGTGGTCGCCCCCGGCGCCCCAGGAGCCCTCGGCGAAGAAGGCGCGGCGCAGCGCGGGGCGGGCGTCGAGCTCGCGCGCGGGCGTGGTCGCCTCGACCGTGCCGCCGGGCGCGGCGAGCTCGAGCACCCGCTCGAGCCAGATCGGCCCCTCGAACCACCAGTGCCCGAACAGCTCCATGTCGAAGGGGGCGCAAGCGACGCCGCCGGCCATGCCGTCGAGCCCGGCGACCAGCTCGAGGAAGTGCTCGGCCTGCTCCTGCGCGCGTGCCCGCGCCGGCTCCGGCCAGTAGACCAGCTTGTCGGCCAGGTCGACCTCGGCTTCGGTGACTCGCCAGAAACGCAGCCCGGAGGGCCAGTGGCGCTTGTGGAAATCGAGGAAGGCGCCGTCGCCCGGGTAGCCGCCCTGGCGGGACCAGACCTGCGCGGCGCTGCGCGCGTCGCGCAGGAAGGCGGCCACCGGGCTCTGGCGGATCCAGTAAGGGCGCGGATGCGGCCCCCCGGGTTCGACCACCTCGTCGGGCGCGAGGTCGCTGCCGTAGGGAAAAGCGGGGTCCCCCGCGCGCAGCAGGTGGGCGTCGAGCACGGTCCACTGCAGGCCCTGCTCGGCGAGCAGCTCCTCGTTGCCGGGCCGGTCCTCCTCGGAGGCGCCAGTCACCGGATGGCGCCAGGGGCCGCCGGGCCGGTAGGCGCACTCGGGCATCCAGCAGCCGCGGGGATCGACGCCGAACCATTCGCGGTGCGCCTCGCGGCCGGCTCGCAGGGCGAGCCGCGCCAGCTTGGTCGAGTGGGCGAGCGGCAGATAGACGTGAGTGCCCGCCGAGGTCGACAGCTCGATCGCGCCGCGGTCGGACAGGTCGGTCAGCGCGTGGATCAGGTTCTTGTCGAAGCTCTCCCAGACGGCGCGCAGCCGCTCGTATTCGCCGCGCCACCAGAGCGCCAACGGATGTCGGCGCCGACTCTCCCAGGCGGCCTCGGCGCGCTCCGCGAGGTAGCGGTCGACCAGCCGCTCGGTGCGCGGATCGGCGAGCATCGCGCCGAGGACCGGGGTGACCGAGACCGTTGCGAGGTGGCGCCGGCCCCGGTCGGCGAGCCGGCGGAAGGCG
Source organism: Acidobacteriota bacterium (assembly GCA_011525905.1). Classification (GTDB taxonomy): domain Bacteria; phylum Acidobacteriota; class Thermoanaerobaculia; order Multivoradales; family JAGPDF01; genus JACTMI01. Next base: position 17,404 of record WYBK01000027.1, read on the forward strand.
TCGAAGGTCGGCAGGTAGCAGTGGGCGACCGCCTCGGCGAGCCAATCCTCGCCGTGGGGCCAGGTGCCGTGGCCGAGGACCCAGGGGAGATGGGCGTGCAGGACGAAGGCGAGCCGTCGCGGTGCCCCCGCCGGCCGCCGCTCCACCGGGGGCGCGACGGGCGGCTCGAGCAGCGGGCGCTGCTGGAACTGGAAGAGGATCTCCTCCCGGCCGATCCGCTCGCCGCCGGGAGGGGAATCGACCGGCGTGGTCAGCACCGGACCGGCCGGCGGCGGTGGGGCCGGCGGAGCCTGCGCCGCGGCCTCCGCGGCGGCCGCGGCCGGGACGGCTGGAGGTGTTGCCGGTGGAGCGGCCGGCTCGGCAACGGTGGCGACCGGGAGCGGAGCGGCCGGTGCGGAGCGCTTGCGGCGGCCTCGCGCGGCCGGTTGGGCGGGCTTCGAGACCTTCTTTTCGGGCTTCTTGACCTTCTTGCCCGGCTTCTCGACCTTCTCGTCGGTCTTCGGAGCCGCGTCGGCGCCCTCGGCGCCCGGCTTCTCCTTCGAGGTGCGCCCGGTCGCGACCCGACGCTTCGCCGCCCCGGCAGCCGCGACGCGCCCGCGCTTCGGCCGGGGCGCGGTCTCGCTCGCCGGCGCCTCCGCGGCCTCGGTGGCCGACCCGAGGCCGTTCTCGTCCGCCCGGGCCGGCTTCTTCCCGGGGCGCCGTGCGCCGCGCGCCGCCGTCATGCCGCGCCGTTCCGTTCTCTGGCCGGCTCGGCGGAGGTCGCCGCGCCCTTGCCGCCCCCTTCGCGGGGGAGGCGGTTCTTCTCGATCGCGAGCGGGACGAGGCGGTCGGGGTTCTTGGCGAGCGCCTTGGCGAAGCGGCGCGCGACCGAGCGCTCCAGGGCGCGCACCTCGTCGCCCGCCTCCTCGGGGATCTCCATCCAGCCGCCCGCCATCGTGCCGTGCCCGCCCCCCTTGCCGCGGCGGCCGATCAGTCGGCGCATGAGATTGCCAGCGTCCGCCCGGGCGTTCGTCGTGCGGATCGAGAGGTAGAGCCGGTCGCCGTGGCTGCCGGTGGTGAGCGACCAGGTCTTCCCCTCCATGCGCAACAGCAGGTCGGCGATCTCCGGCACGATGTCGGGCTGGTCGACGCGGCCCAGGTGGGAGACCACCAGGTTGCCAACGCCGTACAGGGTCTCGAGGGCGCTGTGCAGCGTCTGGAAGTAGGTGAACGGCAGGCGCGCGATCTGGATCTTGGCGAGCAGTCGCCGGTCGAGGCGGGGGAGCAGCAGGTCGTAGGCGGCGTGGTCGGGCCCGGCCGCCTCCCGGCCGAAGTCGCGGGTCTCGGAGCGGATGGCGTAGACCAGGCCGGTCGCCACCGAGCGGGTCGGGTGCATGCCCGCCGCCTCGAGATACTCGACCAGGATGGTCGCCGTGGCGCCGTAGTCGGGGCGGACGTCGACGAAGCGCGCGGCCGCCGTCGCCTTGCGCATCGGGTGGTGGTCGATGACGACGTCGGGCACGGCCCCTTTGGGCAGCTGGGAGTTGCCGGTCCAGGGCTGGCAGTCGACCAGCGCGAAGCGCTGGAACTTGCGCCGGTTCAAATGGCGCAGATGCGAGAGCTCGAGGCGCAGGCTGCGCACCATCTCCCGGTTCTCGGCGCGCCCGATCATGCCGCCGTAAGCCACGGTCACCCTGCGCTTGAAGTGCCGGCGCAGCAGCGTCGACAAGACGGCCGTCGACGCCAGGGCGTCCGGATCGGGGTTGTCGTGAGTGAGCACCAGCCAGCGGTCGCGCGGCGGCGTGCTCTCGACATGGGCGGCGAAGGCCTCGAACCGTGCCTTCGACTCGTCGCTCGTCATCGGGGCGGCATCCTAGCACCGCCCATCGACGCTCCCGGGAGGTTCGCCACCGCCGGCTTGGTTATACTCTCGTCCCCTCCGCTGGGGCGCTCACCGTGAAGACCGTTCTCTTTCTCTCCCCGGGATACCCGAGCGAGATGCCGCACTTCGTGCGCGGCCTCGCCGAGGTCGGCGCGCGCGTGGTCGGCGTCGGCGACCAGCCCGAAGGGCTGCTGCCCGAGCTGACGCGCCGGAGCCTCGAGCGCTACGTTCGGGTGCGGACCCTCTGGGACGAGGAAGGGGTGATCGGCGAGCTGCGGCGGGTCCTCGGCGACTCGGTGGTCGACCGCGTCGAGTGCCTCTGGGAGCCGGGCATGATCCTCGCCGCCCGGTTGCGCGAGGCCCTCGGGGCGCCCGGTCTCACGGTCGCGCAGACCATCCCCTTCCGCAACAAGGAGGAGATGAAGCGGGCGCTCGACGCGGCCGGGATCCGCACGCCCCGCCACCTGCCGGCCAAGGGGCGGGCCGCGATCTGGGAGGCCGCCGAGCGCATCGGCTTCCCGCTGATCGTCAAGCCGATCGCCGGGGCGGGCTCGGCCGACACCCACCGGATCCACGATCGGGACGAGCTGGTCGCGGCGATCGCCGCGGTCGAGCACCTGGAAGAGGTCTCGGTCGAGGAGTTCGTCGACGGCGAGGAGTACACCTTCGACACGGTTTCGATCCGCGGCGTGCCGGCCTATCACAACGTCGCCTGGTACCGTCCGCGGCCCCTGGTGGCGCGCACCAACGAGTGGATCAGCCCGCAGGTCGTCGCGCTGCGACATCCCGACCAGCCCGCCCTGCGGGCCGGAATCGAGATGGGGCGGCGAGTGCTCGCCGCGCTCGGCTTCGAGTCGGGCTTCACCCACATGGAGTGGTATCGCAAGGCGGACGGCGAGGTGGTCTTCGGCGAGATCGGCGCCCGCCCGCCCGGCGCGCACCAAGTCGACCAGATGAACTACGCCTGCGACATCGACGTCTTTCGCGGCTGGGCCGAGGCGGTCTGCTGCGGCCGCTTCGGCGAGACGGTGCGCCGCCTCTACAACGTCGCGACCGTCTACAAGCGGGCGGAGGGGCAGGGGCGGATCCGCAGGATCGAGGGGCTCGAGTCGTTCCGCGCCCGGCATGGCGCGCGCGTCGTCTGGGAGAACCTGCTCCCGCTCGGCTCGCCGCGCCGCAACTGGAAACAGACCCTGGTTTCGGACGGTTTCGTCGTGCTGCGCCACCCCGATCTCGAGACGACGCTCGCGATTGCCGACGAGTTCGCCCGCTCCGTGCGTCTCCACGCGAACTGAGGTTGCGATGCCCAACGTCGTCTTCGTCGCTCCGTTCTTCCTCGACACCACGCTGCGCTTCCTCGACGCGGTCGCCGCTCTGCCGGGCGTCCGTTGCGGGCTGATCAGCCAGGACCCCGCGGACAAGCTGCCGCGCCGGCTGCGCGCGCGTCTCGCCACCCACCGGAGGGTCGCCGATGCGCTCGACCCGCGCCAGATCGCCGACGCCACGCGCGCGCTCGCGGCCGAGTGGGGGGGTGGCGTCGACCGCCTGCTCGGCGCGCTCGAGCAGCTGCAGGAGCCGCTCGCCGAGGTACGCGAGCAGCTCGGCATTCCGGGCCTCGGGCTCGAGGCCGCGCGCAATTTCCGCGACAAGGCGCGGATGAAAGACGTGCTGGCGCGCCACGGTGTCCCCTGCGCCCGACATGCGCGGGTGACCGACGCGCCCTCGGCGCTCGAGTTCGCCGGGCGGGTCGGCTTTCCGCTGGTGATCAAGCCGGTGGCCGGCGCCGGGGCGAAATCGACCTATCGGGTCGCCGACGGCCGCGAGCTCGCCGAGGCGCTCGCGGCGGTGCGCCCCGCGCCCGCGCGGCCGGCGGTGATCGAGGAGTTCGTCACCGGAGACGAGTTCTCCTTCGACGCGGTCGCGATCCGCGGCAAGATGGTCTGGCACTCGCTCACCCGCTACCTGCCCGCGCCGCTCCACGTGGTCGAGACGCCCTGGATCCAGTGGTGCGTGCTGCTGCCGCGCGAGGTCGACCACCCGAGCTTCGACGACATCCGGCCGGTCGCGGCGCGAGCGCTCTCGGTGCTCGGCATGGACACCGGCCTCGCCCACATGGAATGGTTCCGCCGGCCGGGCGGCGGCGTGCTGATTTCGGAGGTCGGCGCTCGCCCGGGCGGGGCGCAGATCACCTCGCTGATCTCCTGGGCGCACGACGTCGACTTCTACCGCGCCTGGGCGCGGCTGGTGGTCTTCGAGCAGTTCGTGCCGCCCCGGCGCGAGTACGCCGCCGGCTGCGCCTACTTGCGGGCGCAGGGGCGAGGGCGCAAGATCGTGGCCGTGCACGGGCTCGAACGGGCCCTGCGCGAGCTCGGGCCGATGGTGGTCGAAGCGCGGCGGCCGCGCCACGGGGCGCCGCCGTCGTCGAGCTACGAAGGGGACGGCTTCGTGATCCTCCGGCACCGGCAGACCGCGGCCGTCGAGGCGGGCCTCCGGAAGCTGATCTCGACCGTCCGAGTGGAGCTGGGATGAGCACGCACGTCCTGATGATCTCGCCGGGCTATCCGGCCGAGATGCCCTTCTTCACCCGTGCGCTGGCGCGCGTCGGCGCGCGCGTGATCGGCCTGGGCGACCAGCCGGCCGCGGCGCTGCCGGCCATGGCGCGCGAGCACCTCGCCCACCATCTGCAGGTGGCATCGCTGTGGGACGAAGCGGCGGTGGTCGAGGAGGTCCGGCGCTTCGCGCGGCAGGCGCGCATCGACCGGGTGGAGTGCCTCTGGGAGCCGGGCATGATCCTGGCGGCGAGGATACGCGAGGCGCTCGGGCTGCCCGGGATGAGCGTCGACCAGACGCTGCCCTTCCGCGACAAGGAGGTCATGAAGCAGCGACTCGACGCCGCCGGCATCCGCACGCCCCGCCACCACCGCGCGCGCACCGTGGGCCAGGTTCGCGAGGCGGCGGAGCGGATCGGCTATCCGGTGATCGTCAAGCCGATCGCCGGCGCGGGCTCGGCGGACACCTACCGCTGCGACACCCGAGAGGATCTCGAGCGGGCCCTGGTGCTGGTGCAGCACGTTCCCGAGGTGTCGGTCGAGGAGTTCGTCGACGGCGAGGAGTTCACCTTCGACACGATCTGCGCCGAGGGGGAGCTCTACTTCGAGAACGTCTGCTGGTACCGGCCACGGCCGCTGGTGATGCGGCTCAACGAATGGGTGAGCCCTCAGACGGTCGCGGTGCGCACGCTCGACCAGCCCGACCTCGACGGCGGCCGGCGGATGGGCCGCGAGGTCCTGCGGGCGCTCGGCTTCCGCACCGGCTTCACGCACATGGAGTGGTACCGCAAGCCGGACGGCGAGGTCGTGTTCGGCGAGATCGGCGGCCGGCCGCCGGGCGCGCGTACCGTCGACGTCATGAACTGGTGCACGGACAACGACACCTACGTCGCCTGGGCCGAGGCGGTCTGCTTCGGCCGGGTGAACCGGCGCTTCGAGCGCAAGTGGAACGTGGTCAACACCTTCAAGCGCGCCCAGGGGCAGGGGCGGATCCGTCGCATCGAGGGGCTCGACCGCTTCCTCGCCGAGTGCCGCCCCTGGGTGATCGCCTGCCAGCTGGCGCCGATCGGCGCGCCGAAGAGCGACTGGCGCAACTCGATCGTCGCCGACGGCTTCGTCGCGGTGCGCCACCCGGAGCTCGGGCCGGCGGTCGAGATGGGCGACCGCGTCGCCCGCGAGATCCACCTCTACGCGAGCTGAAGCGCGCGCGCCATGCCGCGCTCGACCGCCTCGATCACCCAGGGGCGAAGGCGCTGCGGCGGCAGGATCTCGTGCACCGAGCCGACCCGCCGGGCGCGCTCGATGTCGTGCACGCCGTCGTACTCGACCGCGACCTCGGCGATCTTCTCCGCGCGGACCACGGCGGAGACTTCCGACAGCCGCTCGTGGAGCGCCGCCCGGTCGGGGGCGCCCGGGTCGGCGAGGCGGCGCTCGAGCTCGGCGACGCGCGGGTCGCGTCGCGTCCGCTTCTCGACCTCGCGGGCGAAGACCACGGCCGCGGCGGGCGCGCCGCCGATCACCGAGGCGTAGGTCCCGTCGAGCGCCGCGACCTGCATGTTGTCGTGGAGGGTGCCGGAGAAGACCACGAAGGCCCCGCCGTGATAGCGCGAGATGACGACGAAGACGATCGGCCCGCGGAAGTTGACCACCGCCCGCCCGATCTCGGCGCCGTACTCGAGCTGCAGCTGGCGCATCGACTCGGGGCTGCCGTCGAAGCCGGAGAGGTTGGCGAGCACCACCAGCGGGCGGCTGCCGCTGGCGGCGTTGATCGCCCGCGCGATCTTCTTCGACGCCTGCGGGAAGAGCGTGCCTCCCGACCAGGCGTGCGGCCCGTAGGCCGGCACCCAGCCGAGCCGGGGCAGGGGGCGCGACTCGAAGCCGATCATCGCCACCGGGTGGCCGCCGACGTGGGCGTCCCAGACCACCGCGATCTCGGCGTCGCGCATGTCGGGCCAGCGCTCGAGCGGCGGGTGGTCCCGATCGGCGACCGCGGCCATCACCTTGCGGATCTCGAACGGCTTCTTGCGCCCCGGATTGGAGGCGTCCGAAAAGATCTCGCCGACCGTGGTGAAGAGGCCGCCGTGGGGCGAGTCGCGGACGTCGCGGTCGCGCGGGTCGCGGCTCGGGGCGGGACGCGGGAAGCGCTCGCCGGGGGCGACGTAGGCATGCTCGTAGTGGGCGAGCAGGATCCGGCAGGCGTCCGCGAGGTCGCGCGCGAGGTACTGGGCCTGGCCGTTGGGCCCCATGATCCGCTGGTAGCCGCCGATGCCGAGATTGTCGGCGGCGGAGACGCCGCCCGAAAAGTCGAGCGCCCGCTTGCCGGTGAGCACCATCGAGGCGTCCGGCGTCATCACCAAGATGCCGCGCGTGTGCATCAGCATGGTCGCTTCGGCGTTCCAGTAGGGCTGGGCGCCGACGTTGATCCCGACCACGACGACGTTGACCTCGAGCCCGGCCTGGGTCCGCTCGACCAGGCTGCGCAGCACCCGGGCGATCCAGTCCATGTTCTCCGACCCGCTCTCCATCGCGATGCGCGCGCCGGCCGAGAGCGCGAACCAGTCGACGGGCACCCGGAGCTCGGCGGCGAGGGCGAGCGCCGCCTGGATCCGGCGGCATTCGGGCTCGGCGAGGGCGCCCAAGCCGCGCGAGGCGTCGCCGAGCAGCGCGACGCGGGTCATTCCCTCCGGATAGCGTTCGGTGAAGTTGCGCACCAGGCCGACGACCACGTTGGCCTGGTTCTCCCCGGGCGGCCGGTCGACCGGGAGCAGCCGGCCGGCGGCGTCCAGGTCGTGCTCGACGAATTCGCCGGGCGGGAA
>WYBK01000210.1 GCA_011525905.1 Acidobacteriota bacterium
CTCACGCGCCCCTCCCGGATCCTCGCAGGTGCTGGCGGCGCCTCCGCCGCTCGGCCGCGGACATCGGCGAGAGCCTACCCGACCGGTAGCGGCGGCCGGATCAGGCGAGCGTGCCGAACTGGGCGAGGAGCAGCTTGACCAGCTCGACCTGGCGGGTGGTGCCGACCTGCTGGTAGAGGCTCTTCAGGCAGGCCGCCACCGCGTCGCGCGGCACGTCGAGCGCGGCGGCGATCTCCGGGATGTCGCGCCCACGCAGCAGCAGGGCGACCACCTGCGACTCCTCGAAGCCGAGGTGGTAGCGCCGGGCGAGCACCACCGCCGGGTTCTCCTCCTCGCGGCGCGGATCGAACAGCAGCGCGACGCCGACCGCCGCGGGGTCGGCGTCGGAGAAGCGCGGCGAGGCGACGACCAGCATCTCGAGCGGTCCCGCCGGCGCCTCGCGCGCCAGCAGGATCGACTCGGTCGCCGTACCCCGGCCGTCGAAGCGGCTGGCGCGCGCGAGCAGCTCGGCGAGCGAGCGCTGCAGGCCGAGCGAGCGGGCGCGCAACTGGCCGCGCTCGACCGACAGCTCCGCTTGCGTCTGCAGCTGGCGGCGCGCGGCGGGGTTCGACTGCAGGATCCGACCGGCCGGATCGAGCACCAGCACGCCGGTCGCCAGCCGCTCCAGCACGCCGGCGGTCCAGTTCTGGTTGCGCCGGCTGGCGGCGAGCGCGTCGGTCAGCTTCCACGCCTTGACCAGCAGCGGCCCGACGCGGTCGAGCAGCTCCCCGGCGGCCCCGGCGAGCTCGCCACGATCGATCAGCAGGCGCAGCGACGGGTCGCCGCCGAGCGGCAGCTCGCGGTGGCGCGGGGGGAGCACGAGCAGACGCTCGGCCTCCGGATCGGCGCGCCGGCCGGCCAATCGGCGCACGGCGGCCGGGTCGAGGTCGCTGGTGGCGAGCACGATGCGCCGCACGCCGTCGGCGCGCAGGAGCAGCAGCCGCTCGCAGCCGAGCTCGCCCGCGAGGCGGGCCAGCGCCGGCGGCCAGAGCGCCGGCTCGAGCGCCGCCTCGAGCAGCTCGTTGGCGATCTCGACCGCGATCCCGAGCCGCTGGGAGGAGGCCTGTTCCGGCATCGCCGGAAGTTCTAGCAGCTTTCGCGCCAGAGCGCACGCAGCGCCGGCCGCTCGGCCCGGGGTGGGCCCGGGCGCGCTCGCGACCGCCCGCCGTCACTTCCGAGCCACGGCGGTGTCAAAAAACGTCGACGCTCCGGCTCAGTCCATCTGCTTGCGCAGCACGGTCGGGATGTCGTAGTCGTCGACGTTCGACCAGTTCGGACCGAAGCCCCCCGGATCGTCGCCCCGCGCCCCTTGCGCGAGCACGCGCCGGTAGAAGGGAACCTCCTTGCCCCCCTCCTTCTCCTCCCGGCGCGGCGGCGGCTCGGGCGCCGCCAGCCGTGCCGCGGCCGCGGCCGGACGCGGCGCGGCGGCGCGCGCCGCGAGCGCCGGCGCGTAGGCCGCCGGCTCCTGCGCCTCGGCGCCGTAGCGGAAGCCGGTGGCGATCACGGTCACCTTCATCTCCTCCTCGAGCTGCTCGTCGATCACCATGCCCGAGATGATGTTGGCGTCCGGGTCGACCGCGCTCTGGATGATGCGCGCCGCCTCGGCGACCTCGTGGAGCGTCAGGTCGCGGCCGCCGGAGATGTTGATCAGCACCCCCTTGGCCCCCTCGATGGAGGTCTCCTCGAGCAGCGGCGAGCTGATCGCGCGCTGCGCCGCCTCGAGCGCCCGGTTCTCCCCCTTGGCGATGCCGGTGCCCATCAGCGCCATGCCCATGCCCGACATGATCGAGCGCACGTCGGCGAAGTCGACGTTGACCTCGCCCGGCACGGTGATCAGGTCCGAGATGCCCTGCACCGCCTGGCGCAGCACGTCGTCGGCGATCCGGAAGGCCTCGGCCAGAGGCGTGCCGCGCTCGACGAAATTGAGCAGGCGCTCGTTCGGGATGGTGATCAGGGTGTCGACCGAGCCGCGCAGCTCCTCGACGCCGGCCTCGGCGACGTGCAGGCGCCGCCGCCCCTCGAAGCCGAACGGCTTGGTCACCACCGCCACGGTGAGCGCGCCGATCTCGGCGGCGAGCGAGGCCAGGATCGGCATCGCGCCGGTGCCGGTGCCGCCCCCCATGCCGGCGGTCAGGAAGATCATGTCGGCGCCGTCGAGCAGCTCGAGCACGCGCTCGGTGTCCTCGAGCGCCGCCTTGCGCCCGACCTCGGGGTCGGCGCCGGCGCCCAGGCCGCGGGTGATCTGGGCGCCCAGCTGCAGCTTGACCGGCGCCTTGCACTTGGCCAGCGCCTGCAGGTCGGTGTTGGCGGCGATGAACTCGATGCCGCGCAGGTTGGCGGCGATCATCCGGTTCACCGCGTTGCCGCCGCCGCCGCCGACCCCGATCACCTTGATCTTGGCGGGCACGGCGTCCCCGTCCACCATCGGCAGCGTCGTCGCTCGCTTGGCGTCTTGCTCGTCGAACAGGATCATGTCGCGCTCCCCCATCTCTAGGTTCCCCTTGCGAACTCTCACAGCAGGTCCGAAAAGACGTTGCGCAGGCTGCCGACCATGTTGCGCACCGAGAAGCCGGCGCGCCGCCGGGCCCGCTGCGGATTGGCCTCCGCCGCCACCGCGTAGCGCAGCAGCCCCGCGGCGGTCGCCCAGCCGGGCGAGCCGAGCACGTCGACCAGGCCGCCCAGTCCGTGCGGCAGGCCGTAGCGCACGCTCGAGTTGAAGATCTGGCCGCACAGCTCGAGCAGCCCGTCGAGCTGGGCGCCGCCGCCGGTCAGCACCACGCCGCCGCGCAACGGCCCCTCCCAGCCCGCTTTGGCCAGGTCCTCGCGCAGCAACGACAGCATCTCCTCGGCGCGCGGCTGCAGGATCTCGCAGATCTCCCGGCGCGCCACCACGCGCGGCGCGCCGCCGGCCACCGCCGGCACCGAGATGCCCTCCTCGTCCTGGACCATGGAGAGCAGGCAGCATCCCTCCTTGACCTTGATCCGCTCCGCCTCGGCGTAGGGCGTGCGCAGCACCATGGCGAGATCGTTGGTGAAGTGGCTGGCGCCGACCGGCGCCACGCCCGAGTGCTGCACCTCGCCGTCGGAGAAGAGGGCGTAACCGGTGGTGCCGGCGCCGACGTCGACCAGCAGGACGCCCAGGTCGCGCTCGTCGGGCGTCAACACGGCGTCGGCGGTGGCGAGCGGCTCGAACACCATCTCGGCGACCTCGATGCCGGCGCGGTTGATGCAGGTCAAGAGCGTCTTGGTGCGCGCCACCTGGCCGGTGACCAGGTGCACCATCACTTCGACGCGACTGCCGAGCATGCCGAGCGGGTCGGCGATCCCCCCCTGCTCGTCGACCACGAACTCCTGCGGGATGGCGTGCAGGATCTCGCGATCGGAGGGGAGCGCGGCCGACTGCGCCGCCTCGAGCGCGCGCTGGATGTCGGCGCGGGTAATCTCGCGGTCGCGGCGCGCCACCGAGATCATGCCGCGCGAGTTGACGTTGCGCAGGTCGGCGCCGGCGACGCCGACGTAGGCGCGCGAGATCTCGACGCCGGCCATCACCTCGGCCTCCTCGCTCGCCAGCTTCAGCGCCTCGACCGTCGCCTCGATGTTGACGATGTTGCCGCGGCGCGTGCCCCGGTTCGGAGCTTGGCCGCGCCCGGCGACCTCGACTCCGCCGCGCTCGTCGCGCTTACCGATCAGCACGACGACCTTCGACGAGCCGACGTCGATGCCCACCACGTAGTCTTCCACTCTGGCCATCCGGATCAGGTCCTCACTCGGTCGGGTTGCAGGAGAATTCGGCGTTCGAAACGGAGGTCGACGAAGGCGAGCCGCCCGTAGCGGTCCTCGAGCTCGGGTAGCAGCCGGCGCAGCTCGGCCAGACGAGCGCCGAGAGTGCCGGCGCGCACCAGCAACGGGAAGTCGAGCGCGCCGAGATGGAGACGGAAGTCGCCGTCGCCCAGCACCTCGACCTCCGAGAGGGTGCCCGCCCAGTCGGGCGCGACGCGGGCGAGCTCGCGCTCGATCTCGAAGGCGCCGGCGAGCGGCTCGCCGGGCGCGCGCGCCGCGTTGACCAGCAGCAGGTCGCCCGGGCCGCGCGCCGGGTCGAACGGCGCGATCGGCCGCCCCGCGCGGTCCAGGTAGACGAGCCGGGCGGCGTCGCGCAGCAGCGCCGCCGGCTCCCGCTCCGCGAGATCGACGCGCAGGCGGTCGGGCAGGCGCTTGTCGAGGGTGACGCGCTCGACCCAGGGGTTGGCCGTGACCGCGGCCTCCAGCCGGTCGAGGGGAAGGCGGAAGAGGTTCTCGCCCAGGTGCGGCGCGAGCGCCGCCTCGACCCAGGCCGGCTCCACGTAGCGCGCCCCGGCGACCTCGACCGACTCCAGGCCGAAGGTCGGCGACGTGAGCAGCCAGAGACCGAGCGCGAGCGGAGCGCCGACCAGCGTCAGCGCCTGGACGAAGGGGCGGCCGAGCACCAGCCAGGCGCTCGGCCGGCGCACCTTGACCGCCGCGGCAGGGCGGCGGAAGGGGAGGACCTTCGCCTCGAGCGGCGGCAGCTCGCGCGCGCTCACGCGCCCCCTCCCCCGACAAGCTGCTCGGCCAGGCGGTAGATGTCGCCGGCGCCGAGCGTCAGCACGACGTCGTCGGCCGACAGGTCGGCGAGCAGCGCGGCGGCGTCCCGCCAGTCCGGGCACCAGTCGACCCGCCCGTGGCCGGCGGCGCGCGCCGCCGCGACCACCAGCTCGCCGGTGACGCCGGCGATCGGCCGCTCGCGCGACGGGTAGACGTCGGTGACGATCACCCGGTCGGCGGCGATCAGCGCGCGGCCGAAGTCGCCGGCGTGATCGCGCGTGCGGCTGTAGAGGTGCGGCTGGAAGACCGCGACGAGCGTCCGGCGCGGAAAGACCTGGCGCGCGGCGGCGAGGGTCGCCGCGACCTCGGTCGGGTGGTGCGCGTAGTCGTCGACTACCTCGGCGCCGCGGCAGGTGCCGAGCCGCTCGAAGCGGCGGTGCACGCCGGCGAAGCCCGCGAGAGCGCGCGCGATCTCCGGCAGCGGCACGCCGAGCGCCAACGCCACGCCGATCGCCGCCAGGGCGTTGCGCACGTTGTGCAAGCCCGGCAGCGGGATCTCGATCTCGCCCAGGTCGCCGACGCCGCGACGCACCAGGCGGAAGCGGCTCCCTTCGGGCCGGGTCTCGAGGCCGACCGCGGCGAGATCGCGCTCCGGAGCGAGGCCGTAGGTCACGACGCGCCGGTCGGCGAGGCGCGGCAGCAACGCCGCCGCGTTGGCGTCGTCGGCGCAGAGCAGCACCTGGCCGAAGAAAGGGACGCGCCCGGCGAAGGTGGCGAAGGCGTCGCCGATCTGGCCCAGGTCGTGATAGGTGTCGAGGTGGTCGGCGTCGACCGAGGTCACCACGGCGACGATCGGCATCAGCGAGAGGAAGCTGCGGTCGAACTCGTCGGCCTCGACCACCATGTAGTCGGAGTGGCCGAGGCGCGCGCCGGTGCCCGAGACGCGCAGACGGCCGCCGACGATCACCGTCGGGTCGAGCCCCGCCTCGGTCAGGATGGCGCCGACCAGCGAGGTGGTGGTCGTCTTGCCGTGCGTGCCGGCGACCGCGATGCCGTACTTCAGGCGCATCAGTTCGGCGAGCATCTCGGCGCGCCGCACCACCGTGATGCCGCGCGCGCGCGCCGCGGCGACCTCGGGGTTGTCGGCGGCGACCGCCGAGGAGACGACCACCAGGTCGACGCCGTCGAGGTGCGCGCGATCGTGGCCGATGGCCACCGGCACGCCGAGCGAGACCAGCCGCTCGGTCGCCTCGCTCGCCGCCAGGTCGCAGCCCGAGACCTCGAGGTCGTACTGCGCGAGCACCTCGGCGATGCCGCTCATGCCCGCGCCGCCGATGCCCACGAAGTGGGCGTGGCGCAGGCCGGCGAAGCGGTGGAACATCATCATCGCCCGCCCCCGAGCGCCGCCTCGACGCGGTCGGCGATCGCCGCCGCCGCCCCGGGGCGCGCCAGCGCGCGCGCCCGGCGGCCCATCTCGGCCAGGCGCGCGCCGTCGGCGGCGAGCTCGGCGATCCGGTCGCCGAGCGCCTCGGCGGTCACCGTCGCCTCGTCGAGCGTCAGCGCCGCCCCCGCCGCCTGCAGCCGCCGGGCGTTGTCGCGCTGGTGGCCGCCGGCGAGCGCGAGCGGCACGAGCAGCGACGGCCGGCCGGCTGCGCAGATCTCGGCGAGCGTGATCGCCCCCGCGCGCGACAGCACGAGGCTGGCGCTCGCCATCGTCTCGGCGACCCGTTCGAGGAAGGGTGCCAGCTCGAAGCGGGGCGCCGCCGGACCCTGGGCCGCCCAGGCCGCCCGGCTCTCCTCCTGCCAGCGCGCGCCGCACTGGTGCACGACCTCGAGCCCGGGCAGGCGCGCCGCCGCGCGCGTCGCGGCGGCCGGCAGCAGGGCATTGAGCCGGCGCGACCCCTGGCTGCCGCCGAGCAGCAGCAGGCGCGGCGGCGCGCCGGCGGCGAGCGGCGCCACGGCGAAGAACTCCTCGCGCACCGGCACGCCGGTCACCACGCTCGGGCAGGCGAGCTCGCGGCCAGTCGCCTCGTCGGCCACCGCCGCCTCGCGCGCCAGCCGCGCGAGCCAGCGGTTGGCCGCGCCCGGGCGGGCGTTGGGCTCGACCAGCAGCAGCGGTCGCCGCGCCAGAGCCGCGCCGAGCGCGGCGGGCACCGAGGCGTAGCCGCCGGTGGCGAGCACCAGATCGACGCCGGAGCCGCGGATGCGCCGGCGCGCCACGATCGACGAGGAGAGCAGCGTCGCCGCCGCCGCTAGGCGCGCCAGCGGGCCGCGGCCGACCAGGGGCCGCGCCGGCAGCGGGACGAACTCGACGCCGCGCGCGGGCACCAGGCGCGATTCCATCCCCGTGGGGCTGCCGGCGAAGCTCACGCGCCACCCCCGCGCCGCCAGCACCGCGCCGACCGCGAGCGCCGGGAAGACGTGCCCGCCCGACCCGCCGCCGGCGAGCAGCAGGTGGGCGGGACGATCGCGAGGGCGGGCGTGCGCATCGCTTCTCATCCGCCGTGCTGGGAGACGTTGAGCAGCACGCCGCAGGCGGTCATCGAGACCACCAGCGAGGAGCCGCCGTAAGAGAGGAAGGGGAGCGGGATCCCCTTGGTCGGCAGCAGCGCCACCGCGACCGAGATGTTGATCAGCGCCTGCAGCACCAGCACGGTCGTCAGCCCCCAGCCGAGGTAGCGGCCGAAGGGGTCGGGCGACCGCAAGCCGGCGCGCACGCCGCGCCAGAGCAGCAGGCCGAAGAGCGCGAGCACGAGCAGCGCGCCGAGCATGCCGAGCTCCTCGGCGACGATCGCGTAGATGAAGTCGGAGTGCGGATAGGGCAGGAAGTAGAGCTTCTGCACGCTGTCGCCCGGGCCGAGGCCGAGCAGGCCCCCCGAGCCGATCGCGATCAGCGACTGCAGCGCCTGGAAGCCCGAGCCCAGGGGGTCGCTCTCCGGCTCGAGGAAGGCGAACAGCCGCGCGCGCCGGTAGGGCACGCTCATCACCAGCAGCCAGAAGACCGGCAGCGCCACCGCGGCGCCGGCCGCCAGGAAGCGCCAGGAGAGCCCGCCCAGGAAGAGCATGGCGGCCGCCGTCGCCACCAGCAGCACCGCCGTGCCGAGATCGGGCTGCAGCACGATCAGGCCGGCCATCGCGCCGGTCGCCACCGCCACCGGCAGCAGCAGCTCGCGCGAGTTGACCCGATCGAGCTTGCGATCGAGCTGGAAGGCGATGAAGGGAACCAGCGCCAGCTTGGCGAGCTCGGCCGGCTGCAGCGAGAAGTGGCCGAAGTGGAACCAACGCCGCGTCGCGTTGAGCTCGGGGCCGAACAGGACCGCGGCGAGCAGCGCCAGCGCGCCGCCCAGCAGGAGGTAGGCGACCGCCGGTTCGCGCAGGCGCCGGTAGTCGACGTGCATGGCGACCGCCATGGCGGCGAAGCCGACCAGCGCGGCGATCGCCTGCTTGACCAGGAAGGGGTTGGCCGCCGCCCCCTGGGCCCGGGCGATCGCCGCCGAGGCGGAGTAGACCATCACCAGGCCGAGGCCGACGAGCAGCACGACGGTGGCGAACAGGACGCGGTCGAAGGCGAGCTTGCGCGCCATCTCAGGCCACCTCTCCGAGCGCCGCGCGCACCAGGCCCTGGAAGCTGCGTCCCCGATCGACGAAGTCGCGGAACTGGTCGAAGCTGGCGCAGGCGGGCGACAGCAACACGCACTCGCCGGCGCGCGCCCGCCGCGCGGCCTCCTCGACCGCGGCCGCGAGGGTGCCCGAGCGCGTGAGCTCGACCGTCCCGGCGAGCGCGCGCTCGAGCTCGTCGGCCGCCTCGCCGATCAGGTAGACGCGCCGCGCCTTGGCGGCGACCACCGGCGCGAGCAGCGCGAGGTCCGCGCCCTTGTTGCGACCGCCGAGGATCAGGTGGACGCTGCGGTCGGCGAACCCCTCGAGCGAACGCAGCGTCGCGCCCACGTTGGTTCCCTTCGAGTCGTCGAAGAAGACCACGCCGTCGCGCTCGGCGACCCGCTCGAGGCGGTGCGGCAGCCCGCGGAAGGCCGCGAGCGCCGGCGCCAGGGCCTCGGCCCGCGCGCCCAGTGCGCGCGCCAGCAGCGCCGCGGCCATGGCGTTTTCGACGTTGTGCGGCCCGGGCAGCGGCACGTCGGCGCGCCCGAACAGCTCGACCGGGCGCTCGCCCGGCGCGCGCTCGATCACGCGCTCTTCCTCGAGCGCGCAGCCGTCCTCGACCGGACCGGCGAGCGCGAAGTGCCGGCGGCGGGCGGCGACCGGCGTGGCGGCCACCGGCGGATCGGAGGCGTTGAGCACCGCGACGTCCTCGGCCCGCTGGTTCTCGAAGATCCGCCGCTTGGCGGCGAGGTAGCCGGCGAGGTCGCCGTGCCGGTCGAGGTGGTCGGGCGAGAGGTTGAGCAGCGCCGCCGCGCGCGGCCGGAAGCGCTCGATCGTCTCGAGCTGGAAGCTCGAGAGCTCGACCACGAAGAGCCGTCCGGGGGGCCCGGCGACCGCGGCCGCGAGCGGGCGGCCGATGTTGCCGCAGACCTCGACGGCGAAGCCGGCGCCCGCCAGCAGCGCGCCGGCCATCGCGGTGGTCGTCGACTTGCCGTTGCTGCCGGTCACCGCCGCCACCGGCCCGTCGAGGAAGGCGAAGGCGAGCTCGACCTCGGCGACCACCGGCACGCCGGCGCGGCGCGCCGCGGCGATCAGCGGGTGCTGCGGCCCGACGCCGGGCGACACCACGACCGCGTCGACCCCGGCCGCCGGCGCCTCCTCGTCGCGGCCGAGCCGCAACTCGAGCCCGGCTGCGCCGGCCAGGGCGCCGAGCTCGAGCTCGGCGGCCCCGCGCCGGTCGGAGGCGACGACCTCGACACCGCGCCCGAGCAGCAGCTCGGCCGCCGCGCGCCCGGAGAGCCCGAGGCCGAGGACGTGGACGCGGCCGAGCCGCTCGGGGTCGAAGCGCGCGGTCATCGCAGCTTCAGGGTCGAGAGCGAGAGCAGGGCGAACAGCCCCGATAGGATCCAGAAGCGGACGATGATCTTCGGCTCGGCCCAGCCGCCCAGCTCGAAGTGGTGGTGCAGCGGCGCCATGCGGAAGATCCGCTTGCCGCGCAGCTTGAACGAGGCGACCTGCAGGATGACCGACAGCGCTTCGAGCACGAACAGGCCGCCGACCAGCGCGAGCACCAGCTCCTGCTTGGCGATCACCGCGACGATGCCGATGCCGCCGCCCAGGGCGAGCGAGCCGACGTCGCCCATGAAGACTTCGGCCGGGTGCGAGTTGAACCAGAGGAAGCCGACCGAGGCGCCGACCAGCGCGCCGCAGAAGACGGTCAGCTCGCCCGCGCCGGCGACGTAGGGCACTTGCAGGTAGCTCGCCACCACCCGGTTGCCGGCGACGTAGGTGAAGACCGCGTAGGTGCCGGCGGCGATCAGCGTCGCCCCGATCGCCAGGCCGTCCAGGCCGTCGGTCAGGTTGACCGCGTTCGACGAGCCGACCAGCACGAAGACGACGAAGGGGACGTAGAGCAGCCCCAAGTCGATCACCAGGTCCTTCAGGAAGGGGAAGGCGAGCGTCGGCGAGAAGGGCGCGCCGCCCGGCAGCTGCGGCAGCAGGGCCCCGGCGAGCGCAGCGACGCCGACCTGGGCGAGGAACTTGCCGCGCGCGGTCAGGCCGAGGTTGCGGCCGCGCCGCACCTTCAGGAAGTCGTCGAGGAAGCCGATGGCGCCGAAGGCGAGCGTCACGCCGACCGCCAGCCAGACGTAGACGTTGGCGAGGTTGGCCCAGAGCAGCGTCGGCACGACCAGGGTGAACAGGATGAGCAGGCCGCCCATGGTCGGCGTGCCCGCCTTGACCTGGTGGCTCTGCGGACCGACCTCGCGAATGTTCTGGCCGACCGAGAGCCGGCGCAGGGTGCGGATGAACGCCGGACCGCAGAGCAGCGCGAGCAGCACGGCGGTGGCGACCGCGCCCGCCGTCCGGAAGGTGATGTAGCGGAAGACGTTGAACGGCGCGAACTGGTCCGAGAGCGGGTAGAGCAGGTGGTAGAGCATCGCGCCTCAGCCCCCCGCTCCGGCGCCGCGCCGCTCGACGAGCGCCCGCTCGAGCTCCTCGCGGTCCGAGAAGGGCAGCCGCCGGTCGCCGACGATCTGCGCGCGCTCGTGTCCCTTGCCGGCGACCAGCACGGCCCAGCCGCTCTGGGCCGCCACCGCCACCGCGCGCCGGATCGCCTCGCGCCGGTCGGGCACCACCCGGTAGCTGGCGTTGCCCGAGGCCTTCAAGCCCTCCTCGACCGCGGCGATGATCGCCAGCGGATCCTCGCCGCGCGGGTTGTCCGAGGTGACGATCGGCAGGTCGGCGAGCGACCCGGCGATCCGCCCCATGCGCGGCCGCTTGCCCGGATCGCGGTCGCCGCCGCAGCCGAAGACCAGCACGAGCTTGCGGCCGGTCAGCTCCTTGAGCGAGCGGATCGCCGCTTCGAGCGCCGCCTCGGTGTGGGCGTAGTCGACCACCGCCGGGAAGGGCTGGCCGGCGTCGACCGGCTCCATCCGTCCGGAGAGCGGCCGGGTTGCCGCGATGCCGCGCGCCAGCGCGTCGAGCGGCAGGCCGAGGCCGACGCCGAGCGCCACCGCCGCCAGCAGGTTCTCGAGGTTGTAGCGCCCGAGCAGCGGCGAGGCGATCTCGAGCCGCCCCGCCGGGGTCAGCAGCTCGCCGCGCACTCCCTTGCCGTCGAGCTCGACCCGGCCCGGAGCGACCGCGCCGCGCGTGCCGAAGGTGACCGCGTCGGGCAGGCGCTCGGCGAGGCGCTGGCCGAACGGGTCGTCGGCCGAGACCGCAGCCGTCCCGCCCGGCGCCAGTTGATCGAACAGCTTCGTCTTGGTTTCGAAGTACTCCTCGAGATCGGCGTGGAAGTCGAGATGGTCGCGGGTCAGGTTGGTGAACGCCGCCGCGCGGAAGCGCACTCCGGCGACCCGCCCCTGCGCCAGCGCGTGGGAGGAGACCTCCATCGCCGCGGCGCGCGCGCCCAGGTCGAGCACGCGGCGTAGCAGGCGCGCCAAGTCCGACGCCTCGGGCGTCGTGCGCTCGGTCGCCGGCGCCTCGAGACCCGGAAAGCGCCAGCCGAGCGTGCCGATGCGCGCGGCCGGCCGTCCCGCCGCGTCGAGCATCGCGCCGACCAGTTCGACCACCGTCGACTTGCCGTTGGTGCCGGTCACGCCGACCAGGTCGAGCTCGCGGTCGGGGTGACGGTAGAGCGGCCCGGCGAGCGCCGCGAG
>WYBK01000211.1 GCA_011525905.1 Acidobacteriota bacterium
CCGAGCGAGAGGTGGGACTCGCTGCGCTCGAGGTCGTGACCGGCCTCGGCGATCAGGCGGATGTTGCGCGCGGTCAGGTAGCTCAAGGTGAGCGAGGCGTCCTCGACCACCGCCGCCGGGTCGTCGGAGTCGACGTTGTTGTAGAGCGCCGCGAGCGCCCAGCGGCCGTCGGCGCCCTCGGGGAAGAAGAGCAGCTCGGCGAAGCCGCCGCGCGTCTCGACGTCGGCCGTCGGCGACCCGGTGAAGAAGGGATCGTCGTCGGTGCGCTCGAGGTACTGCAGCGCGAGCTCCCACTTGCCGCCCGGCGAGACGAGCAGATCGGGGCCGAAGTAGCGGATCGTGTCGGCGATGCCGTTGTCCCCCTCCTCCTCGCCCCAGTAGCCGAAAAGCCCTACGCGCACCGGGCCGAAGCCGCGCGCCAGGCGCAGCGCCAGGTTCTTGTTGGAGTCGTTGTCGAATTCTCCCTTCGGAATGCCGTTGCCGTTGACGACCTGGAAAACGACGTCGACCTCCCCCGGAGCGGTCGCGGCGAACATCAGGCCACGGTCGTAGGTGAGGTTGGCCCGCGCTTCGCCGACGCGCGCGCGGTAGATGTCGTAGTCGTTGCGCTCGAGGCGCAGCTCCCGCTTGAAGAGCGGGTCGGAGACCTGGAACTGGCCGAAGAGCAGGTCGACGCCGGAGCCGAACAGCTTCGAGAAGTGCAGATAGGCGTCCTCGAGCCCCTCGACGTCCCCCTGCTCGAGAATGAAGTAGACATAGTAGGAGACCTTCGGCGCGATCGGGCCGCCGGAGAGCAGCTTGAAGACCCAGGGGGTCTCGAGGTCGCTTTCGGCGGCGGCGTTCTCGTGCGCGGCGACGTAGCCCTCCATGCGCACCGCGAGCGGCACCTCGCGCGCCAGCTCGAGTAGCGGGTCTCCGGTGTCGTGGGTGGCGCGCGTCGGCTCCTGCGTCGGGTCGGGCATGCGGAAGCCGTTGCCGGCGAACTCCTCGCCGAAGGGCTTGAGGCGGGGGAAGGGGCCGTGGCAGGTGGTGCAGGAGATGCGGTGCTTGCGCGCGAAGGCGGGGATGGCGCTGGCCGGGTCCGCGCTGGCGAAGAGCGCCGCCAGGACGAGGGCCGCCGAAGCGACGAGAGCGAAGCGACGGGATGACATCGAGGGTCTCCTCAGTCGAGAACGGTGAGGGTCGTCTGGTGCTCGTTGATCGGGACGGGCTGCCACTCCTCGGCGGGCACGCCGAGGTGCTCGGCGACCGAGGCGACCAGCCGCGAGTACCAGATGCGGGCGTGAACGGTGAGCTCGCCGGGCGGGACGTCGTCGGGAACCGTCCAGGTGAAGGTCTCCGTGCGCGCCGCGAGCGGCGCGAGTCGGTAATCGGTCCCGAAGCTCGCGGTGTTCCATTGGGCGATGGTCATGCGCCCCTCCGGGTCGAGATAGGGGAGGCGGAAGATGCGGTCGCCCGCGGGCACCGGCGCGTCGCGCAGCAGCCCCGGGAAGGCGGCGTCGCCGACCATCGGGCCGATATCCTGGTAGGCGAGCGCGGTCGCCGAGGCAATGGTCAGCTCTTCGCCCGGAAATCCCTTCGGATCGACCGGCAGGTGGAAGGTGCGGCCGCGCGCGTCGCGCGCCTCGACGTCGAGCCAGAGCAGCCGTTCTTCGGCCGAGCCGGTGGGCACCTCGTGCCCGGCCTTGGCGTTGACCACCACCGCGACGAGCTGGATCCGGTCTCCCGGCTCGATCTCGCGCTCGACCGGGTGGATGCGGACCTCGACGACCCCGGCGAGCTTGCCCGGGTCGTGCGCGCCGTGGAACAGGTGCTGGCGCACGTCGGGCAGCTCCTCGCCCATCTTGGCGCTCCTTCCCGCCGCCGGCGGCATGTGGCACTCCTGGCAGACGATGCCGGCCCGGCCGTGTGGCCCCTTCCGCCACTCGAGGTGGGTCGCCTTGACCCAGGTGCCGAACGGGCTCTGCTCGTTGTGGCAAGTGCCGCAGAACTCGGCGCTGCGCAGGAAGGGGTTCTCGACCGTCTCGTGGTGCGGGCTGACGCGCCCCGGCCGCGGCCCCTGCTTGACCTTGCCGGGCGAGGAGATCCAGTTGAAGTTGTAGGGCGTCTCCCCCTCGAAGCCGACCACCGAGTGGCAGAGATCGCAGGAGACCGACTCGTTGGCGCGGCTGCCCGCCGCCGGCTCCGGTGGCGGCACGTCGCCGGCGAGCAGCGCGAGCGGCGCGTGGCAGCCGTTGCAGCCGGCTCGGACGCCGGCGACCTTCGGCTCGATTCCGGCATGGGGCACGGCGAGCCGGAAGTACTCGATCTCGTCCCAATGGTGGGTGTAGGCCTGCGACATCATCGCCTGCTCGTGCTGTCGCGCGATGTCGAGGTGGCAGGTGGCGCAGACCTGCGGTCGCTCGAAGCGGTCGTAGGGGATCGTGCCGATCGCGGCGTCGCCCGCCTTGGGCGCGTCGGCGGCGAGCGCGAGGCTAGCGCCGCCGGCCACCAGGGCCAGCAGCATGGGGAGCGTCTTGGACATGGGACCACCTCCGGCCCGACCATCGTGCCGCGTCGCGGCAAAGGAGGAGCCCCGCCGCCGTGCGGGGACGGGCCACCCCGCGGGGTTGGGCGATCTGCGCCGTGCCACTCCGCTCTAGGATGGCCGCGCGAGGGACGAGCGATGCCAGCGATCGAGACGGCTCCTGCCGGCTTCGGCAGCGACAATCAGGCCGGCGTGCTGCCGGAGGTGATGGCGGCGCTCGCCGTGGCCAACCGGGGCGCCGCGCGCGCCTACGGCGCCGACCCCTGGACCGCCGAGGCGATCGCGAAGCTGCGCGCGCGCTTCGGCGAGGAGACGGAGGTCGCCTTCGTCTTCGGCGGCACCGGCGCCAACGTCGTCGCCCTGCTCGCCGCGCTGGCCCCGCACGAGGCGGTCGTCTGCGCCGACTGCGCCCACCTCGCCGTCGACGAGTGCGGCGCGCCGGAGCGCACGGTCGGCTGCCAGGTCCTGACCCTGCCGGCGCCCGACGGCAAGCTCCCGGTCGAGCGTCTCGGGCCGCTCCTCGCCCACCGCGGCGACGTCCATCGCGCGCAGCCACGGGTGGTTTCGATCAGCCAGTCGACCGAGTGGGGCACCGTCTACCGGGTCGAGGAGGTCCGCGCGCTCGCCGACTTCGCGCACGCCCACGGCATGCTCCTCCACGTCGACGGTGCCCGGCTGGCCAACGCCGCCGCGTCGTCGGGGTTGCCGCTCGAGGCTTTCGGCCGGGCGGCGGGCGTCGACCTGCTCTCGCTCGGCGGCACCAAGGCGGGGCTGCTGTTCGGCGAGGCGGTTCTGGTCTGGGATCCGGCGATCGCCGCACGGCTGCCGTTCGCGCGCAAGCAGGCGACGCAGCTCGCCTCGAAGCAGCGCTTCGTCGCGGCACAATTCTCCGCGCTGCTCGACGGCGACCTCTGGCTGCGCTCGGCCGCGCACGCCAACCGGATGTGTGGGCGCCTCGCGGCGGCGCTCGGCGACGCCGCCGGCATCGAGCTCGAGCGCCCGCCCGAGGCCAACGCGCTCTTCGCGCGCCTGTCGAGCCCGGCGGTCAGGGCGCTCTCCGAGCGCTACCTGATCGGGCTCTGGGACGAGCAGCGCTCGCTCGCGCGCTTCATGACCTCCTGGGCGACGACGGCGATGGAGGTCGACGCCTTCGCCGCGGCCCTGCGCGCCGAGGTGGGGCACGGGGGCGCCGCGACGGGCTAGACTCGCCCGCGGCCTCGGACGTCTCCGTGGGGGGAGGGCGAGGATGGACCAGGACGACCTGAAGCTCCTGCGGGAGCTGCTGACCGAGAGCCGCGTGCTGACGCTGGCTCTGGTCGACGGCGGAGCGCCCGTGGCCGGGCTGATGCCCTTCCTGGCGGCGCCCGACCTCGCCGCCCTCTACGTGCACGGCTCGCGGCTCGCCAAGCACACGCGCGCGCTCGGCGCCGGCGGCCCCTTCTCGGCGGTGATCCACCGCCCCGACCGCCCGGAGCTCGATCCGCTGCAACTGCCCCGCCTGATGCTCGAGGGAGAGGTGCAGCCGGTCGACGAGCGCGCCGTCGCCGAGCTCGAGGCGCGCTGGATCGCGCGCTTTCCGATGGCCGCGGTGACCATCCAGCTCGGTGACTTCACCTTCCACCGGCTCGAGATCCGCACCGGCCGGCTGATCGCCGGCTTCGCGCGCGCCTTCGGCGTCGGCCAGCGGGCCCTCGCCGAAGCCGCGCTGGCGCCGCGCTGATCCTCGCCGGTTACCGCAGAGCGGCGAGCAGGACGCCGGCCGCGATCGCCGAGCCGATCACGCCCGCGACGTTGGGCGCCATGGCGTGCATGATGACGAAATTCTGCGGGTCCTCCTCGGCGGCGACGAGCTGCGCGACGCGCGCCGAGTCGGGGACGGCCGAGACTCCGGCGCAACCGATGATCGGATTGATCTTCTCGCTCGAGAAGAGGTTCATCAGCTTGGCGAACAGCACGCCGCCCGCCGTCGCCAGCGCGAAGGAGCCGGCGCCGAGCAGGAAGATCTGGATCGAGGCGGGGGTCAGGAAGCGCTCGGCGTCGGTCGAGGCGCCGACGGTCAGCCCGAGCAGGATGGTGATGGCGTCGAGGAAGGCGTTGCGCGCGGTCTGCGCCAGCCGCTCGGTAACTCCCGACTCCTTGAGCAGATTGCCGAAGAAGAGCATGCCGAGCAGCGAGATCGAGCCGGGGGCGATGAAGGCGGTCAGCAGGAAGGCGACCACCGGGAAGAGGATGCGCATCCGCTTCGAGACCGGCCGGTTCGGCTTCATCCGGATGCGGCGCTCCGCGGGCGAGGTGAGCAGCCGGATGATCGGCGGCTGGATCACCGGAACCAGGGCCATGTAGGAGTAGGCGGCGATGGCGATCGCCCCCAGGTAGTCGGGCGCGAGCTTCGAGGAGAGGAAGATCGCCGTCGGCCCGTCGGCGCCGCCGATGATGCCGATGGCTGCCGCGTGCGGGGCGTCGAAGCCGAGCGCGAGCGCCGCCCAGAGGGCGCCGAAGATGCCGACCTGCGCCGCCGCCCCGAGCAGCACCAGCCGCGGGTTGGAGAGCATGCAGGAAAAGTCGGTCATGGCGCCGATGCCGAGGAAGATCAGCGGCGGGTACCAGCCGCTGGTCACTCCCTGGTAGAGGATCGACAGCACGCTGCCCGATTCGTAGATGCCGATGCCCAGCCCGGTCGCGTAGGGGATGTTGCCGATGAGGATGCCGAAGCCGATCGGCACCAGCAGCAGCGGCTCGTAGTCCTTGTGCACGGCGAGCCAGAGGAAGAGCACGCCGACCGCGAGCATGCCGAGGTTGCCCCAGGAGAGATTGCCCAGGGCGCCGGCGGCCAGGAAGTCGTCGAGCGTCTCCATGTCACTCGAAGTGGAGCAGCGCCTGCCCCTCCTGCACGGCATCGCCCGCGGCGACCAGCACCTGCGCGACGCGGCCGCGCGCCGGCGCGGCGATCGACGTCTTCATCTTCATCGCCTCGAGCACGAACAGGACGCGATTCTCCTCGACCTCGTCGCCCGCCTTGCAGCGCACCTCGAGCACGGTGCCGGCGACCGGCGAGGCGACCGAGCGCCGCGCGCCGCCCGCGGCCAGCGCGGCGCTGGCGGGCGATGCCGGTGCCGGCGCCGCGGCGCCGACACGGGGCGGTGCGGGGCGTGCCGGCGCGGCCGGCAGCGGCGAGGCCGGCGGGAAGCCTTCGCCGGCGTCGAGCACTTCGACGTCGACCTCGTAGGCGACGCCGTGGACGGTGATCTTGAGCTTCATCTCGGGTCTCCGCGGGAGATCGTGGCCGGCGGTGCGCCTCAGCGTCCGCGTGGCCGGTGAGCGATGACGTGCGAGCCCTGGAGGACCGCGCGCCCGGTCACCGCCCAGGCCGAGGCGGCGCTTTCGCCCGGCAGCAGGCGGCGCACGCCGCGGATCCGGTGGCGGCCGCCCACCAGAGTCGCGACGGCGGCGGCGATCAGCACCAGGGTGGTCGAATCGATGGTCGGCGTCCGTTCGAGCGCGGCGGCCTCGCTGCGTCGCTCGCCCTCCCGCCAGCGCTCGTCGAGGCGGCGCATCAGCGCGATGGCCGCGGCGACCAGCAGGAGACCGAGGAAGACGACCCCCAGGCCGACCAGGGTGATCTCGAGTCCGAAGCCGAAGACGTCCGATGCCACGCTCGGCCTCCGTTCACATCGGGATCAGGCCGTGCTTCTTCTGCGGCCTCAGCTCGCGCTTGGTGCGCAGCACCTCGAGCGCGCTGGCGACGTAGACGCGGGTCTCGGCCGGCTCGATGACGTCGTCGAGCATGCCGCGCGCCGCGGCGACGCGCGGGTCGGCGAAGGCGGCGCGGTACTCGGCGGCCCGCCGCGCGAGCTCGGCCTGCGGGTCTTCGGCCTGCTCGATCTCCTTCCGCGCCAGCACCCGCACCGCGCCCTCGGCGCCCATCACCGCGATCTCGGCCGACGGCCAGGCGCAGGAGCGGTCGGCGCCCATCGCCTTGGCGCACATCGCGAGGTAGGCGCCGCCGTAGGCCTTGCGCAGGACGACGGTGACCTTGGGCACGGTCGCCGCGGCATAGGCGAAGAGCATCTTGGCGCCGTGGCGGATGATGCCGCCCAGCTCCTGCCGCACGCCGGGCAGGAAGCCGGGCACGTCGACGAAGGTGACCAGCGGCACGTTGAAGGCATTGCAGAAACGGATGAAGCGGGCGGCCTTGTCCGAGGCGTCGATGTCGAGAGCGCCGGCGCGCGCCAGCGGCTGGTTGGCGAGCACGCCGACGGTGCGGCCGGCGACGCGCCCGAAGCCGATCACGAGGTTGGGCGCGAACGCCTCCTGCACCTCGAGGAAGTCGGCGCGATCGAGCGTGCGCCGCACCACCTCGCGCACGTCGTAGGGCTCGCTCGGGTCGGCGGGCACCAGCGCCTCGAAGCCGTCGTCGGGGTAGAGCGCCGTCTCGTGCAGCTCGGCGACGAAGGGCGGGTCCTCGGTGTTGTTGGCCGGCAGCAGGTCGAGCAGCCGCTTGGCGATCGCCACGGCGTCGGCGTCGTCGGCGGCGACGAAGTGGACGACGCCGGAGTAGTGGGCATGGCTCTCCACGCCGCCGAGCTCTTCCGCGGTGACCTGCTCGCCGGTGACCTCGCGGATCACCGACGGCCCGGTGATGTACATCTGCCCGACGCTCTCGACCTGGATGATGAAGTCGGTGAGCGCCGGTGAGTAGGCCGCGCCCCCCGCGCAGGGGCCGGCGATGATCGAGATCTGCGGCACCACGCCCGAGAGCAGGACGTTGCGGTAGAAGATCCGGCCGTAGCCGTCGAGGGCGTCGACCCCCTCCTGGATGCGGGCGCCGGCGCCGTCGTTGAAGAAGAGGAAGGGATGGCCGGTGCGCAGCGCCGCGTCCATCAGGTCGGCGATCTTCTGCGCGCCGGCCTCGCCGATCGAGCCGCCGGCGACGGTGAAGTCCTGGCTCGCCGCGTAGAGCGGGCGGCCGCCGACGCTGCCGACGCCGGTCACCACCCCTTCGGCTGGCAGCTCGCGGCCGGCCAGGTCGGGGTGGGTGGAGCGGTGGCGCACCCAGAGGTTCCACTCCTGAAAGCTGTCGGGGTCGAAGAGCTGGGCCAGCCGCTCGCGCGCCGTGCGCTTGCCGGCGGCGCGCTGCTTGGCGAGTCGCTCGGGACCGCCGCCCTGGTAGAGGCGGGCGCGGTCGCGGCGCAGACGATCGAGGTTCGAGTCGGCCATGGGGCCTCCGTCCGCGGGCGAGTCGGCCGGCGGCGCGGACGGAGGCAGGCTAGCAGCGCGCCGGCGGCCGCGCGCTGGCCGGCGGGGTGGGGCGGGGGCCCGCCCGGGGCGGGGCGTCAGCCCGACTTGCGCAGGCCCGCGAGCACCCCTTCGATGCGCGCCCGTTGCCCTGCGGGCGCCATCGCCAGCGCCTTCTCGTAGGCGCGCACCGCCTCGGCGGTCTCGCCCAGGGCGGCCAGCCCCTCGCCCAGGCTGTCGTGGACGTTCCACGACTCCGGGTGGCGCGCCGCGTTCTCGCGGAAGATGGCGACCGCGTCCGCGACGTTGCCGGCACCCAGCAGCTGGTAGCCGTAGCCGTTCAGCTCGGCCTCGCTGGCGGCCGGTAGCGCCTCGCGCACCAGCCTCTCGCCTTCCGCCGCCTCGCCCGCCAGGGCGAGCAGGCGCGACTTGGTGTAGACGTTCGAGAAGTTGCGCTGGATGGCGAGCGAGCGGTCGACCCAGGCCATCGCCTCGTCGAGGTGGATCTGCTGGCCGAGCAGGTAGGCGGCCGCCTGGTTCCAGGGCTGCCAGAAGAACTGATGGAGGCCGCGCAGCTCCTGCTTCAGGCTCTGGTAGACGACCTCGGGCGTATCGACCTCGATGCGCACCGGCACGCGCAGCTCGCCCCAGCGCAGAGAGAGGACGACGCCGTCGCCCGTCGGGTCGTCGAAGCTGTAGGCGAGCGCCTCCTCGTGGGGCGCGCGCTCGGGAGCGACTTCGACCCGCAGGGCGTCCTCGGCCGGGTCGTAGCCGAAGCTCCCCCAGGCACCGCTCTGGCGGGAGAGCACGATCGTCCAGCTCGACTCGCTCGGCACGGCGTGCAGCCCGTAGCGGCCGGCGGCGAGCGGCCGGCCCTCGAGCCGGAACGGAGTCGAGACCTCGAGCACCGTGTTCTCGTTGGCGCCGGCGCGCCAGACCTGGCCGAAGGGAACCACCGTGCCCCAGATCTCGCGCCCCCGGGCGCGCGGCCGGTGGTACTCGACGGCGATCCGGGTCAGTCCGACCGTCTGCTCGATGCGCGCCGCCGGGCTCGGCTGCGGCAGCGAGAGCGGTGGCGCCTGCGCCGAGAGCGCGCCCGCCGTGGCGAGCGTGACGCCGAGCAGCAGGGTCGTGGGAAACGGACGCCTTGTGGTCATGGAACCTCCTCGAGAGTCGATCCGCCGCGGGACACGGTTTCGGCCTTGTACGGCGGACGGCGATCGGGGTTCGTGCGGCGCCTGCTCGCGGGACGGCCCGGTCCTCGCGCGGGCCGCGGCGGCACCGGGACCGGCTCAGGTGCCCGCGGCGGGGCTCGTTGCCGGCTCTCCCGGGCCCGTCCCGGTGGCGAGGGGGCGCATCTGGAGGGTGTAGAAGAGGTCGAGGTAGCTCCTCGCTCCCGCGCGCTCGAGGTCGGTCATGAAACGCCAGAAGCCGTAGGTGCGGGCGAAGGTCATCATGCGCTCGGCGTAGAGGTCCCAGGTGTAGCGCGCGCGCACGCGCTCGATCGCGCCGTGCGAGAGGCGCTCCCAAGCGCCCGGCTCTTCGACGCAGGCCTCGAGGAAGGCGGCGATCCGCTCGGCCGCCTCGTCGCCGCGGTTGGGGTCGACGTGGAAGCCCGAGACGCCGTCCTCGATGATCTCGAGCGGCCCGCCGTAACGGGTGGCGAAGGTGGGCAGGCCGCTCGCCATCGCCTCGATCACGGTCAGGCCGAACGCCTCGAACAGCGCCGGCTGGACGAACACCCCCCGCCGGTCGGCGACCACGCGGTAGAGCTCGCCGGTGAGCCCCTTCTCCAGGCGCACGCCGAGCCAGCGGGCGCGCTCGTCCAGGCGGTGCTCGTCGAACAGCGCGTGCATGCGCTCGATCTGCGCCCGTTCCTCGTCGTCCTGGCTCGCCTCGCTGGCGACCGCGCCGGCGACCACCAGCAGGTTGGCGAGCTCGGGCAGCCGGGGGTGGCGCGCGTACCACTCGACCAGGCCGGTCAGGTTCTTGATGCGGTCGAGACGGGCCATGGTGAAGACGAGCGGCCGCTCGGGGTGGGCGAAGTGGCCGCGCGCGTCCGGCCGCTCGCCGCCGAAGACGAGCGCCTCGATCTCGTCGTGGAGGCCGTGGAGGCGGCGCTCGCTCTCGGTGTGGGGGAAGAAGACGCGCGCGTCGGCGCCCGGCGAGACGATGTTGAAGCGCGGATCGTGGACGTCGACGCCGTGGAGGACGCGGTAGAGCCCCGGCATCGTGAAGGTCGCGTGGCTCTCGTACTGGCCGACGGAGCGCTCGGTGCCCGCGATCTCCTGGAAGGTGCTGGCGATGACGAAGTCGGCCGAGTTCATGGCGATCAGATCGGCGGTGAACTGGGCGGAGAAGTGGTATTGCTCCTCCATGCTGCGCCAGTAGAGGTCGGAGAGCAGGTACTTCGACTTCTCGAGCGCGTGCGCGATGGTGCACTGGGTGACGCCCAGCCGGCGGGCGAGGAGAGTCGCCACCAGATTGCCGTCGGAGTAGTTGCCGACGACCAGGTCGGGGCGCCCGCCGAGCTCGATCAGGACCTCGCGCTCGACGTCCTCGGCGAAGCGCTCGAGCCAGGGCCAGATCTCGAAGCGGGAGATCCAGCGCGGGTGGACCTTGCCCTCCGAATCGCGAAAGGGCACGCGCAGGATCGCCGCGCGGTCGGTGCCGGCGATCGGCTCCCAGCGCTCGCCGCAGCTCGTGCCGTCGGCCTCCGGGATCAGGCGGGTGACCACCAGGATGCGCGGCTCGACGTCGACCCCTTGCTCGTGGAGGCGGTGGCGCATCTCCCGCTCGAGCGCGCGCACCTGATCGAGGATGTAGACGACCTGGCCGCCGGTGTCGGGACGGCCGAGCACGTTGGACTGCCCGAACCAGCCGTGCGGGGAGAGCACGACCACCGAGAAGATCATCGGGATGCGCGCCAGGAAGGCCTCGACCTCGTCCGGGTCGGGGGCCTCGAGCAGGTCGCCGAGCAGCGACAATGTGCGCCTCACGGCGCCGACCGTCCGTCCCCAACCCGGCTGCAGGCCGACCGCGCGCAGCGCCGGCTCGACCTCCGCCCAGAGGGCGCCGTCCGGCCGCTCGCCGAGCTCCTCGAGGGCGCGGCGGATCGCGGTCCGCAGCTCGTCGACGCTGTGCACGCGGTCGGAGACCAGGAGCTGCTGCCCCATCGCCTGGTGCAGCCGCAGGAACTCGAGGAGGCGGCGTGCGCCGTCGCCGTTGGCGCGGAAGAGCCGTCCCGAGAGCGTCCGGTTGAGGTACTCGGCGCCGCGTCCGATCCAGCGCGTCTCGGTCGGGCGGGGGAGCTCGCGGGCGAACGGCGAGAGGTCGAAGGCCGGGGTCCAGGGCGAGCCGGGGCGACCGAGGACGAGCCCCTCCTTGAAGACGAGGTAGCTCGCCACCGGCAGCGGGTCGAGGAAGCCGTTGTCGAGATCGCCCTGTACGTGCAGCCACTGGCCGATGCGCGGCCGCAGCGCGAAGAGGACGCGGTGGCCGTCGGTCGCGGCCTCCTGGGCGAGCGCGACGGCCCGCTCGAGCGGCGTGTTCGCGAGCCGGGGCTCGCGCGCGACCTCGGCGTCGAAGGCCTCCTCGA
>WYBK01000212.1 GCA_011525905.1 Acidobacteriota bacterium
GGGGGGATGGGGACGGTCTACCTCGCCGAGCAGACCGAGCCGATCCAGCGGCGGGTGGCGGTCAAGCTGATCCGTTCCTCCCGCCTCGACCGGCAGACCGCCCATCGCTTCGAGGCCGAGCGGCAGGCGCTGGCGCGCATGAGCCACCCGGCGATCGCCCAGGTCTACGAGGCAGGCGACGCCGAGACCGGCCAGCCCTTCTTCGCCATGGAGCACGTGCCGGGCGTGCCGATCACCGACTACTGCGACCGCGAGCGGCTGTCGATCGACCAGCGGATCGAGCTGTTCTGCGCGGTCTGCGGCGGCATCCAGCACGCGCACCAGAAGGGGATCCTCCACCGCGACATCAAGCCGGCCAACATCCTGGTCTCGACCGAGCAGGGGCGGCCGGTACCGAAGATCATCGACTTCGGCATCGCCAAGGCGATCGACCAGCCGCTGACCGAGTCGCCGCTGACCGCGCACGGCGTGGTGGTCGGCACTCCCTCCTACTTGAGCCCCGAGTCGGTCAGCGCGGCGGGGGAGGGGTCCGATCCGGACACCCGCTCCGACGTCTTCGCCCTGGGCGTCCTGCTCTTCGAGCTGCTGGTCGGCAGCCGCCCCTTCGGCAAGGCCGGGGACAGCCTGCTCGAGATCCTGCGCCTGGTCGGCGAGAGCGAGGTGCCGCCGCCGAGCTCCCGCTGGCGCGCGCTCGACGAGGAGAGACGGACGCGCTTGGCCGCGGCGCGGGCGACGACGCCCGCGGCTCTCGCCCGCCGGCTCGGCGGCGATCTCGACGGCATCGTCCTCAAGGCGACCGCGCGCGAGCGCGACCGCCGCTACGGCTCGGCGGCGGAGCTGGCGGCCGACCTCGAGCGCCATCGCCGGTTCGAGCCGGTCAGCGCGCGTCCGCCGGGCCGGCTCTACGCGCTCGGCAAGCTGGTGCGCCGCCACCGCACCGCGGCGGTCGGCGCCGCCCTGGTCTTCGCGGCGCTCGCGGCGGGCGTCGTCGCGCGTTCGCTCGAGGCGCGCCGCGCCAACCAGGAGGCGGCCGCCGCCCGTCGCGCCGAGGCCGAGACCCGGCAGGTGGTCGACTTTTTGGTCGATCTCTTCGAGGTCAGCGACCCGGGCACGGCGCGCGGCGAGACGATCACCGCGCGCGAGCTGCTCGACCGCGCCGCGCGCGACATCCGTGGCCGGCTCGACGAGCAGCCGCTCACCCGCGCCCGCCTGCTCGACACGATCGGCCTGGTCTACCGGCGGATGGACCTGCCGGAGCCGGCGCGTCCGCTGCTCGAAGAGGCGCTGGCCATCCGCGAGCGCGAGCTCGGGCCCGAGCATCCAGAGGTCGCCACCAGCCTCGACCACCTGGGCGACCTGCAGTGGATCGGCGGCGACTACAAGGCGGCGGAAGCGACTCTGGAGCGAGCGCTGGCGATCCGCGAGGCGGCCTTCGGCCCGGACGATCCACGCGTCGCCGAGGTGCTCGACCACCTGGGCTCGGTCTTCGAGATCCAGGCGAAACACGACCAGGCCGGGCCGCTGCTCGAGCGCGCCCTGGCGATCCGCGAGGCGGCCTTCGGTCCCGACCACCTCGAAGTCGCCGCGAGCCTCGACGACCTCGGCGTCTTCCACCTCGACCAGGGCGGCGCCACGGTCGCCGAGCCGCTCTTCCGCCGGGCGCTCGCGATCCGCGAAGCGAAGCTCGGCCCCGACCATCCGGAAGTCGCGGTGAGCGCCAACGGGCTCGCCATCGCGCTCTTCCAGCAGGACCGGGACGAAGAGTCGATCGCATGGCACCGCCGCGCCCTGGCGGTGCGCGAGAAAGTCTTCGGCACCGAGAGCTCACCGGTGGCGCAGACGCTCAACAACCTCGCCAACGTCTACCTCGAGCTCGGCCGGCTCGACGAGAGCGAGCAGGCGCTCCTGCGCGCCGCGGCGATCTGGGAGAAGGTCCTCGGCCCCGACCATCCGCGCCGCGGCATCGTCCTGTACAACCTCGCCGACACCTACCACGATCGGGGCGAGCCCGCGCGCGCCGAGCCGCTGATGGCGCGCGTCGTCGACATCTTCGAGAAGGCCTACGGCCCGTCCCACCCCCGCCTCGCCTACGCGCTCAAAGGGCTCGCCGACAGCCTGGCCGCCCAGGGGCGCCGCGCCGAGGCGCTCCCCTTGTGCCGGCGCGCGGTCGAGATCCGGACGACCGCCCTCGGCGCCGACGACGAGTTGACCCTGGAGACCCGCGCCGACTGCGCGCGGCTGGAGCGCGCGGAACCGGCCGACGCCGGCGGCGGGCGCTGAGGTCAGGGCGCGGTCGCGCTCCAGGCGAGCGCGTGGCCGCGCTCGAAGTCGTCGGCGAAGAGCGGCACGAAGGTCGAGAAACGCCGGCGCACCCGCGTGACGTTGCCCCGCTGGTCGCGCACCTCGACGTCGAGGTGGCGGCCGAGCAGCGGCGGCAGCGGCGCGCCGAGCTCGATCTCGAGGATGCCGTCGCCCGTCGGGAGCGCGAGGTCGGCGAGCTCGGCGCCCGCCGGCCGGCCCGCGACCGGAAAGTCGGCCCGTACCGAGAGCGACGCGAGGTCGATGCCGGTGTAGCCGTCCGCCGAGCCGATGCGGAATCGGTCGACCGGGGCCGCGCTCGCGCCGGGGCGCGGCAGCGAGACCTCGAGCGCCGGCCGCTGGTCGTCGAGCAGCCAGCCGTAGGGGGCGTCCTCGCCCGTGCCGGTGTCGATCGGACAGCCGAGGTCGATCCAGCGCGCGATGGTCAGCCGTTCGTCGGCGGTGAGCGGCGGGTGCGGCGAAGCGGGCGGCGGCATGATCTCGCCGGTGAAGTCGAGGTCGGCCTCGTTCGGGTCGGCGCCCGGCGGCAGAGTGAGCGGATCGCCCGGCGTCGACTCGGTCGGGTGATCGGCGTTGGTCCAGCCGTCGAGCCGCGCGCCGAAGAGCTTCCAGACCAGCAGGCTGCGCCGGCTCTGGAAGGCCCGCACGTAGCGGCTGGCGTTGGTCTGCCGCCAGCTGCCGTTGGCGATCACCGGCGGATAGCCCCACTCGGCGTCCGGATCGTCGGCCAGCCGCCGGTAGTCGCGCGGCAGCCCACCCTGGATCGCGGTGTCGGCGAGATCGAGGTTGCCCGGCGCCGCGGCGCCCCCCTGGTGGCAGGGGGCGCAGCTCCTCTGCAGCAGCGGCCGGACGTCGCGCAGGAACTCGACGTCGACCGCCGGCTGGTGGGCGACGATCAGCCCCGGCGTGCCGTCGAGGTTGCGGGTCAGCAGCGGCGTCTGCTTCGACAGGTCGAAGACCGGGTAGTCGGGCAGCGCCGCCGCGGTCGTCTCGAAAGCGAGCGGCTCCTGGCTGTGCGCGTGGCAGCCGCCGCAGTTGGCGCGCAGCTCTCCCGGGCGCACCTGATGCCAGGTCTGCGCCATGTTGAGCACCAGGCCGTTGCGGTCGAGGGTCTGGAAGGTGAACGGCGTGTCGGCCGGGAGCTTGGCGAGGAAGCTCGTGTCCGGATTCCCCTCCGGGTCCAGCACCGGTTCGCCGCCCTCGTCGACCTTGCGCAGCGGGATCTCGCCGAGGACGCGCATCCGCTCGCCGGCATGGCTCGTGAAGTGCTTCCCCTCGTGCGGACCGTAGCTCCTGTGCGAGTTCGCCTCGAGCGCGACCACCCGCACCGCCCAGATGTCGGCGTTCGTGTACCGGCCCGCGTCCGCCCCTTGCGTGAACCAGTTCGAGCTCTGGCCGTTCTCGCTCGTGTTGAAGGCGTCGAGACCGTCGAAGCTGTCGCTCCACGGGACGACGAAGCCGGGGAAGCTCTCCCGCTTGTAGAAGCTCGAGGTTCCGACCAGGCCGAACGGCGTTCCGGCCGGCAGCAGCGGATGGAGCGTGCCGTCGTTCGGCAACCAGGGGAGCTCGACCGGCTCCGGCACGCCGTGCACCGCCTCGTAGGGGACGAGAGCGCGCGGCCAGGCCTCGTTGTAGGCCGGGTCGTTCTTGAGCAGGACCAGGTCCTCCGGCCCGTCGAGGAGCGCGCCCGCCGGCGCGAGGTAGATGCCGGCGTCGTAGTAGGGGAGCGGCGTCGGGCGATCGAGGTCGTTCGCCGGCCCGGGCGTCCAGGCGACGAGCAGATCGTTGCCCGGCGCTCCCGAAGGGTGGGTGAACTTGCCGACCCGCACGCCCCCCGTCCCTGCGGGCGCCGCCTCGTCGAGGCCGTGGGTGAAGGGCGTGATCGAGTGCAGCCCGCGCGGCGTGAACGGCATGGTGAAGGGATAGGAGAACCCTTGACCGACGGTCTGCGCGATCGGCGGGTTGTCGTCGGGGAAGGCGGAGTGGAAGGGGGGGAGTCCCGGGGGCGGCGAAGGGGGGAGCCGGTAGAGCGCGCCGAAGCCGTTGTTGTTCAGGTTGTAGTAGTCGACGACGACCAGGTCGCCGTCGGAGAGCTGGGTCATGAAGTGGAAGGCCTGCGGGTCGCGGAAGGCCGAGACGACCGGCGCCCAGGTGCGGCCGTCGGGCCAGATCGACCAGATCCCCCAGAGACGCCGATCGCGCAGCCCCTGGTCCTCGTGGGAGGAGAAGAGCATGCGGCCGTCC
Source organism: Acidobacteriota bacterium (assembly GCA_011525905.1). Taxonomy (GTDB): domain Bacteria; phylum Acidobacteriota; class Thermoanaerobaculia; order Multivoradales; family JAGPDF01; genus JACTMI01. Next base: position 4,564 of record WYBK01000212.1, read on the forward strand.
CGGAGCACGGTCGGGTGGAGCGCCGAGGAGACGCTCATCGGCGCGATCGGCGTGACGTTCGAGCCGTCCTCGTCCATGACGAACAGCTGCAGGGTCGGCGAGGTGAAGCCCTTCTGCGGCCAGAAGCCGTTGCGGTTGCTGGTGAAGGCGATCCGCCCGCCGGGCAGCGGGCAGGGGCCGAGGTTGAGGATGCCGTAGCCCAACCGGTCGAACTGCGGGCCCGGGTCGAGCGGGTTCGATTCGTCGAAATCGCCGGCGCCGGTGTTCGGGGTGAACTCGCCGAAGGTCAGCCGCTCGATCGCGCGCGTCGCGACGTGGATCCGGTAGATGTCGGCGCCCTGGTAGGGCAGGTGGTCGCGTTGCGGGTTGAGCGCCTGCGGCCGCAGATCGGGGAAGTAGCTGTAGTAGATCCACGCGCCGTCGAAGGAGACGAACGGGTCGGTGACCCCGCCGACGCCGCCGGCGACCAGCACCTCCTCGCTGCCGTCGGGGTGGAGCAGCACGAGGTCGGCCCCCGGGTCGAGCCGCGCCGGATGGAAGACCTCCGGCCAGGTCGTGTTCGTCGCGTCGCCGTAGCGCGGCTGGCGGACGTAGACCACATCGTAGTCGACCGCCTGCGCCGCGATCGCGGCCGGCACGAGCAGGGCGGCGAGTAGCGCGATCGAGCCGCGCCGCGCCCGGACGGAGTCGTGCATCGAGGCGCTCCCTTCCGAAACAGGTCGGAGACCGGGCCCGACTCTCCCTTCGGGCGGCCTTCGGCGCTGTGAGCGCCTCCACTCACGCGGCGCTCAGAAGTGGACGCGGAAGCCGAGGCGAGTCGAGAGGTCGCGGTCCTCGCGCGCGAAGTCGTTGACGAAGAGGTCGGCGGAAGCGAGCCGGTAGGCGATCTCGAGATCGAGCGCGACGTTGTCGGCGAGGAACCAGGCGAGCCCCGCGCGCGCCCCGTAGGTCGGGCCCGAGTCGCTCGCGTCGCCGAAGTCGGTGCTGCGCCAGCCGAGCGCGAGGCCGGCGTGGGGAACGAGGCGCGAAGCGCGGCGGAAGTGATAGTCGACGCCGGCGTCGAGCCCCTGGGACCGGTAGTCGGAATCGGCCCCGGCGACGTCCTCGAGCAGTGCGTAGTCGGCCGAAGCCCGCAGCTCGAGCCCGTCGCGAACGAACCGCCCGAAAGTCGCCGAGAGATCGAGCGTGTCGCCCACCGGCCCCTCGAAGTCGGGCGAAAGGTGGAGCGAGAGGACGCGCGTGCCTCGGCCGAGCCGGGGCTGGCCGGCCTCCGCCGCGAACCCCGTCGCGGCCAGGAGCAGCAGAGTCCACGAGGCGAGGATTCGACGTGCGCGCATGCTCCCTCCTTGTTTCGGACTCGCCGGCGGAGCGGTCCCTGGGAGCTTCGATGCGGAAGAGCCGCGAATCCTTCGCGCGCCGGTGTTCGGCGTGCGGAGCGGCCCACCCGCCCGGGCGGCGGCGACCTCGAGGGTAGGGATAGGCTTCCGCCGTGCGTTCGCGCCCTTCCGTCCCGGCTCGGATCCGCGCTGGGCTCGTCGCCGTTCTGCTCGGCTGCACGGCGTTGGCGGCCTCGGACCCGGCATCGCGGCCGGCGGGAGTCGCGGTGGCCGCCGCACCGGCCGGAGAGGTCTGGCTCACGCTCGACGCCGACCTCCTCGCCCGCGCGCTGCGGGAGGCGCCGCTGCTTCAACCTCTGGAGGCGGGCGAAACGGGCGAAATCCTGCTCGTGCGCGCTCCCGTGTCTTTCGTCGACACGCTCGCGGCGGTCGTCCATCGCGAGCTCGGCCGCTGCGGCGGCTTCGTCGCCCACGCGAGCCTCGAGGCGGGGCGGGTGCAGCTCGAACGGCTCGAGCAGACACGGGCGGCCCCTCGCGAAGAGCGATCCGAGGGCGTCGCGGCCTTCACCGTAGATCAACCCGGCTGGGCGGCGTTGCTGGCCGACGGCGTGTCGGAGAGCGAGCTGCTCGCCACGATGACCACGGTCTCGACCAGTTTCGTCAACCGCTACCACGCCCACCCTTCGGGCAGCGCCGCCGCGACCTGGATCTTCGATCGCTGGTCGGCGCTCGCCGCCGGGCGGCCGGAGGCGGTGGTCGAGCTGCTCGAGCACGCCGACACGCCGCAGCCCTCGGTCCGGCTGACGATCCCGGGAACGCGCTTCCCGGAGCAGATCGTGCTGCTCGGCGGGCACCAGGACTCGACCGTCTCCGGCTGCTTCTTCGATCCGGGCTGCGTCGCGCCCGGGGCCGACGACGACGCCTCGGGGATCGCGACGTTGACCGAGGTCGCGCGGCTCGCGCTCGCCTCGGGCTTCCAGCCGCAGCGCACCGTGCAGCTCGTGGCCTACGCCGCCGAGGAGGTCGGCCTGATCGGATCGAGCGAGCTCGCCGAGGCCTATCTCGATGCCGGCGCCGAGGTGGTGGGCGTCCTGCAGGTCGACATGACCGGGTATCCGGGGTCGGCCGAGGACATCGTCCTGATCTCCGACTACACCGATTCCGCGCTCAACGACTTTCTCGTTGGGCTGCTCGAGACCTACCAGCCCGGCCTCACCTGGACCACCGACGAGTGTGGCTACGCCTGCTCCGACCACGCCCCCTGGCACCTGCGCGGCTACCCGGCCGCCTTCGCCTTCGAGGCCCGCTTCGGCCAGCACAACCCGGAGATCCACTCCGCCGACGACACGGTCGCGACCCTCGACGACAGCGCCGCGCACGCCGCGAAGTTCACCCGCCTCGCCGCCGCCTTCCTCGCCGAAGCCGCGCTGGTCGACCCCGGCGTCCTCTTCGCCGACGGCTTCGAGCGCGGCACCGCGAGCGCCTGGTCGCCCCCCACCGACTAGCCCACCAAGGGGGACAGGTTGCTGATCGGGACAGGTTGCGGGGGCAACCTGTCCCTTCGAGTCACCTGTCGCCGCGAGCAGGTGTTCACCGACGACCTCGAATCCGGCGACCTCTGCCGCTGGTCCTTCCCCGATTCCTAGCCGCGACCTGTCTCGGCCCCGCTCGCGACTCGAGCGCTGCTGCTAGAATAGGTGCCGTCGATCTGCAGCAGGAAGGACCTCCACGGGCTCACGGCGCGTCGGCCGCGGGTAGGGAAGGGGATTCGCTTGCATCGAGCTGGCGACGGGGGACGCCGGTCGGTCGCGCGCAGTCTCTGCGTCGCGCTGGCTCTGTCGTTGGCCGCGCTGCCCGCCGCACCGCTCCCGGCGCAGGCGCCCGCGACCCTCGCTGCGACCGGCCTCTACGCCGACTCGGCGACGAAGAGCGTCGCACCCGGCGTCTTCCCCTTTTCGCCGCAGTATCCGCTCTGGTCGGACGGGGCCTCGAAGCGGCGCTGGATCCGCCTCCCCGAAGGGAGCGTGATCGACGGCAGCGATCCGGACCTCTGGCGCTTCCCGGTCGGCACCAGGATCTGGAAGGAGTTCTCCTTCGAGCGCCGGATCGAGACCCGCTACATGGAGCTGCTGCCGAGCGGCGAGTGGCTCTACGCGACCTCCGCTGGAACGCGGAGGAAACCGAAGCGTTGTTGGTGCCCGCGCGCGGCGTCAAGCGCGCCGCCGAGAGCCGTCCGGGAGTCCCCTACGGCCTGCCGAGCGTCGCCGACTGCCGCGCCTGTCACGAGAGCGGCGGCGCGCAGGTCCTCGGCTTCGCCGCGCTGCAGCTGTCGAGCGACCGCGACCCGCTGGCGCCGCACACGACGATTCCCGAGCCCGGCTCGCTCGACCTCGACGAGCTGATTTGCCGCGGCCTGGTCGTCGGGCTGCCGGCGGCGGTCGTGGCGCGGGCGCCACGCGTGCGCGCCGAGACGCCGACCGCGCGCGCCGCGCTCGGCTACCTGCACGGCAATTGCGCCCACTGCCACAACGCCGCGAGCCCGATCGCGAGCCTCGGCCTCTTCCTCTCCGTGCGGGTCGACGGCGAATGCGCCGCCCTCGCCACGGCGGTCGCTCACGAGAGCCAATACCGGCCGACCGGCAGCGCGATCGAGACCCGCATCGTCCCCGGCTCGCCCGAGGCGAGCCTACTCGTCGCCCGCGTCGCGACCCGGCAGCCGGCGATCCAGATGCCGCCGATGGCGACGCGGCTCGTCGACGAGGAGGCGCTCGCGCTGATCACCCGTTGGATCGTCGAAGACCTCGCCCGCCCCTCCGGGGCCGCGGGCGCCGCCGTCCTTCTCACCCCCGCTCGCTCGAGCGGAGATCTCTCCCAGGAGGAGCCATGAACCGTCATCGTCTCGCCGCTGCGCTCGTCTTCGCCGCCCTCGCCCTGCCGCTCGCGCCGCATGCCGCCCGGGCGGGGGAGGGCGGCGCCGGGCCGGCCCCGTCGGATTCCGCGGCCGACGCCGCCAAGATCGAGCGCGGCCGCTACCTGGTCACCTTCGGCGGCTGCAACGACTGCCACACGCCCTGGAAGATGGGCGAGAACGGCCCCGAGCCGGACATGACGCGGATGCTCTCCGGACACCCGCAGGAGATGTCCGTGCCGCCGGCGCCGAAGCTCTCGGACGGCTACTGGATCGGCGGCGTCGGCGCGACCAACACCGCCTGGTCGGGCCCCTGGGGGGTGAGCTTCCCGCGCAACCTGACCCCGGACAAGGAGACCGGCCTCGGCTCCTGGACCGAGAAGGAGTTCATCGCGACGCTGCGCCACGGCCGCCAGCGCGGCATCGGCCGCGAGATCCTGCCGCCCATGCCCTGGCCCGCCTACGGCCAGGCGACCGACGAGGACCTCGCCGCGATCTTCGCCTACCTGCGCTCGATCCCCGCCATCTCCAACCGCGTCCCCGACCCCCTCCCCCCGACCCCCTGAGCGAGCGCCGTTCGCTCGCGGGATCCGTCGAGGAGGTCCCCCCGAAGGGTCAAGGCGTCGGGGCGAAGACGATCGTCTGGAAGGGCAGATCGTCTTCGGGCGAGAGCGGCGAGAACGGCAGCCAGCCCGGGGGATTCGGGCGGGCGTCGAACCAGCCGCGGCCGCCGGCATAGCTGTCGCCGTCGGGGCTGGAGGCGACCCCGCACGACCCGGTCGCGTTGACCAGGACCAGCGCGAGCTGGTCACCGGGCGCGACCGCGAGGCTGCGGGGCAGGCGCAGCGGCTCGAACGTCGCCGGCACGCTCCCGGGCAGGCTCGCTGCCGAGTAGGTGCGGCGCACCAGCGCGACGCCGTCGGGCTCGCCGGTCGCGGTGGTTCCCTGGATCTCGACCTCGAGCCTGCCGTCCGCGCAGCCGATCGCCAGCCCGACGCCGGCGAAGCGCCCGTCCAGGCCGACCGTGAAGGTCTGCGCCAGCTTCTGCTCACTCGGCCCGCCGACCGCGAGCGGCCCCTCCGCGGCGTCGACGATCGGCTGCTGTTGATCGACCTGGAGCGCCGGCGGCCCGGCGGCGGCCGGCGCAACGAGCGCTGCGCCGAGGAAGAGAGCGATGCCGACCTGCGTCCGTGGGACGTCTCTCATGGCGGTCCTCCTGTCGGTTGTGCAGTTCGAAGGTATCGCCAGGTAGTCACTTCACATGTGAGCTGCTACACAGGTCGAGCGGGACTCGGTCCGGCACATCCGGGTCGGGCGAACGCGAGTCAGTCCGGAGACCGAGCGGCGCGGGATCCGCCGCGCGACCTGCCGTTCGCGCTCTCCTGCGCGGCCCAAGGGAGGGTGTACTTGGCGTGGGTCGCGCAGTTGAACAAGACGACGCGCTCGCCCTCCGCGACCAGGCCGCGCTCGCGCGCGAGCCGGAGCGCGGCGAGCGTCGCGGCGCCCTCGGGGCAGAGCAACATCCCCTCGCGCGACGCGGCCGCGCGCCAGGCGGCGACGATCGCGTCGTCGCTGACCGCGAGCGCCGCGCCGCCCGAACCACGCACCGCCCGCAGGATCAGGAAGTCGCCGAGCGCGCGTGGCACGCAGATGCCGTGGGCGATCGTCGCCGCCGCCGGCCAGCGCTCGGCGAGCTCCACGCCCCGCTCGAAGGCGCGCACGAGGGGCGCGCATCCGGTGGACTGAATGGCGTACATCCGCGGCCGCTTCGCCCCGATCCAACCGAGCGCCTCGAGCTCCTCGAAGGCCTTCCACATGCCGATCAGGCCGGTGCCGCCGCCGGTCGGGTAGAAGATCGCGTCGGGCAGCGTCCAGGAGAGCTGCTCGGCGAGCTCGAGCCCCATCGTCTTCTTCCCCTCGATCCGGTAGGGCTCGCGCAACGTCGCGCAGTTGAACCAACGCCCGGCGCGCTCCCCTTCGGCGACCCGCGCGCCGCAGTCGTCGATTCGCCCGTCGATCACTTCGAGCGACGCGCCGAGCAGGGCGATCTCCTCGAGATTGGCGCGCGGCGTCGCGGCGGGGCAGAAGCAGTGCGCCGCGATGCCGGCACGCGCGCAGTAGGCGGCCAGCGCGGCGCCGGCATTGCCGTTGGTCGGGATCGCCATCGCCTCGATGCCGAAGGCGCGCGCCATCGTCACCGCGACCGCGAGCCCGCGCGCCTTGAACGACCCGGTCGGCAGCCGCCCCTCGTCCTTGACCAGCAGCTCGCCGAGACCGAGCTCGCCGCCGAGGACGGAGAGCGGCAGCAGCGGCGTCGCCGACTCGCCGAGCGACACCGGTTCGACGCCTGCGGGCAGCGGCAGCAGCTCGCGCCAGCGCCAGAGGTCGAGCGGCCGCGCCGCGAGATCGGTGCGCGCCATCGCGCGCCCGACGGCTTCCAGGTCGTACCGCACCCAGAGCGGCTTGCCCGCCGCCGAGACCGTCGCCAGCGCCCCCGCCGCCTGCCGCGCGCCGGTCCACGAGCACTCCAGGTGCGTCACGAAGGACACGCCACGACCTTACGCCACCTCCTGAGGAGTCAGGGAGCCGTGACGGTGAGGCTCCAGGCGAGGGTGTCGCCGGACTCGCAGCCGTCGACGAAGACCATCGCCGGGAAGTCGCTCAGGCAGTAGAGATGGCGCGACTCCCCGCAGGTGCCGCTGGAGTAGTCGGTCCAGAGCGGGTTGGCGTAGTTGACGATGCCGTAGCCGCCGATCTCCTCCTCCGATGTCCAGTCGGCGCAGTCTTGCGTCGTGTTGACTCCGGCGGGCGCGGTTCCCGTCCAGGCCCAATGCCTGGCGAGGTACTGCCCCGACTCGTCGACGTTGATCGGCGCGTGCAGCGTGCCGTCGAGCAGGTCGCTCTGGCCGTCGGCGATCCGCACGCCATCGATGCGGATCCAGGGGCCGTCGTGAGTGAGCCGGTCGCGCACATCGGTCGTGCCGTCGGAGAGCCAGGCGAGGAAGCTCTCGGGCGCCGGAAGGCCCGCCGCCGTGGCGAGGCCCTGGCAGATCGCGTCCCCGCCGGCCAGGCCTCCCAAGCTGCCCAAGTGACTCGACGAGGTGACGAAAGCGAGCGCCCCTCCGGAACGATAGGGCGGCAGCGGCGGCGCCGGGCCGGTCTCGAGGCAGGCGAGGTGCGCCGGAGTCGCGCAGCTCCACCCTCCGGTGGAAAGCCAGCTCGCGGTCGTCGCCCAGCTCGCGCCGGCGGAGGTCCCGCCGTCGGTCGAGGTCCAGTCGTCGCAGGGCGCCAGAGAGCTCGGGTGCCGCTCGCCCAGCGTACTGGTCGCGGTCAGGACGTAGGCGTGAATCGGCACCAGAACGCCGTCCTCGTCGAGGTGGAGCGGCGCCAGCACCCGGTCGCCTCCCTCGAGCGCCTCGTCGATGCGCGCCGCGAAGGGGAAGCCGTCGACTCTCACCCAGGGGCCGGCCGCGACGGGGAGCTCGGCCAGCCCGCAGTTGGCCGCGCGCGTGCTCGCGAGGCCGTGGACGTGGCAGTAGGCGTCGGTCGCCGAGTCGGAAAGCCAGGCGACGAAGCCGGTAGCGTTGGGGAGCAGGGCCTCGGCGGCGCGTTGCTGGCAGATCGCGTCGGCGCCGGCGAGGCCGCCGAGGTCACCGGCGTGCGTGGTCGAGGTGACGAAGGCTCTGCGGAGCACCGGAGAGTCCGGAGCGATCTCGTCGGCGCGCGCGGAGGCGCGCAGGTCGGTCATGCTCGCGAGCGCGAGCAGAACCGCGAGTGCGGTGCGCATGATTCCCTCCTCGGAGGCCGTCCTGGAGAAGACGGATGGACGGTTACTACCCACTATGCGCCCGCCAGTCGATTGAAGCAAGCCGTCGCTCGCGAGCTCCCTGCCTCCAGGGCTCCGGTCTCGTCCGCAGCGTGCCTGCGCGCGAAGGCCGGGAGGTGCGATCGCCGCGCTTCGGGTCGAGGCGCCCCCCCGGCCGTCTCCGAGGATCGATTCCATTGCTACGATGGCGACCGCCCGATCGGAGGCCCACCATGTCCCGACCCTCAGCTTGGATCCTCGCCCTGGCGGCTCTCGCCCTGTCCACAGCCTGTGCCCCATCGGCCGAGGACGCCCCGGCACCCGCTTCGGAGGCAGCCGGCAGCGCTCCGGAAGGCCTCGCCAACGGCAGCTTCGACCTCGCCGTCGCCGGCCGCACGATCCACTACGAGGTCCACGGCAGCGGACCGGTCGTCCTGCACCTGACCAACTCCTGGGGGCTCTCGCTCGAGGGGCTGCGCGGGCTCTACCGGCCGCTCGAGGCGGACTTCACGATGGTCTACTTCGATCCACGGGGGATGGGCGGCTCGAGCCCGGTCGTCGAGGAGTCCGACCTGGGCATGGAGGCGGTGCGCGCCGACTTCCACGCCGTGCGCGAGCACCTCGGGCTCGAGAAGGTGCACGCGATCGGCTGGTCGAACGGCGCCATGAACCTCGCCCTGCTCGCCGCGGAGCGCCCCGAGACGCTGCGCTCCGCGACCTTCGTCCATGGCGTGGCCTCCTTCGGCGCCGAGGACATGCAGCGCTTTGCCGCCGAGCGTCCGGAGCTGATGCAGCGCTGGATCGCCATGCAGCAGGAGCTCGCGGCGCCCGAGCTCGGCTGGCCGGAGCGCACCGACCGGATGAAAGCCTTCTGGATCGAGGAGTACTTCCCGGAGATGATGGCCGATCCGCAGACCAGCGCGACACGCCTCTGGGAGATCTTCCGCGCCGCGCAGTTCAGCGCGCGCCACGCCGACTACACCGACCGCGCCTACCCGAGCTTCGACGCCCGCGACCGCTTGGCGGCGATCACCGTCCCGGCCCTGGTGATCGCCGGCGCCGCCGACCTCATGCCGCCCGAGAAGGTCAAGCAGCTCGCCGACGGCCTCCCGCGCGCCCGCTTCGTCCTCTTCGAGCGCTCCGGCCATTTCGCCCCCGTCGAAGAGCCCGACCGCTTCCGCCAGGTCCTCCTCGAGTTCCTCGCCACCGCCGGGTGACAGTTACCTCGCCTCCGCTCGCCGGCCCGCGCGGCAGCGCAGCGCGTCGGGTGACAGTTACCTCGGCCCCGTCACCTCGACATCCAGCAACCGGCGCCGAGAGCACCGGGTGACAGTTCCCCAGCCCCGGGTTGGCAGGGCCGAGGGATTCTGAATCCTTTGCGGTCATCTCCTCGAGCAGGGCGCGAACGTTTTGCGCGGCGAATCTCGACTCCTTCGGGAGGAGGGTCGGATGCCACGAATTCCTCGAATCGTCCAGCCCAGAGTGCCGCATCACGTCACGCAGCGCGGGGGCCGTCGAATGCAGGTCTTCTTCGAGCCCGCGGACTACCGGCAGTATCTTCGGCGGCTCGGGAAGCATGCCCAGAGGTGGGGTGTCGAGATCTGGGCCTACTGCCTGATGCCGAATCAC
>WYBK01000213.1 GCA_011525905.1 Acidobacteriota bacterium
CCGCCGGCCACTGGGAGCTCCAGGTCGACATGACGACCGGTGGGGCGGACGACAACGACATCAACGCCCTCGGCATCCGGGCTCATGACGGAGACTCGACCGCCGGTGGCTCCGAGGTGCCGATCTACTACGACTCGCAGTCGCAGTTCGGCACCAACGACGAGGCGGGCGCGCCCTCGATGCGCGAGTACGACCTCTACCCCTGGATCACCGCGGGGTGCAGCTGCCTGGTCAGCGACTTCGACTTCGACAACGGCAACGGCACCGGGCTCGGCACGCCGCCGGCCCAGCACGGCCGGATCCAGATGATCCGCCCCGAGTCGACCGACCTCGACCCGCCGACCACCTTCCCGAGCCCGAGCGTGCTGCACGCCGACTTCGTCAGCTCGACGCTCTCGGGCGACGACGAGTGGGAGGACCACACGGTTTCGGGCTGGACGACCGACAGCGACGCCGTGCACTACGGCATCTGGCGCACCGACGCGACGATCTCCGAGTACAGCGGGCCGAACTCGAACTACTCGAACGTCTACTACAGCAACTTCGAGGGCACCGGCGGCGCGCCGGGGGCGAACCCGACGCCGAACACCTTCCGCGTCTACTTCCCCGACGACGCCGGCAACGCTCCGGCGAAGCCCTACCTCGAGCAGTTCGCGCGCTACATCAGCGGTCCGCAGGTGCCCAACACCGGCGAGACGACGACGATGGAGATCACCATCCGGCTGGTCAACCCGACCACCTATCCGCTGACCTTCTCGACGCCGTCCAACGTCGTCACGATCCCGCTCTCGGGCGAAGCGCAGATCGAGTACGCGGGCCCGGCGGTGACCAACCAGGGCGTCATCGTCAGCGAGCCGGCCAACGGCGCCTCGAGCGGCAGCATCGTCTGGAACCCGCAGACCGTGCCCGCGCTCTCGGCGAACATCGTCCACTTCCAGGTCGACGTGACCCCGACGATCAACAACCAGCGCATCCTCCTCATCCAGGCGCCCGACATCACGCCGAGCCTCGCGGGCACCCGCGGCTTCTACCTCGACGAGACCGGCAACACCTCGCAGTCGCGCGCCACCATCCGGCTGGGACCGGTCTGCGAGCTGGCGGTGACCGAGAACGCGCCGACCCGCGCCGTGGTCGATGGCATCACCGCCGACCTCGGCCGCGACGGCGTCGTCGTCTCCTGGACGACGACGACCGAGGACCGCACCGCGGGCTTCCGCCTCTTCGCCCTCGAGGGCGAGGAGTGGGTGCAGGTCGGCCCGCACGTTCCGGCCGACCCGCGCGCCGTCGCCGGAGCGCACTACCGGATGCTCGACCCGCGCGCCGACGGCGCCTCCGAGCGGACCTACGCCCTGGTCGAGATCGACCGGCGCGGCGCGACCCGCGCCTTCGGCCCCTTCGTCGTGACCGCGACCCACGAGGGCTCGCTCGCCCCCGACACCTTCGACGGCCGCGCCGAAGTCCGGCCGGTCCAGGTTTCCGCCCACGAGCGCGCCCGCCTGCGCGCCGCGGCGCAACGCCTCACCGAGGAGTTCCAGCCCGCCGCGGCCATGCCGTGGGTCCGCCGTCCGCGCGGCGGTGCCCCGGCGACCGCGGTCAAGGTCCGCGTCGACTCCGACGGGATCTACGGCCTGTCGTCGAGCGCCATCGCGGCCGCCGCCGGGCTGGACGAGAGCGCCGTGCGGCAGCTCGTCCGCTCCCGCCAGTTGCGGCTCGAGCACCTCGGCGCGCCGGTCGCGACCGAGGCGACGCCCGACGGATCGCTCCTCTACTTCTATGGCGAGGCGCGCGGCTCGATCTACGGCGACCAGAGCGTCTACTGGCTGCGCCTCGGCGCCGCCCTGCGCATGGGCCGGGCGACGGTCGAGCCCTTCTCCCTCGACGGCCCGACCTACTCGCTCGAGTCCGCCGCGGCGGAGATCGACGCCTTCGCCGTCTCGGTGCTCCCGCTCGACCCGGAGGACGACTACTGGTTCTGGGACGTGCTCGAGGCCGGCGACCCGACCTTCGGCACGCGCTCCTTCGACCTCACCCTGCCGCACGCCACGGCGGTGGGCGGCGACGGCTCGCTCGCCGTGCGCCTGCGCGGCGCGAGCGAGACCGGGGTGCTGGGCGAGCACCAGGTCGAGGTCCGCTTCGGCGGCGAGCTGCTCGGCACGATCCAGCTCACCGGCCTCGACGAGGCCTACGAGAGCTTCGTGCTGCCCTACCACCTGATCGAGCGGGGCGCCCCCTTCGAGGTCGAGCTGCACGCCCTGCTCGGACCGGGCGTGCCCTACAGCGGCCTCTTCGTCGACGGCTTCGAGATCGACTACCCGCGGCTCCACCTGGCCGACGGCGACCGCCTCGAGGCGACCGCGGCCGGCGGCACGGTCGGCTTCTCGGGCTTCTCGAGCGCCGACCTGCTGCTGTTCGACGTCACCGACCCGAAGCGGCCGCAGGTCCTCTCGGGCGCCACCACGCGCGGCGGCCTCGGTGGCTTCACGCTCGGCTTCCGCTCGACGCCCGGGCGCCGCTACCTCGCGACGACCCCCGCGGCGGTCCGCACGCCGCTCGCGGTCGAGCCGGCGGTCGCCAGCACGCTGCGCTCCGGCCCGGGCGCCGAGTACGTCGTCGTCACGCACTCGTCGCTCGCGGCGGGCGCCCAGCAGCTCGCCGACTACCGCGCCGCGCAGGGGCTCACGACGCGCGTCGTCACGGTCGGCGAGATCGACGACGAGTTCGGCCACGGCATGCCCTCGCCCAACAACATCCGCGCCTTCCTCGACTGGGCGAGCGAGAGCTGGAGCATCGCGCCGCGCTACGCGGTGCTGGTCGGCGAAGGCACCTACGACTACCGCGGCCTGACCGGCCTCGGCGGCAACCTCGTGCCGGCCATCCTGATGACGACCTCCGAAGCGCTCGTCGCGGCCGATCAGCGCTACGGCGACTTCGACTCGGACGGCGTGCCGGAGGTCGCGGTGGGCCGCCTTCCGGTCTTGACGCCGGCCGAGCTCGCCGGCTACCTGGCGCGCCTCGAGCAGCTCGAGGCCGAGCCGGCCACCGCCGGCTGGCGGCAGCGGGCGATCGCCGTCGCCGACGACGCCGGCAACGGCGACCTCGACTTCAAGCCACAGGCGCAGGCCGCGGCGAGCCGGCTCCCCGCCGACCTGACGCTCGCGGCCATCTACCTCTCCGAGACGACCGACACCGCGGCGCGTCAGGCGATCCAGGCGGAGCTGACTCTCGGCGCCTCGCTCTTCCTCTACTACGGCCATGCCGGCCTCGACCGGCTGGCCGACGAGGCGCTGCTGCTGTCGAGCACGGTGCCCGCGCTGCAGAACGCCGGGCGCGAGCCCTTCCTCGCCGCGCTCACCTGCTCGATCAACCGGTTCGAGCTGCCGGGCTTCTCCTCGCTCGGCGAGGAGCTCGTGCGGGCTCCGGCCGGCGGCGCGATCGCCGTCTGGGCACCGGCCGGAGAGTCGAATGGCGGCGAGGCGCCCAGCCTCGGGCAGCTCCTGGCGAGCGCCCTCTACCGGCAGCCGGAGGTGCGCCTGGGCGACCTGATCGTCGACGTGGCGGCGGGCTTCGCCGCGACCGGCGGCTCGACCGAGATGCTCTCGATCTATCAGCTGCTGGGCGATCCCGCCCTCTGGCTGACTCGTCCCATCGTGGAACCGGCCGGCGGCCCGACGCCTCCGGCGGTCGAATGAAGAACTCGCGCCGGCCGGGAGGGAACTTGGACCCGCACCGTACTCAGGACATCGATCCGCAGCCCACGTCGAGCCGGCGCCCGCCCTGGCGCCGGCCCCGCATCCTCTTCCGCGAGCCGCTCGAGACGCTCGCGACGGTGTGCGCGCCGGCGCCGCCGGCCAAGGGAGACCGCACCTCCTGTCCGAGCGGACCGATCGCTTCCTGACGACCGGCCGGCCGGGCACGGCAGCTCTCGACGGCCCCCGCGCGCGGGGGCCGTCGCCGTTTCGGGCCGACCGCCGCGGTTCAGCCTCGGATCACGGGGAGGAGCGCGCGCTTCGCGCTCTCGCGATTCACTTCGCGCAGCAGCTCGCGGCGCACCACGGCGGCCGGGTAGATCGCCGCGGCATCGCCGGTGACGATCTCCGCCTGGCCCGGGCAGAAGCCGAGGAGGCTCGATTCCTCGCCGGCCAGGCGTCGGGCGATCTGCCGCTCGAGCTCGCGGACGTCGGCGAGACCGCGCGAGGTCGCCCAGATCTCGGCGAGCGTGCTCTCGTGCAGGTTGCCGACCGGCCGCCGCCACTGCACGCAGGGATAGACGTTGCCGTAGGGGTCGATGCAGACGTTCGACGAGCCGGCACCGCAGAACTTGCCGCTGCCGTTGGCCCGTGGCGAAGGCGGAGCGATCGAGTCGCCCTGGCGCACGATGGCCGGCTCGCGCGCCGCCCCGCCGCCCTGGCTCGCGGCGTACGTGCGCGAGCGCTCGGCCTCGAACTCGAAGAGCCGCCGGAGGCCCTCGCGGCTCGCCGCGATCGACAGCGGCTCGCGGCTGCCGTCGTCGCGCGGCGTCACCTCCGGGTCGATCTGCAGGCGCACCGCGAAGCGGTCGGCGATCGCGTACATCCCCTCGAACTCCGCCTCGTTCCAGGCGGTCAGCGTCGAGTTGATCTGGAAGCGCAGGCCGAGCTCGCGCAGGCCCTCGAGGTTCGCGAGCAGCCGCTCGAAGCTGCCGGGCACACGCGTCTGGCGGTCGTGCGTCGCGGCGACGGCGCCATGGAGGCTCACCTCGATCAGGTAGGGATCGACCTCGTCGCGCAGGCGGCGGGCGAGCGCGCCACGCAAGGCGTGGCCGTTCGACTTCACTCGCACCACGTAGCCGAGCTCGCGCGCCCGCGCGCCGATGCGGAAGAAGTCGGGGTGGGCGAGCGGCTCGCCGCCCGAGAGCGTCAGGTGGAGCACGCCGAGCCGCGCCATCTCCTCGAGCAGCTCGCCGTAGCGCTCGAAGGCGAGCGGCGTGCCGGCCAGCCCGACGTCGTTGTAGCAGAAGAAGCAGTCGAGGTTGCAGCGATAGGTCAGCTCGACGAGCGCCGAGAAGAGCTGGTTGTCGCGCCAGAATCGCTCGATCCGGGCCGAGTGCTCGCTCACTCGCCCTCCTCGACTGGCTCGACGACTCCAGCGGCGGCCAGCTCGGCGACGAACGCCTCGACCTCCCGGGCGATCGTCTCGCGGTCCCCTTCGTACTCCTCGGCGAGCGTCGCGGCGACATTGGCGAGCGGACGCTCGCCGTCGAGCAGGTCGAGGATGCGCGAGCCCGCCGCGTCGAGACCGAGCACTTCGGCGGCGCGCTGGCGCACCACCACGGCCTCGCCGTCGAGGATCCGGTAGCGGACGTCCGAGGCCCGCCGGTAGCGCTCCGAGGTCGTCATGGCGTGCCGAGGACGATATCCCAGAAGGCCGGATCGAGCCCGAAGACCAGCGTCTCGGCCCGCCGCGCCGCGGTCAGGCGGTCGAGATTGGCGAGCAGCCGCTCGTTGCGGAACCGGTCGTCGTTGACGAAGGGGGAGCAGGCGGCGAGCGCGGCCACCGCCCGTACGCGCGCCATCGGCCGTCGGGCGTGCGGGGTTCCCTGCTCGATCGCGAAGAGGCCGCCCAACGGGTAGCGCCGGCGCTCGCCCGCCGAGCGGCCGTGATCCCCCGCGAAAGGGAGGCGCTCGACTTCGACGCCACCGGCGCCCTCGATCAAGACGTTGAGCTCGTCGGAGAGCACGTCGAGGCCGCGCTCGGCGGAGAGCCCGCAGAGCGTCGACTTGCCCGCTCCCGAGGCGCCGAAGAAAACGAACGCGCGCCCCCCGGCGACCACCGCGGCGCTGTGCAGCAGCGCGCCACCCTCCTCGACCGCCCGGTGCGCCACGACCACGCGCAGGAAGTTCTCGACGATGCCCGGCAGGTCGGCATCGTCCTCGGACGGCGTCCAGAGAGCCGCGGCCAGCCGGCCGGTCCAGTCGAGCCGGCCCACGAACCGCCGCCCCGCCAACCGGATCGAACTCTCGGCCGGGTCGAGGTCGAGCCGTGTCTGCCAGCCGATCAGCGGGAAGTCGCGGAAATCGCTCTCCGGCGCCCGGAAGATACGGATCGCGACGTCGCCGCTCGCCGGGCCGCCCACCAGGCCGCGCGGTGCGAACCAGGCGGCGAGCGCGTCGCGTTGCTTCTCCGCGAGGCCGGTGAGCGCATAGGGCCCGCCGGCGACGTCGAGCCGCAGGCTTCGCTCGCCCCAGGGCTCGCCGCTCGCGCGCCCGGGGAAGAGGTCCGGCTCGGCGAGGAACTCGGCGCCGAAGATCACGCGCGCAGTCGCCTCAGCGAGTACGCGGCGAGGCCGAGCAGGCACGCCAGTCGCCGCCGGACGGTCGGCCGCAGGCTCGCTCGCGGCTCCCCCCCGGGCGCGAGCACGGTCAGCGCGCGCCCGAGGATCCGCGACCGCGGCACCGTGCCGTCCGCCGTGGGAGCGGCGTCGCCGCGGGTGACCCAGCGCCACCCATGAAAGGTGAGCAGCGGGCCGAGCACCCGGTGGACGAGCAGGTGGCCGGACTCGGTGCCGAGGACGACGACGTCTCCCGGCGCGACCCGGCGCGCCGGCACCGCGAGAACCCGGTCGCCCGCGCGCAGCAGCGGCTCCATCGAGCTCCCCCCGACCGGCAGCTCGATCGGCGCTTCGTCGGTCGCGAGCCCGAGCACGGCGCGCGCCCGAGCGACGGGATCGTCGGCGAGCCGCGCGGCGAGTGAAGGGTTGCGGGCCATCGGCGAGCGGAATCCTACCGGTCCCCTGCCGCCAGGTCTCGCGCGGCCCGGCGAGCCCTGCGCCAGCGCGCCAAGAGGCGCAGCGGCCGAGCGAGCGCGCGCCCGAGCCGACGGCTCCAACCGCCGCCCTCGCCCGTCGCCGGCGGCAGGAAGGCGCGCGCCAGGATGCGCAACCGGGCGATCCAAGCCGGGGCGTCCGACAGCGGCCGGCGCAGCCCCTCCAACCGCAGCGACGCGGCGACCAGCGGGTCGGTCGAGGCCGCCACGAATCGGCCGAGGAGGGCGGCGGCCGGCTCGCCCGGCGCCTGGATCTCTTCGGCCCCATCGCGCAGCCAGGCGATCAACCGCGATACCCCCTCGAGCTCCTCGCGAGCGAGGTCGCGCCCGGTCCAGGCGGCGACGCGCTCCGTCGCCTCCGCCGTGAAAGTCCAGGGGTAGCCGAGGTCGAGCAGGTCGGCCAGCCAGAGGAGGCCCGAGCGGGAGGGCGCCGGCGCGTTCTGTACGATCGCGTGGACCAGCACGTGCGCCGCCAGGACCTCGGCGGCGGGGAGGCGGGCCTGCCGCCGCGCGGACGGAGGCCGCAACTCTCCCCTGGCCGCCAGATCGGCGAGCCGGGCCGACCGGGCGCCGTCGAGGCGCACTCCGGGAATCGCGCGGTGCAGCTCGACCGCGACGCCGTGGGGAGACCGCAACATCGGCGCATGGTGCTCGCGACCGCGCTCGCCCGAAGGGGTGAATCCCGCCTCGAGCAGCGCCCGCGTCCAGGCGGCGAGCGCCCGGCCGGCGACCAGCAGATCGATGTCCGCCGCGGGCCGCGCGCCCGGGAGGACCCAGCCCCCGAGCCGCAGCGCCATCCCCTTGAGCAGAACGAGGGGCTCCCCGAGGTCTCGGCCGGTTGCCTCGACCGTCGCCAGCGCCTCGTCTGCCCGCAGCTCCTCGGCCACCGCGAGCGCGCGCAGCCGGCGCAGCTCGAGCGCGCCGCCCTCGCCCAGCTCGGCCTCGAGCGCGGTCGCGGCGTGGCGCGAGGCGATCCGCGGCGCGAGCCTCAGGGCGCGGGCCAGACCCACCGCGGCCGCCGAATCGATCGGCGCGGCCGCGGCGCCGGGTTCGGCGAAAGCGCGAGCCAACACCCAGGCGAGCTCGGCTGCCGGACCGTCGGCGTCCGCAGCTCGGGTCGCCGAGCGGAATCGAGCGGACCGGGCGTCGACCATCGTGCCGCGGAGCTTGCCAGATGGCGGCAGCCTGCGGAACCGAGGGCGGTCGCCGTGGGGAATCGGGCCGTGCGGCGCCGCGGCGAGGCTCGTGTGTGGCCCGAGCCACTGAAGATGTGATAAAAACTCCACATCGTCGCAGGAAGAAGCCCCCCACGAACCTCGAGGAGGCCCGAAGATGCCGAAGCTCGCCAAGACCGCTCTTTCCCTCGCCGCAATCCTGTCGCTCGCCGCGGCACCGCTCTCTGCACAGGTCGTCTGCACGCCGACGAGCACCAGCCTGATCGCGGGGCAGCACTTCTACGCCGGTGAGATTCGGGTGACCTACGACCGCACCACGCTCTGCGTCACCTACGCCACGGAAGGGGACTGGGAGATCACCGAGACCCATCTGGCGGTCGGCGATGAGCTCGACGCCATTCCGCACGCGAAGAAGGGCAACCCGATCCCGGGCAAGTTCCAGTACCAGGCGACCCACGATCCGTCGGTCTCGAGCTTCACCTACTGCGTCAACTACTCGAGCGCGAGCGGCGTGCCGATCTACATCGCGACGCACGCCGCCGTGCAGATGGAGATCGACGACAGCGGCAGCTACCAGGAGGAGACCGCCTGGGGCGGCGACCAGCCTTTCCCGGGCCGCAACTGGGCCACCTATTTCGTCTACGTGCCGGACTGCGGCCCTCTTCCGGAGTGACGCTCCCGGAAACGACCCGAATCGACGACGGCCCGCCGACCGGCGGGCCGTTCCGCGTCCGGGCCCTGGCGCCGCCCGGCCGGCGCCCGGCGCCCTAGCGCCGTCCGCAAGTCGGAGCCGGAATCGGAGATCATTGGGCTCGATGCTCCGTCCGGTCCAGGTCGAGAAGGCGCCACCCCCACCGGTTCCCCGCTCGCGGCTCGCCGCGCGGCTGGCGGCGACCCTCGCGCTGCTGGCGCTCGCGACCTTCGCCCTCGCCCGCCCCAGCGCGCTCGAGCGCGAGCGCGGGGCGCTCGTCGACGAGGCGCGCGCGGCGGGCGTCCCGGCCGACGCCCTGCGCAAGCTGTCGCAGAGCCTGCGACGGGAGTCCGACCCCGCGGCGATGCGGCTCGAGGCCGCGCGCGTCCTGCTCAACCGCGAGATCGGCCGCCCGGCGCCCTGGGCGGTCGACGAGACGCGCGCGCGCCTGGGCCGCGTTCGGGAGCTCGTCGGCCAGGTTCTCGCCGAGCAGCCGGCGAGCTGGCAAGCGCTGACGATCCACGCCTCCGCGCTCACCCTGATGCGCACCCGCACCGCCGACACCCGCCTGTTCACCCGCTTCGAGGAGTGGGAGCGCCCGCTCGAGCTCGCCGTCGAGCTCGGCCCCTCCTACCGCTTCCCGAAAGAGACCCTAGCCTTCGTCTACCTCGAGGTCTGGCCGGCGATCGCGCCCTCCAAGCGGCCGCAGGTCGAGACGATCCTGCGCGAGGCGTTCGAAGAGGAGCGGATCTACCTCGGCCTGGTCGGCAAGTGGCTGCACATCGCCGGCTCGCTCGACGAGGCGGCGCGGCTGGTCCCGGACACGCCGTGGGCCTGGTCCGCTTTCGTCGAGAGGGCGCGCCAGGCACGCGACTGGCCGGCTTTCGTGCGCTACGGCGAGCGCCGGCGGCGCAGCCTCGACGCCGAGATCGACCGCGAGCTCGAGCGCGCGGAGGGGCTCGCCGCGGCCGGTCAGCTCGGCGCCGCGGTCGCCGCCTTCGACCAGGCGCTGGTCGACCTCGCGCCCGAGCGCCGCCACGCCCCCCGCCTCGAACGCCTCCTCGCCCGCCGGCCGCCGGCGCCGGGCGGCCGCAAGACCGCGCAGGCCGCCGCCGCCTGGCTCGCCTGGCAGCGGCCCCTGGCGTTGCTCGGCCTCGAGTCGATCTCTCCCGAGGCGACGGGTCGGCTGGTCCTGTTGGCCGCCGACCTGCTCGACCCGGCCGAGTCGGCGATGGCGACGCTGGTCGCGGGCGACCTCGCGCGCGCCGAGGTCCACGAGCGGCGCAACGAGGCGCTCTGGAGCGAGCGCTGGGCCCCCTACCTGACCCTCAAGGCGCGCCGCGCCCTCGGAGCCGGCGACGCCGCCACCGCCCGCGTCGAGCTCGAGCGCGCCCACCGCTCGATCCGCGGCACCGTCGCCTGGGCCTGGCTCGCGCGCGCGGTCGCCTACGCTCCGGAGCGCGCTGCCGGCGCGCCCCACACCCCCGGTCCCCGCGGGAGCTGGCAGGCCACCGACTGGCTCTGGCGCGACGGCGCCGCCCGCCTCGAGCTCTGGCCCGAGCGGGGCGCGACGGCGCTCGAGATCGAGCTGGACAAGGGGCCGCGCACCGGCGGCGTGCTCGCCCCCTACTGGGACGGCGCGGCGCTGGAGCCGATCCCGCTCGCCGCGGGCCAGACGACGCTCCGGGTCGCCGTCGAGGTCACGCCCGAGCCGCACCTGCTCGAGCTGCGCCGCCACGCCGGCGACCTCCACCCGACGGCGCGCGTGGCGCTGCGCTGAG
>WYBK01000214.1 GCA_011525905.1 Acidobacteriota bacterium
AGTTATCGCCTGACCCATCTGCGCGAGCTCGAGGCCGAGAGCATCCACATCCTGCGCGAGGTCGTCGCCGAGTGCGAGAAGCCGGTGATGCTCTACTCGATCGGCAAGGACTCCTCGGTGATGCTGCGCCTCGCGCAGAAGGCCTTCCACCCCGGCCCGCTCCCCTTCCCGCTGTTGCACGTCGACACGCTCTGGAAGTTCCGCGAGATGATCGAGTTCCGCGGGCGGATGGCGGCCGAGACCGGCGCCGAGCTGCTGGTCTGGACCAACCCCGAGGGGCGCGAGAAGAACGTCAACCCCTTCGACTACGGCACCCAGCGCTACACCCACATCATGAAGACCGTCGCGCTGCGCCAGGCGCTCGACCACTACGGCTTCGACGCTGCTTTCGGCGGCGGCCGCCGCGACGAGGAGGCGAGCCGGGCCAAGGAGCGGGTCTTCTCCTTCCGCGACCGCTTCCACCAGTGGGAGCCGCGCAACCAGCGCCCCGAGCTCTGGAACCTGTTCAACACCCGGGTGCACAAGGGGGAGTCGATCCGAGTCTTTCCGCTGTCGAACTGGACCGAGCTCGACGTCTGGCTCTACGTCCAGCTCGAATCGATTCCGGTGGTGCCGCTCTATTTCGCCAAGGAGCGGCCGATCGTCGAGCGCGACGGCGCGCTGATCCTGGTCGACGACGAGCGCCTGCCGCTCGCGCCGGACGAGCGGCCGCGGCAGCGCAAGGTCCGTTTCCGAACGCTCGGCTGCTATCCGTTGACCGGCGCGATCGAATCCGACGCCGACTCGGTCGCGGCGATCATCGAGGAGATGCTGGTCACCAAGAGCTCCGAGCGGCAGGGGCGGGTCATCGACTACGACGAGGCCGGCTCGATGGAGGAGAAGAAGCGGGAGGGCTACTTCTGATGGCCGCCCCGCCCGCCGTCACCACACCCGGCTTCGAGCGCTTCCTCGCCGCCTACCAGCAGCGCGACCTGCTGCGGCTGCTGACCTGCGGCAGCGTCGACGACGGCAAGTCGACGCTGATCGGCCGGCTGCTCCACGACTCGCACGCGCTCTTCGACGACCAGATGGCGGCGCTCGCGAGGCTCTCGGACAAGCACGGCACGACCGGCGGCGACCTCGACTTCGCGCTGCTGCTCGACGGCCTGGCGGCCGAGCGCGAGCAGGGGATCACCATCGACGTCGCCTACCGCTACTTCTCGACGGCGCGGCGCAAGTTCATCATCGCCGACACGCCGGGGCACGTGCAGTACACGCGCAACATGGCGACCGGCGCCTCGAACTGCGACCTCGCGGTGATCCTGGTCGACGCCCGCAACGGCGTGCTCGACCAGACGCGCCGGCACGCTTTCATCGCGGCCCTGCTCGGCATCCGCCACCTGGTGCTGGCGGTCAACAAGATGGACCTGGTCGGCTACGACCAGGGGGTCTTCGACAGGATCCGCGAGGAGTTCACCGACTTCGCGGCCCGGCTGCAAGTGAGCGACGTCCACTTCATCCCGGTCTCGGCGGTGCAGGGCGAGAACGTCGTGCGCAAGTCCGAGCTCATGCCCTGGTACGAGGGGGCGAGCCTGCTCGGCTACCTCGAGACGGTGCACATCGCCGGCGACCGCAACCTGGTCGATCTGCGCTTCCCGATCCAGCTCGTGCAGCGGCCCGACGCGAGCTTCCGCGGTTTCGCCGGCACGGTGGCCTCGGGCATCCTGCGCCGGGGGGCCGAGGTCGTGGCGCTCCCCTCGGGGCGGCGCAGCCGGATCCGCGGCATCCACACCTTCGACGGCGAGCTCGACGAGGCCTTCCCGCCGCAGAGCGTGACGGTGACGCTCGAGGACGAGCTCGATCTGTCGCGCGGCGCCATGCTGGTCGCCCCGGGCAACGTGCCCCACCTCGAGCACTCCTTCGAGGCGATGCTGGTCTGGATGGCCGAGGAGCCGATGCGCCCCGGTGGCGGCTACCTGATCAAGCAGGCGACGACGCTGGCTCCCGCCACGGTCGACGAGCTGCGCTATCGGATCAACGTCAGCACGCTCCATCGCGAGAGCGCCGACCAGCTGGCGCTCAACGACATCGGCCGGGTGCGCATCGAGTCGCCGCGCCTGCTCGCCTTCGACCCCTACCGCAAGAACCGGGAGACCGGCGCCTTCATCCTGATCGACCGGCTGAGCAACGCCACGGTGGCGGCGGGCACGATCCTCGAGCGCGAGCCGGCCGAAACCCGGCTCGAGCGGCCGCCGGCGGCCGACGCCGGGGTCAACGTCCGGCCGCAGGCGAGCCGCATCGCCGCCGCCGCGCGCGCCGAGCGGCTCGGCCAGAGCCCGGCGACGCTCTGGCTGACCGGGCTGCCGCGCGCCGGCAAGTCGACCGTCGCCTTCGCGCTCGAGGAGCGCCTCTTCGCCGCCGGGCGCAAGGTCCAGGTGCTCGACGGCGAGGGGATGCGGCTGGGGCTCAACTCCGACCTCGGCTTCGCGCGCGCCGACCGGCGCGAGCACGTGCGGCGCACCGCCGAGGTGGCGCGGCTGTTCAACGACCAGGGTTTCCTGGTGATCGCCGCCCTGGTCTCGCCGGTCGCCGAGGACCGCGAGGTGGCGCGGCGGATCGTCGGCGCCGAGCGCTTCCTCGAGCTGCACTGCAGCGCGCCGCTCGAGGTCTGCGAGTCGCGCGACGCCGACGGCCTGTTCGCCCGCGCGCGCACCGGCGAGATCGGCAACGTCACCGGCATCGACGCCCCCTACGAGGCCCCCGAAGCGCCCGACCTCGAGCTGCCGACCGGCCACGAGCCGACCGCCGCCTCGGTCGAGCGGGTCTGGCAGCTGCTCGCCTC
>WYBK01000215.1 GCA_011525905.1 Acidobacteriota bacterium
AGGGCGCAGAGCAGGTCCTTGCGCTCGGCGACCCAGGCGACCGATTCGACCCGCAGCGGGTGCAGGGCGAAGAGCGCGGCCGCCGCCAGGCTCGCGCGCGGCGAGCCGGTCAGCCGCGCCAGCGCGAGCGCCGCCAGCAGCGCGTTGGCCGCGTGCAGCAGCAGGTTGACGGCGTGGTGACCGCGCGGGTCGAGGCCAAAGAGCTCGACGTCGAGCTGGTGCGAGAGCCAGGTGAGCGGGTGCCAGTTGGCGTGCTCGCCCGAGGTCGCGGCCCAGGCCAGGCCGTCGAGCGAGAGCCCGGCGAGGACGTGCGGATTGGCGGTGACGTAGCCCGGGTCGTCGAGCACCAGGAAGTCGGCGGCGACGACCGGCGCGAAGCAGACGAGGACCGCGAGGACGAGAGCCGCGCGACCCGAGCCGAGGGCGAGCGCGCGCCGCTCGGCGAACGCGGCCGCGGCGCCGCTCATCCGCCGCGGTCGGCCCGCCCGGCCGTGGCGACGCGCACCCGGACGTCGACCGCGCGCGAGCGCCCGTCGGCGCCGGCGAGGAAGGGATTGACGTCGAGCTCGACGATCTCGGGGCGGCTCTCGACCAGCTGGGCGAGGCGCAGCAGCACCTCGGCGAGCTCGGCGGAGTCGGCGCCCGCCTCGCCGCGCGCGCCGTCGAGCAGCGCGACGCCGCGGATGCCGCGCACGACGTCGAGCGCCTCGGCGCGGGTCATCGGCGGCACGCCGAACCGGACGTCGCGGAAGACCTCGACGTATTTGCCCCCCAGCCCGAACATCAGCACCGGCCCGTAGCGCGGATCGGTCGAGACGCCGAAGATCGTCTCGACGCCGGAGGCGACCTGCTCCTGCACCAGGAAGCCCTCCGGCGGCGCGCCGGCGCGCCCGAGCCGGCCGGCGAGCTCGGCGGCGGCCGCCTCGACGGCGGCTGCGTCGGGCAGGCCGAGCAGCACGGCGCGCGCCTCGGTCTTGTGCACCAGGCCGGGGGCGATCGCCTTGATCACGGCCGGGAAGCCGAGCGCCGCCGCCGCCGCCGCCGCGCCCGCCGGGTCGGCGGCGACCGCGTGGCGGGCGACCGGGATGCCGCAGGCCTCGAGCAGGGCGAAGGCGTCGGCGGGCGGGAGGTAGCCGTCGGTGCCCGGGCGCGCGAGCACGGCGGCGATCCTCTCGTCGTCGAAGGCGAAGAGGGGGGGCGCCTGCTCGGGGCGCCGGCGCCAGGCGGCGTAGCGCACGAGCTGGGCGAGCGCGCGCGCCGCGGGCTCCGGGAAGCGGTAGACCGGCGGCAGGTGGAGGGCGCCCTTCAAGCCCTCGTAGAAGGCGTCGGTCGCCATCATCACCGCCAGCACCGGCTTCGAGGCGCCGGCGGCGACCTCGCCGACCGCGTCGAGGATGTCGCGCGGGTCGGAGAGGATCGGCGTGACGTTGACCACCAGCGCGGCGTCGACTGCCGGGTCCTCGAGCAGCGCGGCGAGCGTCCTGCGGTACTCCTCGACGCCGGCCGAGGCGATCATGTCGACCGGGTTGGCGGTCGAGGCGGTCGCGGGCAGGAACTCGGCCAGGCGCGCGCGGGTCGCGGGCGCGAGCTCGGCCATCGCGAGCCCCAGGTTGACGCAGGCGTCGGTCGCCATGATCGCCGGGCCACCGGCGTTGGTGACGATGGCCACCCGGTTGCCCTCGGGCAGCGGGCAGCGGTCGAGCGCGCGGGCGACGTCGAACAGCTCCTGGATGGTCTCGGCGCGCAGCACGCCGCACTGCTCGAGGAAGGCCGAGACGGTGACGTCGGTGCCGGCGAGCGCGCCGGTGTGCGACGAGGCGGCGCGCGCGCCGGCGGCGGTGCGCCCCGACTTGACCACCAGGATCGGCTTCTTGCGCCCGACCCGCTTGGCGATCTCGGTGAAGCGGCGGGGGTTGCCGAACGACTCGAGGTACATCGCGATCACCCGAGTCGCCGGGTCGTCCTCCCAGTGCTCGAGCAGGTCGTTGCCCGAGACGTCGGCCTTGTTGCCCATCGAGACGAACTGGGTCAGCCCCGTGCCGAGCTCGGCGGCGACGTTCAGGATCGCGACGCCGAGCGCCCCCGACTGCGAGACGAAGCCGATCGAGCCGGGCAGCGGCGGCGTCGGCGCGAAGGTGGCGTTCAACGCCACGTCGGCCTCGGTGTTGATCACCCCCATGCAGTTCGGGCCGATCATGCGCACGCCCGCCGCGCGCAGCCGCTCGCGCAGGCGCGTCTCGGCGGCGCGCCCGGCGGGGCCGACCTCGGCGAAGCCGGCGGTGATCACCACGAAGCCGGCGACCCCGGCGGCGAGCCCCTCGTCGATCACCCCCTCGACGAGCGGCTGCGGCACGGTGACGATCGCGAGGTCGATCGGATCGGGCACGGCGGAAAGCGAGGGGTAGCACTTGAGCGAGTGGATCGCGTCGGCCTTCGGGTTGACCGGGTAGATCGCGCCGGCGAACTGGAAGTCGACGAGGTTGTGGACGATCGCCCAGCCGAGCGACTGGCGCGAGCGCGAGGCCCCCACCACGGCGACCGAGCGGGGGCGGAAGATCGGGTCGAGAGGGCGGCGCAAGAGGTCCATCGCGCCCCCGACGCTATCGCGCCGCCCGGCCGGACGCTCCCGTACGGGCGGGCAGGCAAGGGTCAGGGCGACTGCAGCCACCAGAGCATTGTCGCCCCCGACTCGAATCCATCGGCGAAAACGCACTCGTCGAGCGGACAGCCCGGGAATGTCACCGCGACCGCGACGGTCCCGAGGTTCGAGTCGGTCGAGCCGTCCCAGGCGGCGTAGGTGTAGCGGTCCGTGCCCCAGTAGCCGGGCTCCGGCGTGTAGGTCGCGCTCGAGCCCTGCCAGCCCACGAAGCCGTGCGCCGGAGGATCGACGATGCGCAGCTCGGTCGGGTCGCCGTCGAGGTCGGTGGCCGTCAAGGTGAGCTCGGTGGCCACCCCGGTCGTCGTCGCGACCTGGCGGTCGACGACCGCGGCCGGGTGGTTGGCGCTCGGGTCGTCGCTCGTCGGACCGTCGTGACAGGCCCAGCAACCGATGCGGAAGCCGCGCCAGAAGGTCTTGACTCCGAACGGCGTCGCGGCCGTCCAGGTGCGGCGGGCGAGAGAGAGCACGGAGTAGCGGGCGTCCGCGCCATGGCAGGCGAGGCAAGGGTCGAGCGGCGCGCCCTCGAGCAGGTCGGCATGGTCGTCCACCCAGGCGGCGCCGAGCGGGTGGAGCCCGTGCGGCCCGCCGAGCACCGGAGGCGGCGCGGCCGTCGTATGGCAGCTCGCGCAGTCGGCTAGCGGGCCGGGCGCGCCTTGGAGGGCGAGGCTCTGCACGCCGTCGTTCGCTTCGAGGCTCGGTTGCTCGGCATGGGTCGGGCCATGGCAGGCCTCGCAAGCGAGGGCGCCATGGCCAAAGGAGAAGCGGAACAGGTCGAAGCCCGGCGCGGGCACGTCGGCATCGGTCGCGAAGGTCGCGTCGACCGCGATGCGCGGTGAGCCGTCCTCCTCGACTGCGGTCGAATAGCGGATCTCGCCGTTGTTGTGGGTCGCGGTCCCGGTGTGGCAGTTCTGGCAGCTCGGCTGGGCGAGCCAGCCGACGCGCAGCGCCGAGCCGACCGCGCTCATCGAGCCGTGGCAATCCTGGCATTGCATCGCGAGGGTTCCGTCGGTTGCGACGGCCCGCCCCATCGCGCCGCGCAAGCACTTGGTCGTCGCCCCGGGGTGGCAGCGGTAGCAGGCGGCGCGGTGGGTGGCCGAGTCGAGCGGCTCGCCGGTCGCCGGATCGAGCACGCTCGCGTGGAGGGCGTGAACCGACGCGGTGAGCGCCGACACTTCCGACTGGCCCGAGCCGGGCAGCGCGTTGGATGGGTGGCAGCGGGCGCACAGGATCGGCGTCCCGGCCATCGCGGTGGCCTCGAGGCCGGCGGCGGCATAGCCCGCGGCGGCGAGCGCGGTGCTGTAGGCGGCCTCGCCGGCGTGCAGATCGTCGTGGAGGCGCAGGACGTTGCGCCGGTAGTCGAGCTCGGGGTCGGGGTTCTGCACCCACCCCGAGGAGGGCCGCGCGGCCTCGTTCGCGCCCGAGGCGTGGCAGGCCGCGCAGCTCATCTCGTCGGAGACGGGCAGGACGATCGAGGTGGTGGCGAGCAGGACGCCACCCGGACCGCGGGCCACGAGCCGCAGGAGCGGATAGCGCCGGCGCCGGCCCGCATCGTCTCGTGGCGTGATCGGGATGCCTTCGGCGGTGAACCAGCCCTGGACGGGATCGAAGCGCAGCGGCCAGGGCGTGTTCGCGGGTCCCGGCATGTCGAATCCGGCGAGGCCCTGGTCGGGCAGGAGCGCGACGCCGAACAGGGCGGCGACGGCATCCCAGAACCCGGTCTTGCCGATCGAGGTGCGGTTCTCGGAGCCCTCGGCGTCGGCGACGGCCTCGTAAGTGACGACGACTCCGGCGCCGGCCGGATCGAGCACGAGGGCTCCGTCGGGCGAGATCAGCTGGGCGTGGATGGTGTTGAACGGCGGCAAGATCGAAAAGACTCGGTAGTCGGAGTCCATGCAGTGCATGCCGAGATCGTTCCAGCCGACGAGCGTCCAGTGCGCGGCCGTCGAGCTCTCGGCGGCGAGGCCGGGTGGCTGCGCGGGGATGGCCGAGGTCGACAGCAGGAGGGTAGCGGTGAAGAGAGCGAGCGGGGCCATGGTGACCTCCCGGGCGCTCCCGAGGGGCGCCCAGCCCTCCATTGGATGCCCGCCCGCGCGGCGACGACCCACCCCGCAGGGCGGGCCGCTCAGGCCGAGTCGGGCACCAGCAAGTCGACCGAGCGCTCGGCGAGGGCGATCTCGAGAGGCAGCTCCGGCCGGAAAGGGTCGCCGTCCATCTGCAGCAGGGCGCCGGCGGGAGCCACCAGTCGCGCGCGGCCGCATTCGACCACCTCGACGTCCTGGCGTGCGACGTGCCGCCCGGCGGCGAGCGCCAGGGCGAAGCCGAGCGCGTCGCGCCGGCGCCGGCCGTGGAAGAGCAGCAGGTCGAGCCGGCGGTCGTCCGGGCGGGCGCCGGGGACGATGCGGAAGCGGCCGGCGTACTCGGCGAGGTTGGCGACCACGAAGCCGGTCGGCGAGAGCCTGCGGCCGTCGACCTCGAGCTCGAAACGCGGGAAGTCGTAGCGCAGCCACTCGCGCATCCCCGCCCAGGCGACTGCGCCCTTGCCGAGTCGGCGTTTGAGACGCGGGTCGACGGCGGCCAGGACGCGCGCGTCGAGGCCGCCGGAGAGCTGCATGAGGAAGACGTCGTCTCCGGCGCGCCCCAGGTCGAAGCGGCGCGGGGTGCCGTGAGCGAGCCGGTGCGCCGCGGCGACCGGGTCGAGCGGAAGGCCGAGCGCGCGCGCGACGACGTTGGTGGTGCCGCCGGGCAGCGCGCCGAGGACGACGGGCGAGCCGGCGAGCACGGAGGCGGCGACGCGCAGCGTGCCGTCGCCGCCCAGGACGAACAGCGCATCGAGCGCCTCCTCGACCGCGCGGCGGGCGAGCGCCCGGCAGTGGTCGGGCCCCTCGGTGGCCTGGAACTCGAGCGCGTAGCCCCCGTCGGCGAGCGCGGCGCGAACAGGTGCCAGCCGCTTGGTCCGGTGCGCCCCGGCGCGCGGGTTGAAGAGGAGCGCGGCGCGGCGCACGGGAGCGTCAGGAGAAGAGCGAGGCGCCCGGGGCCGCCGCGGGGGGCGGATAGCCGAGATGCTCGTAGGCCCGGCGGGTCGCCACGCGGCCGCGCGGCGTGCGCTGCAGGTACCCCTCCTGGAGCAGGTAGGGCTCGTAGAGGTCCTCGAGCGTGCCGCGGTCCTCGCCGACCGCGGCGGCGATCGCCTGGATCCCGGCCGGGCCGCCGTTGTAGATCTCGATCAAGGTCGAGAGGATGCGCCGGTCGAGCTCCTCGAAGCCCGAGTCGTCGACCTCGAGCGCGGCGAGCGCGTGGCGGGCGACGGCGCGGTCGACCCGCCCGCCGGCGACCTGGGCGAAGTCGCGCACCCGGCGCAGCAGCCGGTTGGCGATGCGCGGCGTGCCCCGGCTGCGGCCGGCGATCTCGGAGAGCCCTTCGGCGTCGGCCTCGACGCCGAGGATGCCGGCCGAGCGGGTGAGGATGCGGCCGATCTCGGCCGGCGGGTAGAAGTCGAGGCGGTGGACGATGCCGAACCGGGAGCGCAGCGGCGAGCTGACGAGCCCCGCGCGCGTCGTGGCGCCGACCAGGGTGAAGCGCGGCAGCTCGAGCTTGACCGTGCGCGCCGCCGGTCCCTGGCCGAGCACCAGATCGAGGCGGAAGTCCTCGAGCGCCGGATAGAGGATCTCCTCGACCGCGGCGGGCATCCGGTGGATCTCGTCGACGAACAGGACTTCGCCCGGCTCGAGGTTGGTGAGGATCGCGGCGAGGTCGCCGGCGCGCTCGAGCACCGGCCCCGAGGTCGAGCGCAGCGGAGCCCCCATCTCGCGCGCCACGATGTGGGCGAGCGTCGTCTTGCCCAGCCCGGGCGGCCCGAACAGCAGCACGTGGTCGAGCGGCTCGCCCCGCTCGCGCGCGGCGCGGATGAAGATCTTCAGGTTCTCGACCAGCCGCTCCTGCCCGACGTACTCGGTCAG
>WYBK01000216.1 GCA_011525905.1 Acidobacteriota bacterium
GCGTGTCCCCGCAGAGCCCGAGCGCGGCGTTCGCCTCGACACCGGGTGCCCCCTCGCCGACCCGGCAGCAGGCCGTGGCGGAAGGAGCAGGAGCCCAGCGCAAGCGGAGCCGGCCCGCCGGCAGAACGCAAGGTATCGAGGCCGGTCCGAGAAGGGGGGGTCTCCGAGCACGGACCGACAGGTCCGCGCGCAGGAGAGCCTCTCCCCCCATCCGGTAGAGAATCATCGAGGCGCACTCCGGGCCGGCGAGCCGCGAGAAACGGCGGTGGAAAGGGATAGCAGAGGTAACTGTCACCTTTTCGAGCGGACGTCGATCGCGCCGGCCGCGAAAGCGCCGGGGAGCGCCGCAGCGTGACGGCAGCCTCGCGGCCGCCGGAGGGGCGCTTCTCCGACCGCGTGTCGGACTACGAGCGGGCGCGGCCCGGGTATCCCGCGGCCGTGGTCGACGCGCTCGAGGGGTGCGGGGCGCTCTTCCCCGGCGCGGTCGTCGCCGACCTGGGAGCCGGGACCGGGATCTCCTCTCGGCTCTTTCTCGCTCGCGGCTACGGCGTCGTCGCGGTCGAGCCCAACGCCGAGATGCGCGCGGCGGCGGAGCGGGCGCTCGGGGCACGGGAGGGCTTTCGCTCGGTCGCGGGCAACGCCGAGGCAACCGGGCTGCCGGCCGCGAGCGTCGACCTCGCCGTCGCCGCCCAGGCTTTCCACTGGTTCGACCCGGAACGTGCGCGTGCCGAGTGCGTTCGGATCCTCCGGACCGGCGGCCGGGTCGCCCTCCTCTGGAACGTGCGGCGGACCGTCGGCGACCCCTTCCTCGAGGGGTACGAGGCGCTGCTCCTGCGCTGGGGGGTCGACTACACCGAGGTCGACCATCGGCGCATCGGACCGGAGGCCGTCGCGGCGTTCTTCCGCGGACCCTACCGGAGCTTCCGCTTCCAGCAGGCGCAGTCGCTCGACCGTGAGGGCTTCCTCGCCCGCCTCTTCTCCTCCTCGTACACGCCCGCGCCGGGGCACGCGAACCGCGAGGCCATGGAGCGAGCGGCCGCGGCGCTCTTCGCGGCGCAGGAGCGCGCCGGGCGCGTCGCGATCGTCTACGACGTCGACCTCTTCGTCGGCGCGCTCCCCCTCGGATCGGTCGGCTAGACTTCGCGCGCCATGCCGACCCTGCCCGACAACTTCGCCCTCCTCCCCCCCGAGCTGAGCTCTTACGAGTCCAGCCCGGTGGTCCTCCTGCCGGTCCCCTTCGAGCGGACCACCTCCTACGGCAAGGGGACCTCGCGCGGCCCGGCCGCGATCGTCCGCGCCTCGCAGTCGGTCGAGACCTGGGACGAGGAGCTCGGGCGCGAGAGCTGCGAGGTCGGCATCGCCACCCTGCCCCCATTCCTCCCCGAGGCCTACGACATGGCCGAGGCGATGGCCGAGCTGCAGGCGGAGTGCCGCCGCCACATGGCCGCGGGAAAGTTCCTGATCACTCTGGGCGGTGAGCACAGCCTGACGATCGCTCCGGTGCGTGCCGCGCGCGAGGTCTTCGGCGAGATCGGCGTCGTCCAGTTCGACGCACACGCCGACCTGCGCGCCGAGTACGAGGGGACCCCGTACAGCCACGCCGCGGTGATGCGCCGCGTCTACGAGGACGGCATCCCGGCGCTGCCGATCGGCATCCGCTCGCTCTCCCGGCCGGAGGCGGAGCTGGTCGAGAGCGCGCGCATGCCGGTGGTCTGGGGTTGCGACCTCGGCGAGCTCGACGCCCACCTCGACGACCTGCTCGATCTGCTGCCCGAAGCGGTCTACCTGACCTTCGACGTCGACTACTTCGACCCGGCGCTGGTGCCCGCCACCGGCACGCCCGAGCCGGGCGGCGGGCAGTGGTGGGCGACGCTGCGCTGGCTCCGGCGCCTCTTCGAGCGCAAGCGGGTGGTCGCCGCCGACGTCGTCGAGCTCGCCCCGATCGGCGGCCAGCCGGCCTCCGATTTCCTGGTCGCCAAGCTCGTCTACAAGCTGATCGGCTACTGGTCCGAGCCGCGCTGACCGCTCTCGTGCGTCGCGCGGTCGGGGAAGTCGGGGCGCGCGGCGACGCGCCGTGCCTGCCAGAGGTGGCGGCGCTCGTGCGCGGCGACGATGCGCAACCCCTCGCCGACCGTGAACAGCGGCAGGCCGGCGAAGAAGGGGTTGGCGAAGCGAATGCGGTCGACCTCGATCGCGCGCGTCGCGTCGAGCAGGGCGCGCGCTCGCTGCTGGCTCGCTGCGAAGCTCGCCCAGACCCCCTCGGGCCCGCCGGACGCAGCGGGCCGCGGCCGGATCTTTCGGGGCGCCGGCAGCCGGCGCCGCGGCGGCGGCTCCTGCAGGTCGATGAACCAGCGGCCGAGACGGCTCGGCGCGCCGGCCAGCCGCGGCGCGCCGGCCCGGCTCGTGCCGCGGGCGAGCACCCGGTCGAAGGCGTCGAGGTAGGCGCGGTTGGCGCTCGCCAAGTGGTCGACGCACTGGCCGACCGACCAGCGCGTCCCGCCGTCCGGCTGCCAGTGGAAGGCCTCCGGCGAGAGCGGCGCGACCAGCGCCTGGAGCTCGCCTTCGAGCCGGTCGAGCTCCGCCCGCAGCGCCGCGCGCTCTCCGTCGAGCATGGGCGCGGTTCTATCACGCCGGCACGGTCGCTAGACTCCCGTCGATGAACGCGCCGCGCGGCCGCCCCGTCCTCGCGCTCGACGGCGTCTCGCCGGTGGCGAGCGCGGCGGTGGCGCACGACGGCGCGCTGCTCGCCGCCGCCAGCGCCGGCGAGGCGCGCTCCTCGGCGGTGCTGCTCGCGCTCGCCGACCGGGCGCTGGCCGAGGCGGGCGTCGCCGCTGCCGAGCTGGGCGGCCTGGCCGCGGTCGCCGGACCCGGCAGCTTCACCGGTACGCGCGTGACCCTCGCCACGACACTCGGCCTGGCGCTCGGCACCAACGCAGCGACGGTCGCGGTCTCGACGCTCGAGGCGCTGGCGCTCGCCGCGGCGGCGGCGGACCCAGCGCTGCTCGCGGCGGTCGACGCCCTGCGGGGCGATTGGTTCGTCCAGCGCTACGCGGTCGACGGCAAGGGAGGGTGCCGCGCGCTCGAAGCGCCCCGGCGGCGGCGAGCGGGGGATTCTCCCGAGGCAGGAGTCGGCGTGCTGGTCGGCTTCGGCCTCGACGCGCTCCCGCGCGACGCAGTGCCCGAGGCCCGCCGGATCACCCCCCCGGCGCTCGCCCCGGCGGTCGCGCGCGCGGCGGCGGCCGGCCGCTGGGCCTGGGGACCGGCGACGGCGCTG
This sequence comes from Acidobacteriota bacterium, assembly GCA_011525905.1. Lineage (GTDB taxonomy): Bacteria > Acidobacteriota > Thermoanaerobaculia > Multivoradales > JAGPDF01 > JACTMI01. The sequence continues at coordinate 3,275 of WYBK01000216.1, forward strand.
CGCCCCCTCTATCTCGCCCCGCCCGCCGTCCGGCCCGCCCCGTGACCGACTCGCCGGTCCTGCTGCGCGAGGCCCGGGCGGCCGACCTCGAGGCGCTCGGCCGACTGGAGCGCGAGGCCTTCGTCGAACCCTGGCGCGCTGCCGACCTCGCGACCCGTCTCGGGCGGGCCGACCACCTCCTCCTGGTCGCCGACAGAGGGGACGAGGTCGTCGGCTACGCCCTCTTCCAACGCGCCGCCGGCGAGGCGGAGCTCCAGCGCATAGCGGTGCCCGCCGGCGCTCGGGGACAGGGGCTCGGCGGCCGCCTGCTCGCGGAGGGCCTCCGTCGCCTCCGCCGGGCGGGCGACAGCGCCTGCTTCCTCGAGGTCCGCGCGAGCAACCTCGCCGCCCGCCGCCTCTACGAGCGAGCCGGCTTCACCCTGGTCGGCCGCCGCCGCTCCTACTACGCCGACGGCGAAGACGCCCTCCTCTACCACCTCCCGCTCTAGCCCCGAGTGTCGTCCCGAGGCTGGTTGAGGGGGGAGGGGGTGGGTGCTATCCTGACTTCGGACCGGTCCACCCTTTCGAGAGGAGAGCGTGACCATGCCGAGCTCCGACGCCCTGAAGCAGGACCTCCTGGCGACGCACGAGGGCTTCCGCAAGCTCTACGAAGAGCACCGGGACTGCGAGACCCGTCTCGCCGCTCTGACGCAGAAGTCCCTGCCTTCGCAGGAGGACGAGGCGGAGGAGAAGCGGCTGAAGGTGCACAAGCTCGCGCTCAAGGACCGCATGGAGGCGATCCTGCGCGAGGCGCGCGAGAGCCGCATCTCGGCTTAGAACGCCGCCCCGCCGTTCGCCGGACCCGTCGATTCCATGACCTTCGCCCGCGAGGCCTGGCCGTTCGTGTCGCCCTTCGTCTTGGCGGCGGTCGTCCTCTTCGCCACCGGGCACCCCCGCTGGGGCGCCGCCGCGCTGGTCACCGGCCTGCTCGTGCTGCTCTTCTTTCGCGACCCGGCGCGCCGCTTCGACGGCCCCGCCGGCACGGTGATCGCCGCTGCCGACGGCAAGGTGACGGAGATCAAGCTGGTCGAGGACGCCGAGATCGGCCCCGGGCGCTTCCACCGGATCGTGACCTTCCTCTCTGTCTTCGACGTCCACGTCCAGCGCTGCCCGGTCGAGGGTGAGGTGATCCACTCCGTGGAGCGCAGCGGAGCGAAGCTCGCCGCCTTCCGGCCGGACGTCGGCGAGAAGAACCAGGCCCACACCCAGGTGTTCGCCCGCGCCGGCGGCGACCGCGTCGGCGTGCGCCAGCTCGCGGGACTGATCGCCCGCCGGGTGGTCTCCTACCTCGAGAAGGGGGAGCGGGTGCGGCGCGGCGATCCGCTGGGCGTGATCAAGTTCGGCTCGCGCGTCGATCTCTTCGTCCCGGAGTCCTACCGAGTCCTGGTGAAGGTGGGCGACCAGGTGCGCAACGGCGAGACCGCGATGGCCGAGCCGGTCCCCGCCCCGTCCGACGCGCCCCCGGCCTCGTGACCCGCGAGCGCAACTCGCACGGCCGCGTCGGCGCGCGGCTGCGCCAGGGCGCCTTCCTGCTGCCGAGCGCCTTCACCATCGGCAACCTCTTCCTCGGCTTCTTCGCGGTGATCCTCGCGCTGCGGGGGCGCTTCCCGGCCGCCGGCGCAGCGATCCTGCTCGCCGGGGTGCTCGACTCGCTCGATGGCCGGATCGCGCGCCTGACGCACACCGAGAGCGATTTCGGCCGCGAGTTCGACTCGCTCGCCGACGTCGTCACCTTCGGCGTGGCGCCGGCGCTCGGCGCCTACCTCTGGGGGCTCGAGGAGCTCGAGCGGATCGGCTGGCTGGTGCCGCTCTTCTACCTGATCGCCACGGCGACCCGCCTCGCCCGCTTCAACGTCCAGACCGAGCGGGTCGACGCGCACTGGTTCGTCGGCCTGCCCTCGCCGGTGGCGGGCGGAGCGATCGCGTCCTTCTTCCTGATCGCGCCCGACCCCGATTGGCGCCCTTGGCTGATCGGCCTGATCACCGGCGGCCTGGTCGGCCTCGGCGTGCTGATGGTCTCGACCTTCCGCTACTGGAGCGGCAAGTCGGTCGATCTCAGGCGCCCGCGCAGCTACCGCAGCGCCCTGCCGATCGCCGCCCTGCTCCTCCTGTTCGCCCTCGAGCCGGCGGCCATCCTGCCGGCGGCGACGGTCGGCTACGCCCTCTCGGGGCCCGCGCACTGGCTCTGGGGGCGCCTCTTCTCGCGGCCGGCGCGGGCCGACGGAGCCGCACCATGAGAACTCTCGCGGTCGTCCACCCCACCTCGCTGATCGCCAAGGAGCTGCGCGAGCGGCTCGAGGCGCGGCCGGCGCTCTGCCGCGAGCTGCGCCTGCTCTCCGCCGAGGAGGAAGAGATCGGCACGCTGACCGAGAGCGTCGGCGCCGCCGCCTTCGTCGGCCGGATCGAGCCGGAGAGCTTCGACGGCGTCGACCTCGCCTTCTTCTGCGGCACGATCGAGCACGATCGGGAGACCCTCGCCCGGCTCGCCCGCTCCCATCCGGCGATTCCGGCGATCCTGCTGTCGCGCGGCGCCGGCCCCGAGGATGGCCTGCCGGCGGTCGCCGGGGTGCGCGACGCCGCGCGGCTCGGCGTCGAGCGGCTGGTCAGCCCCCATCCGGCGGCGGTCGCCGCCGCCCTGCTGCTCGATCCGCTGGCGCCGCTCGCTCCCCGCCGCGCGGTGGCGACCGTCATCCAGCCCGTCTCGAGCGAGGGCGAACCAGGGATGGACGAGCTGTTCGAGCAGACGCGCGGCATCCTCGCCTTCGCCGGCAAGCCGAAGGGGATGCTCTTCCCGGCGCAGATCGCCTTCAACGTCGTGCCGGCCGCCGCCGAGACCGCCGGCGTCGCCGAGCTAGCGCGCGCGGCGCTCGGCGCCGACTACCCGCTGGCGATCGAGGTGCTGCAGGGGGGGATCTTCCACGCCGTCTCGGTGTCGCTCTACGTCGAGCTCGGCGAGTCGCCGGCACCCGCCGAGCTGCGCAAACGGATCGCGCGCTCGGCGGCGGTGACGGCGGTCCGCCACCCCGAGCGCCTCGGCCCGGTCGCGGCCGCCGGCGAGGAGACGCTCCAGCTCGGCGCCGTGCGCGCCGCCGGCGGCGCGGGCGCCTATTGGATCTGGGCGACGATGGACAACCTGGTGCGCGGCGGCGCGGCCAACGCCGTGGCGCTCGCCGAGAGCCTGCTGGCGCCCGGCGCCGCTCCCACCTGACCGGCGGGCGCTACTCGGAAGCGCCGCCTTCGCTGCCGCCGACCGCCGCCAGCCCGTTCTCGCCCAGGTACTCCTCGACCAGCAGCAGGTTCTCCTCGCCGGCGCGCTCGACCAGCGAGAGCAGCGTGTCCATCGTGTTCATCTCCTCGAGCTGCTCGTTGACGAACCAGTCGAGGAAGCGCATCGCGATGTAGTTGCGGTCCTCCTTGGCGATGTCGACCAGCCGGTAGATCTGCTCGGTGACCGTGTGCTCCCACTCGAGCGAGAGGCCGACCGCCTCCGCGGCGCTCCCGAATCGGGACTTCGGCGAGGCGATCGCGGGGATCTCGAGCACGCCGCCGATGTCCGAGATGAAGCGGACGAACTTCATCGCGTGGTCGCGCTCCTCGTCGGCCTGCCGGTGGAAGAACTGCGCGAGCCGCGGCAGGTTCTCGCGGTCGAAGTGCGAGGCGATCGAGACGTACTGCAGCGAGGCGTGCATCTCGTTGCCCACCTGCCGGTTGAGCGCCGCCACCAGCTTCTCGCTGCCGAGCTTCTTGACGCGCGCGGCGTCCGCGGCCTTCGAGGTCACGGTCTTCTTGGCCTTCTGCTTGTTCGCCATGGCGGGTTCCTTTCTCCCCTCGCGGGGCATTCTAGCCAGAGTGGCGGCAAGGAAAGCGCAACGCCCGCCCGGGGACACGAAGCTCTGCTTCGTGTCCCCGTCCCTCGGCAGGCCAGCGCTGGGACGGGGACACGTACCCGGCTGCGCCGGGAACATGTCCCCGAGCGGGCGCCTCTGCTTCATGTCCCCGAGCGGATGCCGTGTCCCCGAGCGGACGCCTGTCCGCTCGAGTAACCTGTCCCTCGTCGGGAATCGGGGGCTGCGGGGGGTTGTTATACTGCCGAAGGGTCGGGGGCCTCGGTCCACAGACCCGCCGCAGCGTATCGTCGCGCAACCACGGCCATCCAACGCACGGAGACTCCCCCGCGCATGTCGAGCACGGAGCATCCCGTCATCGCCCACACCCGCCTCGCCATCCTCGGCTCCGGACCGGCCGGCCTGACCGCCGCGCTCTACGCCTCGCGCGCCAACCTCGAGCCGATCGTCTTCGAGGGGTCGCAGCCGGGCGGCCAGCTGACCATCACCACGGACGTCGAGAACTTCCCCGGCTTCCCCAAGGGGATCCTCGGCCCCGAGCTGATCGAGCAGATGCGCGAGCAGGCGAAGCGCTTCGGCGCGACCGTCAAGTTCGAGACGGTCGAGGAGGTCGACCTCGACGTTCGCCCCTTCCGCCTGGTCGCCGACGGCAAGCGCTACAGCGCCGACGCGCTGATCGTCGCCACCGGCGCGCGGGCCAAGTTGCTCGGCCTCGAGTCCGAGGAGCGCCTGATGGGCTACGGCGTCTCGGCCTGCGCCACCTGCGACGGCTTCTTCTTCAAGGGCAAGGAGGTCGTCGTGGTCGGCGGCGGAGACACGGCGGTCGAAGAGGCGACCTACCTCACCCGCTTCTGCTCGAAGGTCACCGTCGTCCACCGCCGCGACGAGCTGCGCGCCTCGAAGATCATGCAGGAGCGCGCCTTCAAGAATCCCAAGGTCGAGTTCGTCTGGAACGCGCAGGTGGTCGAGGTGGTCGGCACCAAGGAGGGGGGGGTGGCCGCCGTCGTGCTGCGCGACACGCAGACCGGCGAGGAACGCGAGCTGGCGACCCAGGGGCTCTTCGTCGCGATCGGCCACGAGCCGAACACCCAGCTCTTCCGTGGCAAGCTGCCGATGAACGCGGTCGGCTACCTCGAGGTCGCGGAGCCCTCGACGCGCACCGCCGTCGCCGGCGTCTTCGCCGCGGGCGACGTCGCCGACCCGAGCTACCGCCAGGCGGTGACCGCCGCCGGCTCCGGCTGCAAGGCGGCGATCGATGCCGAGCGCTGGCTCGAGGCTCAGGAAGATCTGGCGGAGCACGCGAGCGCCGCCGCGGTCGAGGCATCCGAGGTGTCGGATTGAGCCGCCGCCCGCGCACGCTGGGCGAGTTGCGCGCCAGCGGCTACCGCCCCCGGTCGATCCGCGAGGAGATCCGCGCCAATCTGAAGCGCAAGCTCGCCGCCGGCGAGCCGCTCTTCCCCGGCGTCCTCGGCTACGAGCGGACGGTGATCCCCGGCGTGGTCAATGCCCTGCTGGCCGGCCACGACTTCATCCTGCTCGGCCTGCGCGGCCAGGCGAAGACGCGCATCCTGCGCCAGCTCACGACGCTGCTCGACCCCGAAGTCCCGGAGCTCGCCGGCAGCGAGATCCACGACGACCCGCTCGCCCCCGTCTCGACCTGGGGGCAGCGCCGGGTGGAGGAGGCCGGGGACGACACGCCGGTCGACTGGCTGCCGGCCGAGGCGCGCTACAACGAAAAGCTGGCGACGCCCGACGTCTCGATCGCCGACCTGCTGGGGGACATCGACCCGATCAAGGCGGCGACGCGCCGGCTGACCTACGCCGACCCCGAGGTGATCCACTTCGGCATCGTGCCGCGCACCAACCGCGGCATCTTCGCGATCAACGAGCTCCCCGACCTGGCGCCGCGCATCCAGGTCGGCCTGCTGAACTTGCTCGAGGAGCGCGACCTGCAGATCCGCGGCTTCCCCGTCCGCCTGGCGCTCGACATCCTCTTCGCCTTCTCGGCCAACCCCGAGGACTACACCAACCGGGGCTCGATCATCACGCCGCTCAAGGACCGGATCGCCTCGCAGATCCTCACCCACTATCCGGTCTCGGCCGGTCTCGCGGCGCGGATCACCGCGCAGGAGGCCTGGACCGAGCGCGACGTCGAGACGGTGGTGATCCCGGACGCCGTCCGCCTGCTGGTCGAGGAGATCGCCATCGCCGCGCGCGAGAGCGATCTCGTCGACCAGAGCTCGGGGGTCTCGGCACGCGTCGGCATCGCGGCGATCGAGCTGCTGGTCTCCAACCTCGAGCGGCGGGCGCTGGCGACCGGCGACCGGCCGGTCCACCCGCGCGTCTGCGACCTCCAGCTGGTCGCCCCGGCGATCACCGGCAAGATCGAGATGGTCTACGAAGGCGAGCAGCAGGGGGCCGAGGTGGTCGCCAAGAAGCTCACCGGCCAGGCGATCGCCAAGCTCTTCCGCGAGCGCTTCCCCGAGCCGGGCAAGGAGCGCGCGAGCGAAGAGGCCTCCGAGGAGCGCGCCGCCGGCCCGTACGCTCCGCTGCTCGCCTGGTTCGCCGAGGGCAACGGCGTCGACGTCTCGGACGAGATGCCCTTCGCCGAGTACGAGGCGGCGCTCGGCAAGGTCCCCGGCCTCTACGACCTCGAGCCGGTCGCGCGCGCCGAGACGCGGGAGGAGCGCGCCTTCTGGGCGGAGCTCGCGCTCGAGGGGCTGCACCAGGCGCTCAAGCTCGCCCGCCAGGACCTCGACTCGACCGTCTCCTACAAGGAGATGCTCAAGTTCCAGCTCCTGCGCCCCGCCCGCAAGGGCCGCGGCCGCGGCGACATCAACTGATCGACATCGCCGTCGGCTAGCATCGCTGCGTGCCGACGGTCGAACCCCTCGCCACCGGCTGGGCGCTGCTCACCGCCGGGCTGCTGGTCGCCCTCGGGGCGCTCTCGAGCCGCTTCTCGCGCCGCTTCGGCCTCCCCTTCTACCTGGTCTTCCTCGCCATCGGCATGCTGGCCGGCGAGAACGGCCCGGGGGGGATCGTCTTCGACGATTACGCCGCCAGCTTCCGCATCGGCACGCTGGCGCTCGTGCTGATCCTCTTCGACGGCGGCTTGAACACCCAGGTCGCCACCGTGCGGCGGGTGCTGGCGCCCGCCGCCACGCTCGCCACCGCCGGCGTCGTGCTGGTCGCCGCGCTGACCGCGCTGGTCGCGCGGGCGCTCGGGCTCGACTGGGCGCAGGCGCTGCTGGTCGGCGCCATCGTCTCGTCGACCGACGCCGCCGCCGTCTTCGCCCAGCTGCGCGGCGCCGGCCTCCACCTGCGCACGCGGGTCGCCTCGACGATCGAGGTCGAGTCGGGATTGAACGACCCGATGGCGGTCCTGCTCACCTTCGGGGTCACCGCCTGGCTCTCCGGCGCGGGGCAGGGCTGGAGCGCCGCGCTCGCCGACCTGGTGGTCCAGTTCGCCGTCGGCGCCGCGTTCGGCCTGGCGATCGGCCAGGGCGCCGGCCGGCTGCTCGCGCGCTTCCAGTCGAGCACGGTCGGCCTCTACCCCGTGCTCACCACCGCGGTGGCGCTGCTCGCCTTCGGGCTGCCGACGGTGCTCGGCGGCAGCGGCTTCCTCGCCGTCTACCTCGCCGGCCTGGTGCTCGGCTCGCAGCGCCTCCCTTACCGCCCCGGGCTGGTGCGCGTGCACGACGCCGCCGCCTGGCTCGCCCAGGTCGGCATGTTCCTGCTGCTCGGCCTGCTCGTCACCCCCGCGCGGACGATTCCGGCCATCGGGTGGGGCGTGGCGCTGGCGCTCGCGCTCACTCTGCTGGTGCGGCCGCTCGCCGTGGCGATCTGCCTCGCCCCTTTCCGCTACGGCCCGCGCGAGATCCTCTTCGTCGGCTGGGCGGGGCTGCGCGGCGCGGTGCCGATCGTGCTCGCCATCTACCCGGTGCTGATCGGCCTGCCGGGAAGCCAGGAGGTCTTCCACGGGGTCTTCTTCGTCGTCCTGGTCGGCGCGCTGCTGCCCGGCGCCACGCTCGGCAGGAGCGCGCGGCTCGCCCGCCTCGACGAGCCGATGACGCCGGCGCCGCCGGCGACGCTCGAGATCGTCGCCGCCGAACCGCTCGAAGGAGAGATCTACTCCTTCCGCATCTCGCCGGCCCTCGCCGTGTGCGGCGCCGCTCTGCGCGACGTGCCGCTGCCCGAGGGGACCTCGGTGCTGCTCGTGGTGCGCGACGGGCGATTGCTGCCGGCGCGCGGCTCGACCGTCTTCGCGGACGGCGACCACGTCCTGCTCTTCGGCCAGGCGAGCGACCGGCCGCTGCTCGAGCTCTTCTTCGGCCCCTCGCGCGACGAAGCGAGCTGAGGCGCGCGTCAGATGTAGTTGCGCACGCCCGCCCAGGCGTCGGCGATCGGGACCTTCAGGCCGCGAGCGATCCAGATCGGCAGGTCGTCCTCGTAGGGCATGCAGTCGACGCAGTCGTGCAGGCCGCCGAGCTCGACGCTCTCGAAGTCGTCGGCGTGGTCCTCGCGCCGCTCGCCGAGGATCAGCAGGATCTCGGGAGAGCAATCGCCCGGCCCCCAGAGCCAGTAGCTGTTGTGCCCGGAGATCGCCGGCGGCAGGCCGAGCTCGGCGCGGTAGAAATCGATCGCCCCCGCCTGGCCGTAGTTCTGCGCGACGACGCACGCCTTCTCCCGCTCCTCGGGCGGCAGCGTCGCGGCCACGCGCGCAACCGACTCGGCGAGCTCCCGCCAGCCGTGCATGTCGGCGAAGTACTGCGGCAGGCGGCCGACCTCCTGGTTCTCGTCGCTCCCCGCCTCGAGCCCGAACGCCGCGGCGTAGCGCAGGTAGCTCTCGACCGGCAGCAGCGGCTTGGCGAGCGGCGCGAGGAGCGCGGTCGAGGCGATCAGCAGCAGCGCCGTCGCGCGCAGCGTCGCCTGCCGCCGGCCCGCGCTCCAGGCCTCGACCGCCGCCGCGCCGGCCGGGAAGAGCAGCGTCCAGACCGGCGCGAAGTAGTAGGGCTTGGCGGTCGAGAGGGCGAGGATCGCGAGCACCGCGAGCGCCATCCAACCGAGCGCGCGGAAGGGGCGCGCCGCGCGCGCCAGCAGCAACCAGGCCGCGCCGGCGGCGGCGAGCGCGAAGAGCACCGGTCCGACCTGGAGCAGCTGCGCGCCGACGAACTCGTGCGGCGCGAGCGCCGCGATCTTGCGCGCCCGGGCGTTGGCCACGAACTCGAGCGTCGGGAGGTCGTGGAGAGCCTGCCAGACCAGGTGCGGCAGGAAGAGGGCGAGCGCGAGGCCGCCGCCCAGCCAGAGCCGCCGCTCGCGCAAGAGGTCCCAGCGCCGGGCGACCACCAGCCCGACCGCCAGCCCGGCGCCGAGGTAGAGCCCGGAGACCTTGGTCTCGAGCGCCAGCCCGGCGAGCAGGCCGAAGGCGAGCCAGAGCCGCGGCGCGCCGCCGTCGAGCGCCCGCGCGGCGATCGCGAACATCCCCGCCCAGAGGAGCGCCTCGAGCCCGTTCATCGAGTACGTGCCGAAGAGCGCGACGAAGACCGGCGCGAGCGCGGTCGCCAGCTGCGCCGCGAGCCGCGCCCAGCCGCCGCCGCCGAGGCGGCGCGCGGTCTCGCCGGCTGCGAGCACCGTGCCGCCCGCGGCGAGCGCCGAGAGAAAGCGCAGCGCCAGGTACGACGGGCCGAAGAGCGCGCCGGAGAGCGCCGCGAAGAGCGCCACCATCGGCGGATGGTCGACGTACCCCCAGTCGAGGTGCTGGCCGCAGGCGTAGTAGTAGAGCTCGTCGCGGAAGACGCCGTAGCCGCGCGCGCTGGCTCCGTGAAAGAGCACCGTCACGACCGGCAATACCCAGACCACCCAGCGCTGCGCGAGCAGGCCGCGCGTCTCTTCCGAGGTCGATCCGCTCATCGTCCCCTCCTCCTGGCTCGTCGAGGTCCCGGATTCTCTCAGAAGGAGCGCACCTGGATCCGCGCGAGCTCGGGCGCGATCGCGCGCCAGCGGGCCGCGCGCGCGGCGGCCAGCGCGCGATCGTCGGCCGGGTCGTGCTCGGGCAGCCTCAGCCAGAGGAGGAAGGCGACCCGGCGGTCGCCGACGTGGGTCGCCAGCTCGACCGGCAGGATCGAGCTCGACTTGCCCGGCGGCGGGTCGACCAGCCACTCCCGGCCGTCGCGCGCGCGGAAGCGGAGGCACTCGAACGAACCGATCTCCCGGTCCTCGCTCGCCGCCCGGCAGGCGGAGGCGGCGGCCCGCTCGAGGAAGAGCGCGCGCTCGTCGACCAGGTCCTTCCTCTCGAAGAGCCACCCTTCGGCGCAGCCGTCCGAGTAGGGCATGCCGGTCTCGCGCCGGCAGCGCTCCTCGGCAGCGAGCAGCGACGCCTCGGTGTGCAGCCAGAGGACGCCACGGTCGTACGCGTCCTCCGGCGGGAGGAACGCTTCGAGCGCGCCGTAGGCGGTCAGCCGCCAAGCCGCGGCCGCGCCGTTGTCGCTGGCGTCGACCGGCTCGACGCACCATCCCTCCGGCAGCTCGACCTCCAGCGCGAGGTCGGCCGCGCGCGCCAGCCGCTCGCAGGGCGCCGCCGGCGCGGCGAGCAGAGCGAGGAGCGAGAGCAGCGCCGTTTCGGTCATGGCCGCAGCCCCGTCGCGTGCAGGGTCGAGACCAGCTCGCCGACGCTCTTGACTCTCCGCGCGAAGACGATGCCGGTCGCCGAGGCCGGGTCGTAGCCGCAGGAGCCGGGGCCGAGCGGCGCGAGATCGGAGGCGTCGACGCTCGCGCGCACGACGAGCTCCCCGGCAGCGCCGCGCGCGAGCCGCGGCGGCGAGAGCGACTCGACCTCGACCGCGCGGCAGCCGAAGTGGAGGAACTCGCGCAGCTCCGCGCTCCAGTCGTCGGGCGTCACGATCGCGAGGAGTCCGCCGTCGCGCCCCTCGGCGAGCTCGAGTTGGGTGAGCCCCCGGCCGCCGAGCTCGACGGCCTCGGCGCCGCCGGCCAAGCGTCCCTCGTAGCTCCAGCTCCAGGCGGCGGGCTCCCCCGCCGGCGCCGCCGAGAAGACGACGAGATCGCTCTCGGCGACCGCGGGAGTGCGCAGGTCGGCCTCGAAGGCGAGGCAGCGCAGCGCGAGATAGATGCGCTCCCGGTCCCCCGCGAGCGCCGGCTCGTTCCAGAGAGCGCACTTGCCGAGCTCGGGCGCGAGCTCCGAGAGATCGAGCGCAGCGCCCCAGCCGGGCGCGGTCACCGCGCTGGCGAGGGTGACCGCGGGCCCCTCGGCGAGCAGCGCCGGCGACGCCGCGCGCGAGACGACGATGCGGAAGCTCGTCGTCGGCCGCCGGCGGAAGCCCCCCGCGTCGGGGAGGAAGTAGTCGAGTCGGACCCCGACCCAGTCGACCGAGCCGTCGGCCGCGACGAGCGGCAGCAGGTTCGGCACCTCGTGGCCGACGTGGCCCGGCTCGAGGCTCCCCCCCTCGTCGGCGCCGGGCTCCGAGGGGAAGAGGACCCGCTCGAAGCTCCAGGAAGCGCCGCCGTCGTCGCTCGAGGCGAGGTGAGTCTCGACCGACGGCGCGAGCCCGCCGCCGGGCAGCTCGTGCACCGTCGGCCA
>WYBK01000217.1 GCA_011525905.1 Acidobacteriota bacterium
GCGGGATGCAGAAGATCACCGTGGAAGTGCCCGAGGAGCTGCTGGCGAGAGCGCGGGAGGCGAGCGGGGAGAACCTGACCGCGACGGTGCGGCGGGGACTGCGGCTGGTCGCGGCCGGTGCGGCCTTCCGGGGCCTGCGAGCGCGGCGGGGCAAGGTCCGCGACTGGCCCACGCTCGAGACCCTGCGCGCCGACCGGGGCTGACACGGCGTGATCGCCGCCGACACCAGCAGCCTGGTCGCTTTCTTGCGGGGGGACTCGGGCGAGGACGTCGAGCGCCTCGATGGGGCGCTGCGCGAGAGCCAGCTGCATCTTCCCGCGCCGGTGCTCGCCGAGCTCCTGTCGAACCCCCGGCTCGATCCCGAGGTGGTCGAGGAGCTCGCCCTCCTGCCGCTGCTCGAGCCGACGCCCGGATTCTGGTACCGGGCGGGGCGCCTGCGCGCCCGACTCCTGGGCAAGCGACGCAAGGCGCGCCTCGCGGACGCGCTGATCGCGCAGCTCTGCGTCGACCACGGTGCGCGCCTCATCACACGCGACCGCGACTTTCGCGCCTTCGCCGCAGCCGCCGACCTCGACCTCGTGGACTGAGCGCCGGCTCACGGCCCGCCGCCGGAGGTCGCGGCGCGTCAGTGCCCGCCCCAGCCCCCCGTCGAGCCGCGCTCGAAGCCGTCCTGGAAGACCAGAGCGCTGGTCGTGCGGGTGATGCCGAAGGAGGCGACCGCGTCGACCGTGACCGGGCCGACGGCGACCAGGCGGCCGCCCGAGAGGGCCATCGCCGCGGCGTAGTCGGTGAGATCGGGCTCCTGCTCGAAGCTCACCCGACGGGCGCCGTTGGCGTGGAAGGTCGAATCGAGGCTGCCGTCGGCGTTCAGGCGGAAGAGGAAGAAGTCGGCGGTGCCCGGGATCGAGACGTTGATCAGTCCGACGCCGATCGGCTTGCCGTCGCTCTGAACCTCCAGGGCGTTGATCCAGAGGCGGACGTCGAAGACCAGCTCGGCGAGGCCGTCGCCGGCGAAGGCCGCGTCGAGCGCGCCGGCGCTCGACAGCCGCAGCACCCCGGCGTAGTTCTCGTACTCGCCCGAGGTGAACGCCATCGCGACGAAGATCGAGCCCGAGCTCGGATCGACGGCGAGCTCGTACGGATGGGTGTGACCGGCGGGCATCGCGAAGCTCGCCACGCCGTCGCCGCCGCCGAAGGAGAGGTCGAGGGCGCCCGAGGCGAGCAGGCGGACGATCCCGAAGCCGCCGTTCCAGCCCAGCCCCAGCAGCCGCCCGGCGCCGTCGAGCCGGAGGTCGTAGAGGTAGGTCGCGCTCCAGACGCCCGTGGTCGGCACCTCCCAGCCGTCGCCCGAGAATGTCGGGTCGGGAGCTCCGGCGGTCGTGACCCGCAGCAGCATCGGCCGCGACTCGCCGGGATTGTCCGGGCAGTCGTAGCAGTAGCCGTAGAAGACGACCTTGCCGTCCGGCTGGACGAGCGCGCCCTGCCAGCCCCAGGAGTCGGTCGCCCAGGGCAGGTCGAGGACCACGACGCCTCCGTCCCCGAACGACGGGTCGAGGCCGCCGGCCGGAGTCAGCTTGGCGAGCGCCGGCAGGTCGAGGTGCTCCTGGTCGTCGACCTCCGCGAGGCCGGCGAGCAGGAGCGAACCGTCGGAAAGCGGCGAGAGGGCGAGCACGCGATCGGCGCCGCCGGCGACGGCGTCGATCGGCACGCGCCGCCTCCCGGTCGAGCCCCAGGCGAGGTCGAGCGCGCCGGCGGCCGTGAGCTTGGTCACGCCGAAGTCCTGGGAGAGGGCGTCCTGGACGGCGCCGCCGACGTAGAGCGAGCCGTCGGCGCGGGCGGCTACTGCGGCGGCGAGCGCCTCGTCGCCCCCCCAGCCGATGACCTGCAGGCCGTCGGTGCTGAAGGTCGGGTCGGCGTAACCGTCCTGGGCGGCTGCGGAAACGGCCAGGGCGAGGGCGGCAAGCAGGGCGGCGGCGGTCGGTCGGCTCATGGTCGGTCTCGCTTTCACCCGGCAGAACGCAGATCCGAGGCGCGGACTGTCACGCAGTCGACGTCCGTCTCGCGCCCGGCCCCGGGGAGGCTTGGCCAGACGCCCTCGACCGGGCGAGCCTTAGAATCTCGAGCTCATGAGCGACTCTGCGGCGGACGAGGCACTTCAGCCGGCCCCCGGCGAGGTGACGCGACTGCTCGCCGCGGCGCGCGACGGCGACGCCACGGCCTCGGGGCGGCTCTTCGAGCTGGTCTACGCCGACCTGCGCCAGCTCGCCGCGCGGCACGTGCGCGGCGCGCGCGGCGCCGGGCCCTCGCCCACGTCGCTCGTCCACGAGGCGTTCCTGCGCATCGCCCGCCGCGAGGAGCTTCCCTACGCCGACCGCACCCACTTCTTCGCCGTCGCCTCGCGCGCCATGCGCCAGATCGTGATCGACGAGGCGAGGAGCCGCAGCGCCGGCAAGCGGGGTGGGGGGCGCGCGGCGGTCGCGCTCGACGAAGTCGCGGTCGCGGCGCCCGCGGCCGCGACGCCCGTCGAGGAGCTGCTGGCGATCCACGACGCGCTCTCCGTCCTCGAGGCGGAGGCGCCGCGCCTGGCCGAGGTGGTCGAGTGGCACTTCTTCGGCGGGCTGACCTTCGGCGAGATCGCCGAGGCGCGCGGGGTCTCCGAGCGAACGGTGCTGCGCGACTGGCGCGCGGCGCGCGCGCTCCTGCACGAGCGGCTGGAGGAGGGCGGATAGGGGGCCGCGGCGGTGCGCGTCACCCTGCGAGCCGCGCCGACGTTTCCTCCCAGAGAGCGCCATGACCGACCCGCAGCTGCCGGACGACGGCGGCATCCGCCCGCGCGCCGCCGAGCTCTTCGGCGAGCTCTGCGAGCTCGACGCGCCGGAGCGCTCGCGGCGGCTGGCGGCGCTCGCCGCCGAGGACGCCGCGCTCGCGCGCCGGGTCGCGCGCCTGCTCGAGCTCGACGCCGCCGCGGCGGGTCCGCTCGAGCGCGCGCAGGGCGAGCTCGCCGCCGCCGCCGAGCGCCATCTGCTCGGCGGCGACGAGGTGCGGCCGCCGCCCGAGCGTCTCGGCCCCTGGCGGCTGGGGGAGCGCCTCGGTGCCGGCGGCATGGGGGAGGTCTACCGCGCCGAGCGGCGCGAGGGAGGGTTCACCCAGCAGGCGGCCCTCAAGATCGTGCGCGCCGGCATGGCGAGCGAAACGGTGCTCGCCCGCTTCCGCCTCGAGCGGCAGGTGCTCGCGCGGCTCGAGCATCCGGCGATCGCCCGCCTGCTCGATGGCGGCGCCGCTCCCGACGGTCGCCCCTGGTTCGCGATGGAGCGGGTCGACGGCGTGCCGATCACGGCGTTCGCCAGAGAGCGCGCGCTCGGCGTCGAGGAGCGCCTGCGCCTCGCGATCGAGGTCGCCCGAGCGGTCGACTTCGCCCACCGCTCGCTGGTCGTCCACCGCGACCTGAAGCCTTCGAACATCCTGGTCACCGCGGAGGGCGCGCCGAAGCTGCTCGACTTCGGGCTGGCGAAACTGCTCGAACCGGACGCCGATCCGGGGCTGACGCGCACCGAAGTGCGCGCGTTGACCCCCGCCTACGCCGCGCCGGAGCAGATCGCGGGCGGCGCGATCACGACGGCGACCGACGTCTACGCGCTCGGCGTCGTCCTCTACGAGCTGCTCACCGGAGAGCTGCCGAGAGCCGCCAGGGCGAGCTCGGACGCCGCGACCGTCGTCTCGCCACGCGGTGCGATCGAGCGCCCTTCGCAGCGGCTGCGGCGCGTCGCCGGCCCGGAAGGCGCGCGGCGCGCGCGCCGCCTGGCGGGGGACCTGGACACGATCCTCCTGCGCGCGCTCGCCGAGGAGCCGGAGCGTCGCTACGCTTCGGCGGCGGCGCTCGCCGACGACCTCGAGCGCCATCTCGAGGGACGCCCGGTGGCCGCGCGCCCCGACAGCCGGCGCTACCGGCTCGGCAAGTTTCTCGGCCGCCACCGGGTCGCCGTCGCCGCCGCGGCGCTCGTCGCGCTCTCGCTCTGCGCCGGCCTGGTGGCCGCGCTCGTCTCGGCGCGGCGCGCGGAACGGCAGGCGCGCCGCGCCGTCGAAGTGCAAGAGTTCCTGGTGAGCCTGTTCGAAGCGGCCGACCCCGATCGTTCGCTGGGCGCCGACCTGACCGCGCGCCAGCTGCTCGACGCCGGCGTCGCCGAGCTCGAGCGCGGGCTGACCGGCGAGCCCGAGGTGCGCGCCGCGCTCCTCGACACGGTCGCCCAGATCGAGCGGCGGATCGGCCGCTACGAGTCCGCCGAGCGGCTGGCGCGCTCCGCGCTCGCGCTGCGCCTGGCGGAGTCCGGCGCCGGATCGGTCGCGGCGGCGGCTGCGCGCGCGACGCTCGCCGAGGTGCTGCACGCCCGGGGCGAGCTCGACGCGGCGGCCGCCGAGTTCGAGGTGGCCCTCGCGTCGCTCGAACGGCAGGTCGGCGGCGACGATCCGCAGGTCGCGCGCGTCCGGGCCGGGCTGGCCGAGACCGAGTACCAGCGCGGCCGCAAGGAGCGGGCGCTCGAGCTGGGACGCGCGGTCCTCGAAGGCGCGCGCCGGGTCCACGGCGAGCTGCACGCGGCGACCGCGCGAGCGCGGGTGGCGCTGGCGACGATCCATGCGCTCGACGGCGACTTCGCGGCGGCGCGCGGCGAGCTCGAGGCCGCGGTCGCCGTTCTCGACCGGGCGCTCGGTCCCGAGCATCCGAAGAGCAACGAGGCGCGGCTGGCGCTCGCCGAGCTCGTCGGCTACCTCGGCGAGCGCGAGCGGGCCCATCTCCTCTTCGATCAGACGACCGCCGCCTTTCGCCGCGCGCTCGGCGACCGCCACGTGCTGGTCGCGCAGGCGCTGGTCAAGCGTTCGCTGCTCTACCTCAACGAGGGGCGGCCGGCCGACGCCGACCGCGCCCTCGAGGAGGCGCTCGGCATCTTCACCGCCCTCGGCCACTACGAGGCGGCGAGCTGCGAGCGGATGCTCGGCCACTCGCTGCTGGCGCAGGGGCGGCCGGCCGAGGCCGCCGAGCGCTTCGCCCGCGCGCACGAGCAGTTCCGCGCGCGCCTGGGCGAGCGCCACGTGCTGACTCTCGCCGCGCTCGGCAACCTGGGCACGGCGCGGGTGCAGCAGGGAGACGTCGCCGCGGCGGTCGCCGCGCTCGAGCCGGCGATCGCCGGCCTCGAGGCCGTGCAGGGCGCCGACGCCGACGATCTGCGCCAGCCGCTGCTCTCGCTCGGCGACGCCGAGCGCCGACGGGGGCGGATCGAAGCGGCGCTCGTCCATCACCGGCGCGCGTTGGCGATCGCCGAGGCCGGCGTCGGCGCCGCGCATCCCGGCGCCGCCAACGCGCGACGCGAGATCGCCCTCGACCTCGCCGCCCTCGGCACGCCGGGAGCGCTCGCCGAGGGTCTCGCCGAGCTCGACCGGGCGATCGCCATCCGGCGCGCGAGCGACGCTTCGAACCCCCGCCTCGCCGACTGGCTGCTCGAGGCCGCGGCGCTCGCCGAGCGGGCGGGCGACTTCGAGGGTGCGACCGAGCGCCGCCGCGAGGCCCTGGCGATCCGGGAGAGGGCGTTCGGCGCCGACCACCCGAAAACGGTCGCGACGAGGCGCGCGCTGGGCGGCTGAGCGCAGGGTTCGACACGGGCGTTTCGCCCGCGACCCGAGAGCGCTCGCCGAGCCCGCCCGCGCCGATCGGTCGTTCAGTGGGCGCCCCAGCCTCCCGTCGTGCCCCGTTCGAAATCGTCGGCGAAGACGAGCGCGCTCTCGAGGCGCAGGGCCGCGACCGCCGGGTCGTACTCGTCGTCGCCCGCCTCGCCGGCCGCGACGATGCGGCCGGCGGAGAGCGTGAGCGCGAGCGCGCCGTCCGGGCCGTCGGGCACGCGGTCGAACTCGTGGCGCACCACGCCGTTGTGGTGAAAGGTCGGATCGAGCGCTCCCGAGCGGGTCAGCCGGGCGAGGAAGAACCCCCCGCGGTTCGAGCCGTTGGCGTCGATCGAGCCGCCGGCGACCAGCTTGCCGTCGCTCTGCAGCAGGAGCGCCGCGAGCGTCGTTCCCTCCTCGAGCGTCAGCGCGGCGATGCCGGCGAAGCCGAACGTGCCGTCGAGCTCCCCCGTGGGGGTGATGGCGATCACGCCGGCGGTGTCGGTCGACGACTGGAAGCCATTCGCGGCGACGAAGATCCGCCCGTCGACCGGGTCGATGGCGAGCTCGCCCGGAAGGCCGTAGGCGGGGTAGTCGACGTAGGCGACGCCGCCCTCGCCGAAGCCGTCGTCGAGGTCGCCGTCGGCCGTCAGCCGGGCGACGTACAGCTCGTGCGTGCCCGAGCCCAGGTGGCCCGCGACGACCGGCCGCCCGTCCGGATCGACGGCAACTTGCAGGTCGAAGTGCGACTGCCCGGGATCGCCATAGAAGAAGGCCCACCCGCCCGACCCGAAGCTCGGGTCGAAGTCTCCGGCTGCGGTGGTCCGCAGTACGAAGACGCGCCCGTCGTCGCAGCTGCCGCAGGTGCCCGCGAAGAGGATCCGGCCGTCGGGCGCTCGCGCCGAGTCGTAGACGGAGAGGTTCTCGCCGAAGAGCTCGAGCAGGCGCACGCCCGCCGGGGCGAAGGCGGGGTCGGGCTCGCCGTCCGCGAGCAGGCGGACGAGGATCGGAGTGTCCCGCGAGGTGTCGCGCGCGGCGTACCCCGAGAGCAGCAGGCGGCCGTCGGCGAGCGGGTGGACGCCGAGGACCGAGGCGCGCGAGTGGGTTCCGAGATCGACGAAGATCTGGACGATGCCGTCGCCGCTCCAGCCGGTGTCCGGTTGGCCGTTGGCCAGCAGGCGGTGGAGGTTCAGGCGCGTGGTCGTGTGGTCGTCGTAGTGGCCGCCGAGGTAGAGCCGGCCGTCGGGCAGCGCCGCCACGGCGCGGGCCAGGGCCCAACCGTTGTAGGCCTGCAGGAAACGGCCGCCCGAGGCGAAGCCCGGATCGAGGTCGCCGTCGACGGCCACGAGGGGGGCCGCCGAACCGAGCGCGAGCAGCGGGAGAACGAGGGGGGAGATGGCCCGGATCATCGTGGAGCTCCTCTGCCCTGGGGAAACGGGAACGCACGGCGGGCCCTGACAGGGGGGCTCGGCCCGGGCGAGTCGGCTAGGCTGGCGCCGCAACGCCTTCGAGGAGGTGCCCGATGCGAAGCGGA
>WYBK01000218.1 GCA_011525905.1 Acidobacteriota bacterium
CCTGCTCGAGGGGCACGACGACCTCGAGCGGGTGATCGCGGCGCCGCTGCGCCGGGCGCGGCGGACCGGCGAACGGAGCCGGGGCGTGCGCGATCTCCTGCGCTTCCTCGGCCGGCTGCGGGCCTTTCGCGCGGACGTGGCGCTCGACTTGATGGGCAATCACAAGGGGGCGGTGATCGCGCGACTCTCCGGTGCGCGACGGCGGCTCGGCCTCGCACGGGCGGCGCGCCGCGAGGCGTCGAGCGCCCTCTGGATCAACCAGCCGGTCGCCGCCGACGGCGAGCACGCGGTCGACCGGATGCTCGCCGTCGCCCGCGCGCTCGGGCTGCCGAGCGAGCCCCCGGACTTCGCGCCGGAGCGGCTCGCCTGCGGCCGCGACCGGATCGCCTCGGGCGACTTCGCCTACCTTCACCCGGGCGCGGCTTGGGGCAACAAGCGCTATCCGCCGCCGCTCTGGGGAGCGGTGGCCCGCGAGCTGACGTCGCGCACGGGGCTCGCGGTCCGCGTCGGCGCGGCGCCCGGCGAGGAGGCGCTCGCCGAGGAGGTCGCCGCCGCGAGCGGCGGCGCGGCGGCGCGCATCGACCTGCCCGACCTGCCGTCGCTCGCCGGTGCGTTGCGCGGGGCGCGCCTGGTGCTCGCGGGCGACACCGGCGCGCTCCACCTGGCCGAGGCGCTCGGCCGTCCGGTGATCGGACTCTACGGTCCGACCGACCCCGCGCGTCACGGCCCGCGCTCGCCGCGCGCCCTGGCGCTCGCCACCCGGCTGCCCTGCAGCTTCTGTCACCGACGCATGGCCGTCGCCAAGCCCTGCATGCTGGCGCTCGATCCGGTCGAGGTCGCGGCGCGCGCCGCCGAGCTCGTCGCGCTCGATTGACCCCTTTTCGAGGCCGCTGCTACACTGCCGTGGCCTTTCCACGGAGCGCTCGGCCGAGCCCCGACACCTCGTCCGGTGCCGGAGCCCTTGCGCCGCGGGAGAGCCACTCGCGCCCATGAGCCATCGCCTCGGAGACGTCCTGGTCAAGTCCGGGAGAATCACGACCGAGCAGCTGCAGCAGGGTCTGGCCTTGCAGAAGGAGAAGGGCGGCCGCATCGGCTCCGCCCTGGTGAAGATCGGCGTCCTGTCGGAGAAGGAGCTGGTCGAGTTCCTCTCCCAGCACTTCGGCGTTCCCGCGATCGACCTCGGCCGCGTCGAGGTCGACGAGAGCGTGATCAAGATCATCCCCGCCGACGTCGCACGCAAGTACACGATCCTGCCGGTCGCGAAGGTGGGCGCCAAGATCACCCTGGCGATGATCGATCCGACCAACGTCTTCGCCATGGACGACATCAAGTTCATGACCGGGTACAACGTCGACCCGGTGGTGTCGTCGGAGTCGGCGTTGCGCGGCGCGATCGACAAGTACTACGGCTCGACCCACGCGATCGAGCTGAAGAAGGTCATGGAGGATCTGACCGAGCCGGCGACGGCCGACTCCTCGCTCGAGGTGCTCGAGGAGGAGGAGGATCTCGATCTCGACACGCTCGAGAAGGAGTCCGAGGAGGCGCCGGTCGTCCGCCTGGTCAACATCATCCTGACCGACGCGATCAAGCGCGGGGCCTCCGACATCCACATCGAGCCCTACGAGAAGGACTACCGGGTCCGCTACCGCATCGACGGCGTGCTCTACGAGATGATGCACCCGCCCTTGCGCCTGCGCGAGGCGATCACCAGCCGCTGCAAGATCCTGGCGAAGCTCGACATCGCCGAGAAGCGCCTGCCGCAGGACGGCCGCATCAAGATCAAGACGCGCATCCAGGAGCGGGTCAAGGACCTCGACTACCGCGTCTCCGTGCTGCCGACGATTTTCGGCGAGAAGATCGTCATGCGGCTGCTCGACAAGGACAACCTGATGCTCGACATGACGCGGCTCGGCTTCGAGACCGATTCGCTGCGTCGCTTCGAGCAGGCGATCTTGAAGCCCTACGGCATGGTGCTGGTCACCGGGCCGACCGGCTCGGGCAAGACCAACACGCTCTATTCGGCGCTCCAGCGCATCAACACGCCCGAGGTCAACATCATCACCGCCGAGGACCCGGTCGAGTTCAACCTGCCGGGCATCAACCAGGTCCAGATGAAGGAGCAGATCGGCCTGAACTTCGCCGCCGCGCTGCGTTCCTTCCTGCGGCAGGACCCGAACATCATCCTGGTCGGCGAGGTGCGCGACTTCGAGACCGCCGAGGTCGCGATCAAGGCGGCGATGACCGGCCACCTGGTGCTCTCGACGCTGCACACCAACGACGCGCCCTCGTCGATCAACCGCTTGATGAACATGGGCATCGAGCCCTTCCTGGTGGCGACCTCGGTGCACCTGATCGCCGCGCAGCGCCTGGTGCGGCGCATCTGCAGCTCGTGCAAGGAGCCGATCGAGGTGCCGCTGGCGGCGCTCACCGACATCGGCTTCAGCGAGCGCGACGCCAAGAGCGTCAAGCTCTTCCGCGGGAAGGGCTGCGACCGCTGCTCGAACACCGGCTACAAGGGGCGCGTCGGCCTCTACGAGGTGATGGAGGTCGGCGACGAGGTGCGCGAGCTGATCCTGTCGGGCGCCTCGGCGGTCGAGCTGCGCAACAAGGCGATCGAGACCGGCATGATCTCGTTGCGCGCCTCGGGCCTGCAGAAGATCAAGGACGGGGTGACCACGATCGAAGAGGTCGTGCGCGAGACCGTCGCCTGACCCTCCGCCGCCGCGGTCCCGCCGGTGCGCACGCTGCTGATCTTCCTGTTCCTCGCCGCGCTGCGCGCGGTCTCGGCGCTGCTCTGGCGACTCGACTCGGGCTGGGTGGGGCGGCCGGCGCAGGGCGACCCCTGGCGGGGGCTGCGCGTGGTCGCTCTGCTCAACCACACCAGCCTGTTCGAGTGGTTGTTCGTGCGCGCCGTGCCCCACCGCTTCCTCTGGCGGGTCGCGCGGCACGGCGTCATCCCGGCCGCCGAGAAGACGCTGAAGCGCCCCTGGGCCGGCCGTTTCTTCCGCGCGCTGG
Organism: Acidobacteriota bacterium; assembly: GCA_011525905.1. Lineage (GTDB taxonomy): Bacteria > Acidobacteriota > Thermoanaerobaculia > Multivoradales > JAGPDF01 > JACTMI01. The sequence continues at coordinate 3,016 of WYBK01000218.1, forward strand.
GGGCCCACGTGGTGTCGATCACGCGGGAGCGCGACCACACCTGGCGCTCGGTGCTGGCGCGCATCGACGACCCGGAGTCGATGGTGATCATCCTGCCCGAGGGCCGGATGAAGCGGCGCAACGGCCTCGACTCGAACGGCCAGCCGATGACCGTGCGCGGTGGCATCGCCGACATCCTCGAGGCGGTGCCGGACGGCGGCCTGCTGCTCGCCTACTCGGGCGGCCTGCACCACGTGCAGGCGCCGGGGGATCGCCTGCCGCGCCCCTGGCGCACGATCCGGATGCGGCTCGAGCGGCTGGAGATCGCCGAGTACCGGGCGGCGCGGCTGGCCGAAGCCGGGGGGGCGGCCCAGTTCAAACGGGCGGTGGTCGCCGACCTCGAGCGCCGGCGCGACCAGCACTGCGCGCCGCTCGAGCGCGCCTCGCGCGCCGAGCCCGGGCCGCCCGGCTGAGCCCGGCTACTTGACGATCAGCTTGCCCTTCATGCCGGCGGCGTAGTGGCCGGGGAAGGTGCAGATGTAGAGGTACTCGCCGGCTTCCTTCGGGGCGTCGAAGGTGACCTCGACGGTCTCGCCGTTGCCGGCCAGGCCGGTCGCGGCGAGGATCCACTTCTTGCCGCTGTCGGGGACGTAGCCCTTGTCGCGGGCCATCATCGCCTCCATGACGAACTGGTCGACCGGCGCGTCCTTGGCGAGCAGCACGAAGTTGTGGGCCATCATCTCCTTGGCCATCGCGCTGGTGGTGGTCAGCGTCACCTTGAGCTTCTCGCCCGGCTTGGCGTTGATCGTCTTGACGTCGTACTGCATGGCGTCGTTGCCCTTGAGCTTGACGACGCGCGGCGCGGCATCGGCGGCCTGGGCGGCGGCGCCCAGGGCGAGCGCCAGCAGGGCGCCGGCGGCGAGCGAGTGCTTGACGAGCTTCTTCATGGTCGGTCTCTCCTGTCGGGGGTCCCGGCGCGGGCCGGGAGATGAACCCCGGAAGTCTAAACGAATCGCCCGCCCCCCCGCGCCCACCCCTCCGGGTGGGGAGCGCTTGTTCCTGGTCCTGCGATTGCTTTCGGGCTCTGGCTCTCGTTCTTCGCGGTCGTCGATTCGGTGCCAACGGATGCCCCCCAAGTCGAGGTCAGCTGCTGCACCCTCCGAGTGGCGACGTGTCGGGACCCCCTTGCAAACTCAAGATGCGGGACCATACTGACGCCAAGGCCCGCGATGACGCGGGTCCGACTCGCTGATGGAGGTGTCCAGTGTGATGGGGCTTAGTAGCGTTGGTCGTCAGCTGCGTCTTCGTCGCATCGGTTCCCGTGTTCCCGATCGACCAAATCAAGGGCGAACCACCGCCCCCTGAACCTGACGGGGGCTGCTGGGACTTGCCCTGCGGATGCGCAGGTGGCGATCCCGTCGACTTGCTGCAGTACTTCATTCCTTCCTATCCTGGTTGGGAAACCGCGAAGCGTGTGCACGTGATGATGGGGAGTGGTACCAACTACATGCGGATGTTCAAGTACGGAACCAACAAGTACGAACTCATCAAGTGCCCTGACGGAACTTGCACGGAGACCTTCACTGCTGGTTACGGTGGCGTCTACGTCACGAGCGAGCTGGGGCCGACAGTTCTCCAGGGTCAGTCCCGCCAGTTCCTCGGGAGTGGGCTCTACTTTCTACCCTCCTCCATCTGCCGGAACCGGCCGACCTTCCGCCCCTGCCACGAAGGGGAGCGATTCCTGAACGCGACGAGCTGTCTTCCCCAGGGTCAGACCCCGCCGCACTGTGCGACCTACCTCTCCCGCGTTGAGTTTGCGCCGACCTGGAACTATGGATACAGCGTCGGAGTGGTGAACTCGATCATCAAGGTCGACAAGCTAGACAACGGGGACACCGAGAAGTACTGGTACGGTCTCAATCGTGGACTTCTTAGGTGGGAGCACTACAACGCTCAAGGTCAGCTAGTTAACTGGGGCCAGCAGACCGGGGAGATCCCGAACAGCCCGATTCCGCACAATACCTGCCTCCAACCGTAGTCGATAACTTTCGAAGCCGAGAATCGTCGGCCGGGGGCACGATGCGCTCTCGCTGGGTAGTCGGAGCGATCAGCGCTGCGCTAGCCGGCGCCGCGCAGATCGCTTGCGTTGTCTTGGTGCACGATGCCCAGCCGACGGGACCATTCCTCGTCGGCTCGGCCAACGCTGGCGCGGAGCGCGGCTGGCCTTTCGCGATTCACGAGGCGCGCACCGAAGTCGGCTACGACGGGCAGTTCTATCTTGCCCTGGCAATCGATCCCTTTCTCCGCTCGCGAGTCAGCGAGACTCTCGACGACCCCGGCTATCGGGCGAGGCGCATCTCCTGGTCGATCGCGGCATGGCTAGTAACGCTGCGCGCACCAGAGAGAGCCCCGATCGTGCTTGCGATGCTCCTGTGTCTCGCGGTCGCCGCGGGCTCGGTTGCCGTTGCGACCTGGGCTTCGAGATCGGGTTTCTCGGCGCTCTGGGGTGTGGCGTTCGCGCTGAATCTAGGGACGCTGGTCTGCTGCTGGCGGATGCTCGGCGACGCAATCATGGTAGGCATCATGCTGACGGCGATCGTGGCTGCGAGTGGCTCGCCCGAGGGACCCAAGGGTGCTCCGATCCTCCTTCTGGCGGCGGCGGTGCTTCAGAAGGAGACTGCCCTTCTGGGGCTTCCGGCGGTGTGGTCTCCTCGCCAACTAGCTTCGTGCCGCTTGCGCGTCGCGTGGTTGGTGTCTGCCCTCGTAGTGGCGGCTTGGTGGACGTATGTCTGGTCGATGACTTCAGGCGCGGGGCCCTTTTCTCCGCGAATCGTGCTCGATCTTCCATTGCGTGGATGGGCCGAGTCTCTGGCCGCCAGCATCTGGAGCGGCAGGGGCGGCGCTCGCGTCGCCAAGGATCTCGCGTTTCTCGGCCTCTACGCGACGAGCTTGGGGCTCGGAGTCGTGGTGGCGGCGAGGGAGATCGCCGCGCGACGCAAGGGGGAATCCCACTCCCGCGTGGCTTCGAGCATTGCGCTGTTCTCGACACTCGGCTTGTTTCTCAGCGAGAGGGTCTGGGTCGAAGCCTGGGCCTACTCGAGGGTGCTGCTCCCGCTTGCCGCCTTGGAGCTGCTGTATGGCGTCGAGCGCGGGGATGGGTCGCGAACGCGCCTTGTGGCTCGGGCCGTTGCACTTGCGGGGATCGCGTTAGGACTCGCGTTCACCTCTTACAACGCGATCACCGGTACTCCTTGACATGGGTATGTACGCTGGCGCTGCCTGCGCTCAGCCGAGCTTGTCCGAGAGACTCGAGGGTGGAAGTAGCACGGCGCTGCTTGCGGCCTCGGGAGGTTGGTGAGGGGACCTCAGGCGCGCGAGTCCCAGAGGACGTCGTCGCGGCCGGCGCGGCCGTTGGCGGCGCGGGCGAAGACGAAGAGCGCGTCGGAGAGCCGGTTGAGGTAGGGGAGCGCCGCGGGGCCGATCGCCTCGCGGCGCGCCAGGGCGACCAGCAGCCGCTCGGCGCGCCGGCAGACGGTGCGCGCGACGTGGAGCGCGGCGGCCGCCTCGGTGCCGCCGGGCAGCACGAAGTTCTCGAGCGGCGCGAGCTCGACGTTGAGCCGGTCGATCGCCGCCTCGAGCGCGTCGACGTGGCGCGGCTCGATCCGCGGCACGGGGTGGGCGGCCTTCTCCCCCTCCGGCACGCAGAGGTCGGCGCCGAGGTGGAAGAGCTCGTTCTGGATCCGGGCGAGCTCGCGGTCGAGGTCGGGCGGCGCCCCGGCGGCGCGCGCCACCCCGAGGCAGGCGTTGAGCTCGTCGACGGTGCCGTAGCATTCGACGCGCAGGTCGTCCTTGGCCACCCGGCCGCCGAAGCCGAGCGCGGTCGAGCCGTCGTCGCCGCCGCGGGTGTAGATGCGGGTGAGGCGGGGCATGGGACATGCATTGTAGTCGATCGATGTAGTCGATTTCGGAGGGTTCCCCGATGCGCCGACGCGCGCTGATCTCGACCCTGGTCGCGCTCTCGACCCTGGCCTGCACTTCGATTCGGACGGTCGACTCGGCGCCCTTCGACGGCGAGGGGGGCGCGCTCCAGGTGCGGGTCTTCGCCGACGACGACGCCCGCGAGGCCGGCAGCGTCCTGCCGGCCAGCCTGGTCGGCGAGCTCGAGCGACGGGCCGGGCGGGGCGACTGGGTTCCGGTCTTCCGCTCGCTCGAGCCCTCGTGGACGGTCGCCGGCCTCCAGCCGGGACGCTACCGGGTGATCTTCTCGGAGCGGCTCGACGAGAGCGGCGAGGTCGAGGGGCTCGCGCGGCCGGTCTCGAAGGAAGTCGAGGTGGTCGAGGGCGAGGTCGCCCGCGTCGAGGTGGTGCTCGACCACGTCTCGCCGGCGATGATCGCCGCGGGCGCGGTCGGCATCGTCGTCGCCGCGGTGCTGCTGCACGAGCTGCTCGACGACCTCGACCTGCCGACCCCGCCGGCGCCGCCGGCCTGGGCGGTCGAGACCGCCTTCTGGGTCACTCTCGACCTCGCCGCGGCGCCCGACCCCTGGGTCGAACGGACCCGCGGACCGCAGGTGACCTCGACCTTCCCCGAGCCGGGCGACCTGGTCGCCGCCGCCCGCCCGCGCCTCGTCTTCTCCCTCTCCGAGCCGCTCGACCCGTCGACCGTCGGAGCGGACGCCGTGCGCGTCCGGACCGCCGAGGGCGAGCCGCTCGCCGGCCGCGTCGAGTACGACGCGAAGCGCTGGTGGCTGCTCTGGGAGCCCGTCGAAGACCTCCCCCGCGGAGCGCGCATCGAAGCGACGCTCGCCGCCGGCCTCGCCGGCCGAGACGGCGAGCCGCTCGCCTCGCCCGCGACCCTGATCTTCGACACCGCGCGCTGAGCCTCGCCCTCTAGCCCAGAGGCCCGCGCGGGGGAAGAGGCCCTCGCGCTCCGGTGAACCGGGCAGCGCCTCGAGAACGCGACCCTCCGCAGCCTCCGAGAAGAACTCGGGCGTCGCGCGAGCATCCTCGCTTGGGCTCTCGGCGACCGTCTGCCCACTGACAGATCCTGACGATGCAAGCCGCTTGCCCTCTCGGGCA
>WYBK01000219.1 GCA_011525905.1 Acidobacteriota bacterium
CGCCTGCTCGGCCCCTGGTCGATCTTCGTGATCTTCGTGCTCGGCCCCTGCGAGCCGCTGATCCCGCTGCTGATGTACCCGGCCGCGCACGGCGGCTGGGCCAGCGTCGCCGCGGTCGCGCTGGTCTTCGCCGTCGCGACGATCGCGACCATGCTCGCGGTCGTCGCCGTCGGCGCCCTCGGCCTCTCGAAGCTCCCCGCCGCCCACCTCGAGCGCTGGTCCCACGCCCTCGCCGGCGCCGCCCTCGCCCTCTGCGGCCTCGCCGTCACCCTCGGGCTGTGAGCGGGCCTTTCCCGCCGCCCGCGCAACCGATCACGCGCCGCACAGCGCTCGGGCTGGCCGCCGCCGCGCCGCTCGCCGCGGCCCTCGCTTGCCGGCGCGAGCCGCCGCCGCCCGCCGGCACGGTCGTGCCGCTCGCGGCGCTGCCGGTCGGCGAGCGCGTGCGCCTCCTGCACGGCGAGCAGCCGGTCGAGCTGCTGCGCGAAGCCGACGGCCGCGTGACCGCCCGCTCCCTCTGGTGCACCCACGTCGGCTGCGAGGTCGCCTGGAGCGAGGAGCAGAGCGCCTACCTCTGCCCCTGCCACGACGGCCGCTTCGGAGCCGACGGCGCCGTCCTCGGCGGCCCCCCGACCCGCCCCCTGCGCACCCTCGCCCCCATCCTGCGCGACGACCACCTGATCCTGCCGTTCGAGAGCGGCTGATCGAGCGCGCCGGCGCCCGAGCCGACGCTCGGCGGTTCGCTCGGCTCGACCTCTCCTCCGCCGCGCGGCCGTGCGATCATGGTCACGCGATGCGAGCGACGCTCACCGTCGGACGACGCGGCAGGATCACGCTCCCCGCGCGGCTGCGCGCCGCGCTCGGTCTCGCGGCCGGCGACCGGCTCGTCGCGGAGCTCACGCCGGAGGGCATCCTCCTCCGCCCAGCGGTCACGCTGCCGATCGAGATCTACGACGCGGCCCGCATCGCGGAGTTCGACGCCGCCGAAGCCGAGACTGCCGCCGTCCTCGCGTCGAGCGGGCCGGGACAGGCGAAACGCGACGGCCCGAGGTGACTGCATTGCTACACTGAGTGCTGCATGGAGCAGAATCGCCTGGGCGCGGTCTTCGCCGAGCTCGGATCGCTCGTCGCCGAGGGCGTGATCGGCGGTTACGCAATCGTCGGGGCCGTCGGTGCCATCTTCTACACCGAAGCGATTCGGACGTTCGACCTCGACGTCGCCGTGTCGCTGCCCCAGACGAGTGCCCGCGCGATCCTCAGTCTCGCTCCAATCTATGAACACCTACGGGCGCGGGGCTTTCTTCCCGAGGCCGAGCACGTGCGCATCCATGGGGTTCCCGTGCAGTTTCTTGCTGGCGACCCACCGCTCTGGCGAGATGCTCTCGCCACCGCTCGGACGTTCGACTACGAAGGTGTCGAGGTCCGCGTCGCCAGCCCCGAGCATCTGATCCTGATGGCGCTCGAGGCACCCAGTCCCAGACGACGGGAGCGTGCGGCGCTGCTCTTCGAGTCGGGAACGGTCGACAACGCTTGGCTGCGTGCGCTCGCGTCGCGCTTCGGCATCCGGCTACCGGAGACTTGGAATGTCTGATCGACCGACCGAAGACCGGGGCCGCGCCTTCGAGGCCAAGCGCCGCTGGCACGAGCAGCAGGCTCGCCTCCCGCTCCGAGAGAAGGTGCGCATCCTCCTCGAGCTTCAGCGCCAGGATTACCCGATCCTCGCAGCCCGCGGAGCCCTCGAGCCATGGCAGCGACCCTGGGACGTCGAGCCCTGATCCGGGACACGCTGCTGCCCTAGCGAGAGCGAAGCTCGGCGGCGCGCTCGCCTCAGCAGATGCGCGGCAGCTGTTCGCCGGTCAGGCGGTCGAGGAGGCGTTCGCCGCCGATGCCGCTCCTGAGGACGACGCGCCCCGGGCCGCTCTCGACGACCTCGCCGACGATCGCCGCGCGACGCCCGAGCGGGTGGGCGCGCAGCGTCTCGAGCGCCTCGTCGGCGCGCGCGCGCTCGACCACCGCGACGAACTTCCCCTCGTTGGCGACGTAGAGCGGGTCGAGGCCCAGCAGCTCGCAGGCGCCGCGCACCGGCTCGGCGACCGGGATCGCGCGCTCTTCGAGCTTGAGGCCGACGCGCGCCGCGTCGGCGATCTCGAGCGCGACGCTCGCCACCCCGCCGCGCGTGGCGTCGCGCAGCACGTGGACGTCGGCGCCGAGGCGCGCCAAGAGCGCCGCGACCAGGCGGTCGAGCGGCGCCGAGTCGCTCGCGATCGGGATCTCGAACTCGAGCCCCTCGCGCACCGAGAGGATCGCGACACCGTGCTCGGCGATCGCGCCCGACAGCAGCACCCGGTCGCCCGGGCGGGCCCGCCGCGGATCGATCTCGATGCCGGCCGGCACCAGCCCGATCCCGGCGGTATTGACGTAGACGCCGTCCCCCTTGCCCCGGTCGACCACCTTGGTGTCGCCGGTGACGATCGGCACGCCGACCTCGGCCGCCGCCCGGCGCATCGAATCGACCACCTTGGCGAGCGTCGCCATCTCGAGCCCCTCCTCGAGGATGAGCGCCGAGGAGAGCGCCAGCGGCCGCGCGCCGCACATCGCCAGGTCGTTGACCGTGCCGTGCACGGCGAGCGAGCCGATGTCGCCGCCCGGGAAGAAGAGCGGCCGGACGACGAAGGAGTCCGTGGTGAAGGCGAGCCGGGCGGCGCCGACCGCGAGCACCGCGCCGTCGTGCAGGCGGGCGAGCTCGGGGTTCGAGAAGGCGGGGACGAGCAGCCCCTCGATCAGCTGCTGCATCAGCTTGCCGCCGCCGCCGTGCGCCATCTGCACGGTCGGGTAGTCGGCCAGCGGCAGCGGGCAGCTGCCGCCGAAGGCGGGATCCGACCGGGGTTCGTCGCTCAATGCACCCTCGAGTAGCGGAAGTAGGCGGCGCAGGCGCCCTCGGCCGAGACCATCGGCGCGCCGAGCGGCTTCTCCGGCGTGCACTTCGTGCCGAAGGCCGCGCACTCGTGCGGCTTCTTCAGCCCCTGCAGGATCTCGCCGGCGATGCACAGCGGGGACTCCTCGGCGGTCAAGGCCGCGACGTCGAAGCGGCGCTCGGCGTCGAAGCGCGCGTAGGCCTCGCGCAGCCGGTAGCCGGAGGCGGGGATCGGACCGATGCCGCGCCACTTGCGGTCGCAGACCTCGAAGACCTCGGCCAGGATCGCCTGCGCCGGCCGGTTGCCCTCCCGCGTCACCGCCCGCGAGTACTGGTTCTCGACGCCGGTGCGGCCCGCCTCGAGCGCCTCGACGGTCTTGAGAATCCCTTCGAGCAGGTCGAGCGGCTCGAAGCCGGTGACGACGATCGGGATCGCGTGCTCTTCGGCGATCGGCTCGTACTCCCAGTAGCCCATCACCGCGCAGACGTGGCCGGCGGCGAGGAAGCCCTGCACCCGGTTCGCCGGCGAGCCGAGGATCGCCTGCATCGCCGGCGGCACCAGCACGTGGGAGACCAGGACCGAGAAGTTCTTCAGACCGAGCTTCTCCGCCTGCCAGACCGCCATCGCGTTCGGCGGCGCGGTGGTTTCGAAGCCGACGGCGAAGAAGACGACCTCGCGGTCGGGGAGCTTCTCGGCGAGCTTCACCGCGTCGAGCGGCGAGTAGACGATGCGCACGTCGCCGCCCCCGGATTTGACCGCCAGCAGGTCGGTCGCCGAGCCGGGGACGCGCAGCATGTCGCCGAAGGA
>WYBK01000220.1 GCA_011525905.1 Acidobacteriota bacterium
GGGCGGCGGCGGCGTCGGCCGGGGCGCCGGAGCCGCGGCCGGGGCCGGGCGGGGCGCGGCCGCGCGGGAAGCGCCGGGGCGCGCGCCCTCGCCGCCGATCTTGGTCAGCCGCTTCTTCAGGTTCACCAGGGTGAGCTTCGAGATCCCCTTGAGCGTCTCGAAAACCCCCTGGCCGGTCTTCGCCGAGGCCTCGAACGAGGGCCAGCCGCGAGCGTTGAGGGCGCGCTCGAGCTCCTCGACCGGCATGACGTCGGGCAGGTCGCGCTTGTTGTACTGCAGCACGATGGGCAGCGAATCGAGCGAGATGCCCATCTCGCCCAGGTTTTCCTCGAGATTGCGCAGCGACTCGGCGTTGGCCGTGAGCATCGGGCGCTGCGAGTCGGCGACGAAGACCACGCCGTCGACGCCCTTGAGCACCAACTTGCGCGTCGTGTTGTAGAAGACCTGGCCGGGGACGGTGTAGAGCTGGATGCGGGTGTTGAATCCGGCGATCGAGCCGACGTCGATCGGCAACAGGTCGAAGAAGAGGGTCCGGTCGGTCTCGGTCTCGAGCGAGACCATCTCGCCGCGGCTGTCGTTGGCGGTGTGGTTGTAGATGTACTGCAGGTTGGTCGTCTTGCCGCACAGACCGGGGCCGTAGTACACCACCTTGGCCGCCATCTGCATGGTGCTGTAGTTGAAGAAAACCATCGCGCTCAGGGCTTGCGGAGGGACGTTAGCACCCGAACTTTCGGGCGGTCAAGGAGTTCCGCGCGTTCCAGACCCGCGGAGAGGGCCCGCCGCTCGGCGTCCGGCGGCTCCCTGCGGGCGCGCTGCGCGAGCGTCGCGCGCGCGACCTCCAGGGCGAGCGGCAGCAGGTCGGGGGCGGCGCGCTCGAGCGCTTCGAGATGTCGCTCGATCGTCGCGGCGTCGCCGCGCGCGGCCGGGCCGGTGATCGCGTCGGCCGGATCGGCGGCGGCGGCGGCGGCGGCGAGCGCCCCGCGCGCCAGCTCGGCGTAGCCGGCGCGCACCGCGTCGGGCAAGCCGAGGCGGGACGCGAGGTCGGCCGCGCAGGCGAGCAGCGTAGTCACGCCGCCGGCGGCCAGGGTCGCGGCGAAATGGTAGAGAGGCCGCGCCGAGGCCGGCACCGGTGCGCTCTCGCCGCCGAGCGCCTCGGCGAGGCGCCGGCCGGCGGCGAGCGCGGGCGGCGCGCCGTCGAGCGCGAAGAAGACCCCGCGGGCGTCGGCCGGGTCGCGCGAGGCCTCGGGGAAGGCGCGCAGCGGGTGCCAGCCGCCGGTCGCCACGCCGGCGGCCGCGAGCGGCGCCAGGATCTCGAAGGAGAGCGCCCCCGCGGTGTGCAGCGCGACGGCCGCTTGCGCGCGGCACGCGAGGTCCGCGGCGGCCGCGCCCAGGACTCCGTCCGGCAGCGCGAGCAGGAGCAGGTCGGCGTCGGCGCTCGTCAGCTCGCTGGTCGTCACCGCACGTCCGCCGAGCTCGAGCGCCAGGCGAGCGGCCGTCTGCGAGCCGGGCCGCCCGGCGAAGGCGACCGGCTGCGCGCCGTGGGCGGCGAGCCAGCGGGCGAGGCTCGCGCCGACGCGGCCGGGGCCCGCGAGGGCGAAACGCGTGCCATCCAGTCGCGGGCGGCTCACTGGGATAAGATAGGGCGGCTTTCGAGCCCGGTGCAATGGTGTCCGCGACCCGGAACCGCGGGCGCCGAGGGGTGGGTTCACCCCGCCGGGCCCCAAGAGCTTGCGATGAGCGCGACCCGCCCCCCCGAAGAGCTGACCGCACGGGACCGCGAGATCCTGAAAGACGTCATCCACACCTACATCCTCTCCGGCGAGCCGGTCAGCTCGCGCGCCGTCGCCAAGCACGCGCGGCACGGCGTCTCGGCGGCGACGATTCGCAACGTCATGGCCGACCTGGAGGACCTCGGCCTGCTCGAGCAGCCGCACAGCTCGGCCGGCCGGGTGCCGAGCCGCGCCGGCTACCATCTCTACATTCAGGCGTTGATGGAGGCGCGCGAGCTGCCCGAGCTCGAGCGGCGGCGCATCGACGGCGACCTCCAGGCGGGAGCCGCCCACGCCGAGCGCCTCATCGGTACTTCGGCGCAGCTGCTCTCCGAGCTCTCCGGCCAGATCGGCATCCTGGTCACGCCGGCGTTCGCCGAGACCGTGCTCGAGGCGGTCGACTTCGTGCCGCTCTCCGGCCGGCGCGTGCTGTGCGTCGTCGTTTCGGAGAGCGGCTTCGTCGAGAACAAGCTCCTGCAGGTGGAGGAGGAGATCCCGCGCGAGGAGCTGGTGCGGATCGGCAACTACCTGACCGAGAACTTCCGCGGCCAGACCCTGCGCGCGATCCGCGAGCGCCTGATCTCGTTGATGCGCGAGGAGCGCGCCCAGGTCGACCGCCTGCTCCCCCGCGCGATCCGTCTGGCCAACCAGGGGCTCGCGAGCCGGGGCGAGCGCGACCTGGTGGTCGAGGGGACCGCCCACCTGGTCGGCCGCGGCGAGATCTCCGACGTCGATCGCGTGCGCCGGCTGCTCGACACCTTCACAGAGCGCCAGCACCTGGTCGCGCTCCTCAATCAGTGCCTCGACGGCACCGGCGTGCGGGTGGTGATCGGCGAGGACAGTGAGCTGACCTCCGACCTCGGCCTCTCGCTGGTGGCGCGGCCATTCGGGGCCGACGGGCGGGCGCGCGGCAGCCTGGGCATTCTCGGGCCGGCGCGCATGCCTTACGATCGCATCATCCCGCTGGTCGACTATCTGGGCGAGTCGCTGTCGCGGGCGCTCGTGGACAACGCCTCGCGGGGAGGAGAGAGAGCTTGACGGACGAGCGCCGGAGCGCGGCCGAGGAGCCCTCGGCGACCGAAGTGCGGGGCCCGGAAGAGGACCGCGAGGCCGAGATCGAGATCCTCGGCTTCGAAGGGGACCCGGAGGCGGAGGCCGGCGCCGCGGAGGCCGAGGCGGCGAGCGCCGCCGCGCGCGAGATCGCGGAGCTGCGCGATCGCCATCTGCGCTTGCGCGCCGACCTCGACAACTTCCGCAAGCGGGTGGAGCGCGAGCGGGACGAGACCCGGCGGTACGCGCTCGCCGAGCCGATGCGCGAGCTGTTGCCCGTGCTCGACAACCTCGAACGCGCCGTGAGCGCGCAGGGGCAGCTGGAAGATCTCCGGCGCGGGGTCGAGATGATCGCCCGCCAGCTGGCCGACGTGCTCGAGCGTTTCGGCCTGACCGAGGTGCCGGCGCTCGGCGAGCGCTTCGACCCGCAGGTGCACGAGGCGGTGGCGCGCGAGGAGTCGACCGAGGTCTCCCGGCCCACGGTGGTAGCGCAGCTGCAGCGCGGCTACTGGCTGCACGACCGCCTGCTGCGGCCGGCGATGGTGCGCGTCGCCCTGCCGGTCGAGGGCGCCGAGGAGGCCGCCGCGGCCGACGGGGACGCGCCGGCGCCCAGCGTCGCGTCGACGGGAGACGAGGCGTGAGCAAGATCATCGGCATCGACCTCGGCACGACCAACAGCTGCGTGGCGCTGGTGGAGGCCTTCTCCCCGCGCGTGCTGGCCAATCGCGACGGCAGCCGGACCACCCCCTCGATCGTCGCCTTCACCGCCGACGGCGACCGGCTGGTCGGCCAGATCGCCAAGCGCCAGGCGATCACCAATCCGCAGCAGACGGTCTACGCGGTCAAGCGCTTGATCGGCCGCAAGTACGACGACCCGAACGTGCAGCGCGCCCGCGACCTGCTGCCCTACGCCCTGGTCGAGGCGCCGAACGGCGACGTCAAGATCCAGATTCGCGAGCGCCAGCACAGCCCCGAGGAGATCGCCGCCTTCGTGCTGCGCGAGCTCAAGAGCTTCGCCGAGGAGGTGCTCGGCGAGCCGGTCCGCGAAGCGATCGTCACGGTGCCCGCCTACTTCGACGATTCGCAACGCCAGGCGACCAAGGACGCCGGGCGCATCGCCGGCCTCGAGGTGCTGCGCATCCTCAACGAGCCGACCGCCGCGGCGCTCGCCTACGGTCTCGACCGGGTCCAGAGCCGCAAGCGGATCGCGGTCTACGACCTCGGCGGCGGCACCTTCGACATCTCGGTGCTCGAGCTCTCCGAGGGCATCTTCGAGGTCAAGTCGACCGCGGGCGACACCTATCTGGGCGGCGAGGACTTCGATCAGCGGATCATCGACTGGCTGATCGCGGAGTTCCGCTCCGAGACCGAGATCGACCTGCGCACCGACCGCATGGCGCTGCAGCGTCTCAAGGAGGCCGCCGAACGCGCCAAGTGCGAGCTGTCGACCGCGACCGAGGCGACGATCAACCTGCCGTTCATCTCCGCCGACGACAGCGGTCCGCGCCACTTGTCGCGTACGCTGTCGCGCGGCCATTTCGAGTCGCTGGTCGCCGACCTGGTGGCGCGCACCGAGGGACCCTGCCTCGACGCCATCGATCAGGCCGGGCTGGCGGCGGAGGACATCGACGAGATCCTGCTGGTCGGTGGCCAGACGCGCACGCCGCTGGTGGTGCGTACGGTCGAGAAGATCTTCGGCAAGGCCCCCAACCGCGATATCAATCCCGACGAAGTGGTGGCGATCGGCGCCGCCATCCAGGGCGGCATCATCCGCGGCGACATCAAGGACCTCGTGCTGCTCGACGTGACGCCGCTGTCGCTCGGCATCGAGACGCACGGCGGCCTGTTCGTCAAGCAGATCGAACGCAACGCGACGATTCCGACCAAGAACACCCAGATCTTCACCACCGTGGTCGACAACCAGGACACGGTGGAGATTCACGTCCTGCAGGGCGAACGCGAGATCGCCTCCGCCAATCGCTCGCTCGGCCGCTTCGAGCTGGTCGGCATCCCGCCCGCGCCGCGCGGCGTGCCGCAGATCGAGGTGACCTTCGCCATCGACTCGAACGGCATCGTCTCGGTTTCGGCGCGCGACGTCGCCACCAATCAGTCGCAGTCGATCCAGATCAACCCGGCCGGCGGATTGTCGAAGGAGGAGATCGAGCGGCTGGTCCAGGAGGCCGACCGATTCGCGCAGCAGGACGCGCAGAAGCGCGAGCTGCGCCGCATGCGCAACCGGATCGAGGGGCTGATCTACACCAACGAAAAGGTGTTCCAGCAGTTCCGCGACGCGCTCGGCGACAAGGACCGCAAGAAGGTCTCGGACATCCTGCTGCGCGCCCGCGTGGCGCTCGGCAGCGAGTCGCGCGCGGACCTGGAGACTGCGCTCTACGACCTGAACTCGATCTCGCGGCAGCTCTCCGAGATGATGCTGGCGAGCACGGGCGAGAAGGACTCGGGACGCCCCGGGGAGAAGTCGCTGGGCTGAGCCCGCCGCATGCCGCCGAAGACGCGAGACTTCTACGAGGTGCTGGGCGTGGCGCGCGACGCCTCGCCGCAGCAGATCAAGGCCGCCTACCGGAAGCTCGCGGTCCGCTACCACCCGGACAAGAACCCCGGTGACGCCGAGGCCGAGGAGCGGTTCAAGGAGGCGGCCGAGGCCTATGCCGTGCTCTCGGATCCGGAGCGGCGCGCCTCCTACGATCGCTATGGCCAGGCCGGACCGAGCCCGTTCGCCGGCGGCGGTTTCGACCCCTCCGTGTTCGGCGACTTCTCCGACATCCTGGGAGACCTCTTCGGCTTCGGCGGCGGCTTCGGCGCGCGCGCCCGCGCGGGCGGCCCCGAGCCCGGCGCCGACCTGCGCTACGACCTGGAGATCCCCTTCGAGGAGGCGGTCTTCGGCGCGACGCGCGAGCTCGAGTTCCCGCGGCTCGAACCGTGCGGGCGCTGTGGCGGCAGTGGCGGTCGGGACGGGGCACGGCCGGAGACCTGCCGCACCTGCGGCGGCCGCGGGCAGGTGCGCTACTCGCAAGGGTTCTTCACGGTCGCCCGCACCTGTCCGGCCTGCGAGGGCGCCGGCACGAAGATCTCCGACCCCTGTCCGACCTGCCGTGGCGACGGCCGGGTCGAGGCGCGCCGGCGGCTGGAGGTCCAGATCCCGGCGGGCGTGGACAGCGGCGCCCGGCTGCGTCTGCAGGGCGAGGGCGAGCCCGGGCGGCGGGGCGGACGCACCGGCGACCTCTACGTGGTGATCGCGGTGGCCGCGCACGAGCGCTACCACCGCGAGGGCCCGCACGTGCTGACCGTCGAGGAGATCGGCTACGCCCAGGCGGTACTGGGCGGCGAGATCGTGGTCGAGACGCTGCACGGCTCCGAGTCGCTGGCGATCCCGCCGGGCACGCCGCCAGGGCGGCAGTTCCGCCTCAAGGGTCAGGGGATCGCGCGGCTGGGCGGCTCGGGGCGCGGCGACCACGTGGTCGAGATCGCTCTGCGGGTGCCCAAGGCGTCGCAGCTCACCGACGAGCAGCGCGAGCTGCTCGAGCGGCTGGCGGAGCTCGAGAAGCAGCCGGTCAAGACGGCGCGCGGCGTCCTCGACAAGGTCAAGGACCTCTTCGGCGGATGAGCGGCGCCGTCCGCCTCCGTTTCTCGATCCCTCCCGACCAGGAAGAAGCGCTCGCCGGCTGGCTCTGGAGCGCCGGCGGCGGCGGGCTCGAGCTCGACGGCGAGGCGGATGCGGACCGCCCGACCGGCTGGCTCTACTTCGCGGCGGGCGGCGCGCCCGACGCCGAGGCGCGTGCCGCGTTCGAGGCCTGGTGCCCGGGGGCCACTCTCGGAGTCGCCGAGTCGGTCGCCGAGCGCGACTGGCTCGAGCCCTGGCGGACGCGTTCGGGGCCGATCGAGATCGGCGGCCGCTTCCTCGTCGACCCGCGCGAGCCGGAGGAGGTCGGAGCGCCCTACGACCCGGGCGATCGCTTCCTCTTGCGCCTGCCCGCGCGCACCGCCTTCGGCGTCGGCAGCCACGAGTCGACAAGGCTGGCGCTCGAGCTGCTCGAGGAGACCGGCTGCGCCGGCCTCCGGGTGCTCGACGTCGGCTGCGGCACCGGCATCTTGGCCTTCGCCGCCCACTTGCTCGGCGCGCGCGAAGTGGTCGCCTTCGATGTCGATCCAGCCGCCGCCCTCCTGGTCCGGCAGTACGGCGCGCTCAACGGCCGGCCGCCGGTCCGCGTCTTCGCCGGTTCGCTCGCAGCGGTTTCCATTGCAGGAGTGGGGCTGGCGTCGTGCCGCTTCGACCTGGCGCTCGTCAACGTGATACCCGACGAGATCGGCGGGGATCTGCCGAGCCTGCGGGCTTGCCTGAGCGAGCGAGCCAGCGCCCTCTTCTCTGGAATCCTCCTCGATCAGGAGGAAGCGGCGAAGCAGCGGATCGCGAGCCACGGTTTTCGCCCACGGGGCCGGAAGGAAGAAGGGGAGTGGGTGGCCCTCGCGATGGAAGTCGACCCTTGAGCGCTGCGACCGCGACGACGCTGGTGGTGCCGCCCGAAGCGCTCGCGGCGGAGGAGTGGCGGATCGAGAGGGAGGCTTACCACCACCTCTTCCGGGTCAAGCGGCTCGGCGTCGGCGAGACGCTGCGGCTGACCGACGGCGCGGGGCGGGCGCGCTTCGCCGAGGTCACGGCGATCTCGAGGAGCGCGGCCCTGGCGCGGCTGGGAGAGGAGGCGTCCGCCAACGAGCCGGACCTCGAGGTCGAGCTCTGGGTCGCGCCGCCCAAGCCGGAGCGCGCCGCCTGGCTGGTCGAGAAGGCGACCGAGATCGGCGTCGTCGCGGTGCGCTTCGTCGCCACCGAGCGCGCCGCGCGGCCGCTGCCGGCCGCGCAGCTCGAGCGGCTCCGTCGGGTGGCGGCGGGAGCGGTCGAACAGTGTGGCCGCGCCCGCGTTCCCGAGCTCGTCGTCGAGGCCGGGATCGAGGCGCTCATGGCGCGCTCGCCAGGCGGCAGGGGGGTGATCCTGCTCGACACCGCGGGGACCCCGCCTTTTCCTGCGGAGGTCGCGTCCGGAAGGCTCGCGGTAGCCGTCGGCCCCGAGGGAGGCTGGAGCGCCGGCGAGAGGGATCGACTCGTGCGCGCCGGCTGCGCGACCTGGTCGCTCGGCGCGCGCGTCCTACGGGTCGAGACCGCGGCGATCGTCGCGGCCGGGTTCCTGCTCGCGACCGGCCGCGGCGCGGTTCGTTGACACCCTCCGGGGCGGGGTTTACGATGCCCCGGAGCCCAGTTAGACCGCTAGGGAGGTGACCGTGGCGCAGAGCCCGTTCGAGGGGATCAAGTGGGTCTGGATGAACGGCCGGTTGGTCGAGTTCGAGAAGGCCACCGTGCACGTGATGGCCCACGCGCTCCACTACGGCTCGGGCCTGTTCGAGGGGATCCGCTGCTACAAGACACCGGCCGGACCGGCGATCTTCCGGCTCGAGGAGCACTTGAAGCGTCTCGAGAACAGCTGCAAGGTCTACCGCATGCAGATTCCGTTCTCGCGCGCCGAGCTGACCCAGGCCTGCTTCGAGGCGATCCGCGCCAACGAGCTCGAGGAGTGCTACATCCGCCCGATCGTCTATCGCGGCTTCGGCACGGTCGGGATCAACCCGCTCAAGAGCCCGGTCGAGGTGGCGATCGCGGTCTGGCCCTGGGGGCGTTACCTCGGCGACGACGCGATCGAAAAGGGGGTCGACGCCTGCGTCTCCTCCTGGCGGCGCTCCGGCCTCGGCAGCTCGCCGGCGCTCGCCAAGGCGACGGCCAACTACCTCAACTCGCAGCTGATCAAGATGGAGGCGATCGCCGACGGCTACGCCGAGGGGATCGCGCTCGACAGCAACGGTTACGTCTCCGAGGGGTCGGGCGAGAACATCTTCCTGGTCCAGGACGGCGTGCTCTACACGCCGCCGGTGTCGTCCTCGATCCTGCCGGGCATCACCCGCGGCTCGATCCAGACGCTGGCCGAGGAGATGGGCATCGAGATCCGGCGGGTGGCGATTCCGCGCGGCATGCTCTACACCTGCGACGAGGCCTTCTTCACCGGCACCGCGGTCGAGGTGACCCCGATCCGCTCGATCGACCGTGTCGAGGTCGGCGACGGCCAGCCGGGGCCGATCACGCGTCGCCTCACCGCCGAGTTCCTGGCGCTGACCCGCGGCGAGAAGCCCGACCGTCACGGCTGGCTGACCCGCGTGCCGGCGGCGGTCGTCGAGGTCTCTTGAAGCAGCGCGCCGGAGGCCGCAAGGGGGCGAGATGAACGTCAACGACTTGCTCAAGATCGCCGTCGAGAGGAAGGCCTCGGACCTGCACCTGAAGGTCGGCTCGCACCCGGTGCTGCGCATCGACGGCAAGCTGATGCCGCTGCCGGAGCTCAAGCGGCTCATGCAGGAGGACACCATCGCGATGGCGTTCTCCATGATGAACGCGCGGCAGAAGCAGCGCTTCAAGGACGAGTTCGAGATCGACATCGCCTACTCGGTGCCCGGCCTCGGCCGCTTCCGCTGCAACATCTTCCAGCAGCGCGGCACCGTCGGGCTGGTCCTGCGCGTCATCCCGGGCCGCATCCTGACCATCCGGGAGCTCACGCTGCCGCCGGTGCTCGAGAAGATCTGCGAGGAGCAACGGGGACTGGTGTTGTGTACCGGCACCACCGGCTCGGGCAAGTCGACGACGCTCGCCGCTATGATCGACTACATCAACACGCTGCGCACCGAGCACGTGGTGACCATCGAGGACCCGGTCGAGTTCCTGCATCGCGACAAGAAGTCGATCGTGAATCAGCGGGAGATCGACGTCGACACGCGCGGCTTCGCGATCGCGCTGCGCTCGGCGCTGCGTCAGGATCCCGACGTCATCCTGGTCGGCGAGATGCGCGACTACGAGACGATCGAGACGGCGCTGCTCGCCGCCGAGACCGGCCACCTGGTCTTCTCGACGCTGCACACGCTCGACGCGACCGAGACGATCAACCGCATCATCGCGGTCTTCCCGCCCCATCACCAGAAGCAGATCCGCATCCAGCTCGCGCAGGTGCTCAAGGCGGTGATCTCCTTGCGGCTGATGCCGCGCGCCGATGGCATCGGCCGCGTGCCGGCCGCCGAGGTGATGGTCGTCACGCCGTACATTCGCGACTGCATCGAGAACAAAGAGAAGACCAAGTACATCCGCGAGCAGATCGCGCTGGGCACCAGCCAGTACGGCATGCAGACCTTCGATCAGTCGCTGTTCTCGCTCTACAAGGCCGGGCTGATCACGCTCGAGGAGGCGATGCGCAGGGCCTCCAATCCGGACGAGTTCAAGCTCAAGCTCCAGGGCATCCAGTTCACCGCCGACGCCGCCCGCGAGGAGATGGAGTCCCAGCTGCAGATGCCGGGCGACGACATGGCCGCTGCCTCGCCCTTCGAGATCGAGCGCATCGAAGGTCCCAAGGGCTAGGGCCTCGGCGCGTAGCGCCGGCGGCCGGAGCGCGGCGAGGTGGAGTTCACCGGACGGCTGGCGGCGTTCCCGCCTTCCCACCTGTTGCAGTGGGCGGCGCACGAGCGCGCGACCGGCACTCTGGTGGTTCGACGCACGCGGCGCGAGAAGCGGGTCGCCCTGCGCCGCGGCAGCGTCGTCTACTGCCGCTCGAATCAACCGCAGGAGATGTTCGGCCAGCACCTGATCGCCCACGGCCTGGTCGAGGCGCCGGCGCTGGTCGATGCGCTGCTGGCGGCGCGCGCACGCGACCTGCCGCTCGGTTTCGTGCTCTTCGAGAGCGGCCGCGTCGCCGAGGCGGACCTGCGCGCGGCGCTCGAGCGCGCCATCCGCGAGTCGGTGCAGGACCTACTGCTCTGGAATCGCGGCATCTTCTACTTCGAGGACGAGGAGCCGATACGCAAGCCCTTCGAGGTCCTGCTCGACCCGCGCGAGCTCGTCCTCGAAGGGACGCGATGGTGCGACGAGGAGCGCCGGATCCGCAAGCTGCTGCCCGACGACTCCCTGCTGGTCGGCCGCGGCGCCGCGTACGGCTTCGCGGGCCTGTCGCCGTACGAGCGGCGCATCGCCGGGCTGGTGACGGCCGAGATCTCGCTCGCCAGCCTGCACGAGCGGGTCGGGGGCGTCCACTTCCCCTTCCTCGAGGCCGTCGCCCGTCTCATCGAGCGCGGCGTGCTCGGCATCGAGCGCGCGGGCGGCGGCGAACCCCCTTCGAGCAAGGAGCTGGATCTGTCGGAGATCCTGCTCGGCCTGGTCGAGGAGGAGGTGCTGGTCGGCTCCGAGCGGGCCCTGCTGCCGGCCGACGCGGTCGAGTCGCTGGTGCCGGCCTACGTGCGCCCTCCGGGCACCCGGGAGCTCGACGGCCTCTCGGTGGTGCAGCGGGTCTTCCTCGAGAGCATCGACGGCCGCGCCACCCTGCGCCGGCTGCTCGCCGGCGAGTCGGAGACCCGATCCGACCAGATGGAGCTGCTCTTGCTCGAGCTGCGGCGCCGCAACGTCGTCCTGCTGCCGGCGAGCCTCGACGAGGTGGAGCGCCGGCTCGAGGAGGGCTCCGCCCTGCGCCGTCTGGTGCGCAGGCTGCGACCATGAGCGGGCGCCGGGATGCGGAAGGGGGCGCCGGTGCGGGCGCGGACGAGGAGGCGCTCGCCAAGATCCTCGAGCTGCTCGGCCGTCGGCCCCACTTCCGGGCCGAGCTCGCGCGCAAGCTCGCCGAGCGCGGCTACGACGCACAGACGAGCGACCGGGCGCTGGCGCGCGCCGCCGCGCTCGGCTACCTCGGAAGCGACGAGGAGCTCGCCGTGCGGTTCGCCGAGGAGCTCGCGCGACGCAAGGGACTCGGCCGGTCGCGCATCGCGCGAGAGCTGCGCTCGCGCGGCGCGCCGGAGGCGGCGATCGGCCCCGCCCTCGAAGCCTTGGAGGCCGAGGAGCCGGAGGCCGAGCTCGAGCGGGCGCGCGCGGTGGCCGCCCGTTGGACGCGCCGCGGTTCGGGCGCGGCGGCGCTCGCCCGGCACCTCGCCGGCAAGGGCTTCGCGACTAGTGTTATCTTCCGCGTTTCGAAGGAGTTCGCGAGCGACGCGGACGAGCTCCCCGCCGACGACGAGTGATCGCCCGGGCGACGTCGCGGCGGACGGCAGGCCCGGCGAGCGAGTCCAGGACATGAAGAGCGCCGAGATCCGGCGGAGTTTCGTCGAGTACTTCCGCGAGCGGGCCCACGACTCCCTGCCGAGCTCGCCGCTGGTGCCGCACGGCGACGCCACCCTGCTGTTCACCAACGCCGGCATGGTGCAGTTCAAGGATTACTTCACCGGCGCGGTGCCCGCTCCTTTCCGCCGCGCGGTGACCGTGCAGAAGTGCTTGCGCGTCTCGGGCAAGCACAACGACCTCGAGAACGTCGGCCCCAGCCCGCGCCATCACACCTTCTTCGAGATGCTGGGCAACTTCTCCTTCGGCGACTACTTCAAGGCCGAGGCGATCGAGTGGGGCTGGGACCTGGTCACCCGGGTCTGGGGGCTGCCGCCGGGCGAGCTCTTCGCCTCGGTCTACGAGCGCGACGACGAGGCTTTCGAGCTCTGGTGCCGGATCTCCGGGCTGCCGGCCGGGCGGATCCAGCGCTGCGGCGAGAAGGACAACTTCTGGGCGATGGGCGAGACCGGCCCCTGCGGCCCGTGCAGCGAGATCTTCGTCGACCGCCACCCGGAGCGGCCCGCGGTCTCCTGGCAGGAGGGCACCGACTCGGGGCGCTACCTCGAGATCTGGAACCTGGTCTTCATGCAGTACGAGCGCTCGGCCAACGGCGCGCTGGCGCCGCTGCCGGCGCCCTCGATCGACACCGGGGCCGGACTCGAGCGCGTGGCGGCGGTGCTCGCGCGCGTCGACTCCAACTACGACACCGACCTCTTCCGGCCGCTGCTCGAGAGTGCCGCGGCGCTCGCCGGGCGGCGTTACGGCGCCGACCCGGAGTCGGACGTCTCGCTGCGCGTGATCGCCGACCACCTGCGCGCGGTCGCTTTTCTGCTCGCCGACGGGGTGATTCCCGCCAACGAGGGGCGCGGCTACGTGCTGCGCCGTCTGCTGCGGCGGGCGGTGCGCCACGGCATGCGCCTCAGCTTCGAAGAACCCTTCCTCTGCCGCCTGCTGCCGGTCGTCGACGAGGCGATGGCCGGCGCCTACCCGGAGCTCGCGGCGACGCGCTCCGCGTCGGAGTCGACCGTGCGCGCCGAGGAGGAGAAGTTCCTCGCGACCGTCGCGACCGGCTCGCGCAGGGTCCAGGAGGCGATCGAGAGGGCCAAGGCCGCGGGCTCGGCCGAGCTGGCAGGTTCGGTCGCCTTCCGCCTCTACGACACCTACGGACTGCCGATCCAACTGCTGCGCGAAATCGCCGAAGAGGAGAAGTTCGGCCTCGACGAGGCGGGGTTCGCGGCGGCCCTCGAGAAGCAGCGGACGCGCTCCCGCGCGGCCAGCGGGAGCTCGGACTGGCTCGATCGGATTCGCGAGCGCACCGTCGGCGCCGAGGGCTGGGGATCGCCCGGCCCGACGCGCTTCGTGGGGTACGTCGAGCGCCCGGATCCGGCCGAGCAGCAGCTCTCCCTGGAGGGAGTCCGACCCCAGCGGGTGGTGCGGATCGCGCCGGACGGCGAGGTGAGCCTGGCCGGCGGCGGCGCGACTCGCCTCGTGGCCGGCGAGCAGGGCGCGCTCGTCGTGCCGGCCACCCCCTTCTACGGAGAATCCGGCGGCCAGGTCGGCGACCGGGGTCGGGTCAGCTGGGGCGGTGGCCGCGCCGAGGTGCTGGACACGCAGAAGGACGGCTCCGGAGTGATCTACCACCGGATCGAGGTGGTCGAGGGAGAGCTCGATCCAGAGCGGCCGTTGACGCTCTCGGTCGACACGGCGCACCGCCTGCCGACGCAGCGCAACCACACCGCGACCCACCTGCTCCATGCGGCGCTGCGCGAGGTTCTGGGGCCGAGCGTCCGCCAGGCCGGCTCCCTGGTGGCGCCGGACCATCTCCGCTTCGACTTCACTCACGGCGGCCCGCTGACCCCGGAGGAGCGCGAGCGGATCGAACGGCGGGTCAACGAGTGGGTGCTGCGCGCGGTCGACACGCGCATCGTCGCCGACCGCGATCTCGAGGAGGCGGTGGCGGCGGGCGCCATGGCGCTGTTCGGCGAGAAGTACGGCGACCGCGTGCGCACCGTCGAGGTGCCCGGCGTCTCGCTCGAGCTGTGCGGCGGCTGCCACGTGCGCAACACCGGGGAGATCGGCCCCTTCCTGCTGCGCGGCGAGCGCGGCATCGCCTCGGGCGTGCGCCGCATCGAGGCGCTGACCGGCGATGCGGCGCTCGCCTTCCTCAAGGAGCGCGAGGCCGAGCTGCAGGCGGTCGAGAGCGAGCTGGGCGGCGAGGTCGGCGCGGCGGCGCGCGAGGTCGCGGCGCTCAAGCGGCGGCTCAAGGAGCGCGACCAGGAGCTCGCCCGGCTGCGGCTGCAGCTCGTTTCGGGACCGGCCGGCGCCGCCGAGGGCGAGAGCGAGGTCGCCGGCATCCGCGTGCTGGCGCGGGAGGTGCCCCCCGCCCCGGCGGGTGAGCTGCGCAACGTCGCCGAGGTGCTGCGCGGCAAGCTCGGCTCGGGCGTGGTCGTCATCGGCGCGCGTGCCGAGGGCAAGGTGAGCCTGGTCGCCGCCGTCACCGAGGATCTGCGCGCGCGCGTCCCCGCCGGGCGCCTGTTGCGCGACGTCGCGGCGCTGGTCGGCGGCTCCGGCGGCGGGCGCGACGACTTCGCGCAGGCCGGCGGCAAGCTGCCCGAGCAGCTGCCCGCGGCGCTCGCCCGCGTGCCCGACCTGGTCGGCCGGCTCGCCGGCGCCCCGGCGTCGCCGGCCGCACGGGAGTAGAATGGCGCCCCGGTCATGAGAGTCGCCGTCGCCGCGCTGCTCGCCGTCGTCGCCGCCGCGCCCGCCGCGTCCGCCGAGATCCGCATCGAGGTGCGCTCCGACGGCACCAAGGTGATGGTCAACGAGCCCGGCGAGGCGCGCTCGCGCCGGCTGGCGCAGCAGCTGCTGCCGGTGCCGAGCTCCGAGATGCTCGGCTGGATCGAGGAGCACGCCTTCCGCGCCGAGCTCGATCCGCGACTGGTTCAGGCGGTCATCCAGGTCGAGTCCGGCTACAACCCGCGCGCGCTCTCCCGCAAGGGCGCGGTGGGGCTGATGCAGCTGATGCCGGGCACCGCCCGCGAGCTGTCGGTTCCCGATCCCTGGGACCCGGAGCAGAACGTGCGCGGCGGCACCACCTACCTGCGCCGGATGATCGACCGCTTCGGCGAGCTCGAGCTGGCGCTCGCCGCCTACAACGCGGGCCCGGAAGCGGTGGTTCAGCACGGCGGCGTGCCGCCCTACGAAGAGACCCGTGACTACGTGCGCAAGATCTTCCGGCTGCTCCACGGCGACGAGGGGCTCGACGGCCGGCCGGTGCGCATCGAGCGCGACGCCAACAACCGGATCCGGCTGACCACCGCCGGCCTCGGCGGCTGACCCCGAACCGCGCGACGGCGGAGCGGATGCCGAACCTCCCGACACTCCTGACGCTCGGCCGCATCCTGCTCGTCCCGATTCTCGTCGTCGTCCTCTTCACCAAGTTCGAGGGCAAGGAGTACCTCGGCCTCGCGCTCTTCCTCGGCGCGGCGCTGACCGATTTCCTCGACGGCTTCCTCGCCCGGCGCTGGCGTCAGGTGACCAAGCTCGGCCAGCTGCTCGACCCGGCCGCGGACAAGATCCTGATGGCCTCGGCTTTCGTTTCGCTGGTCGAGCTCAACCCGGCGGCGACTCCCGCCTGGATGGTGGCGGCGATCCTCGCCCGGGAGTTCGCCGTCGGAGCGCTGCGCAACGTCGCCGCGTCGAGCGGCGTGGTCATCCCGGCCGGCTGGTCGGGCAAGGTGAAGACCGTCGTGCAGGTGATCGCGGTCTCGCTGCTGATCATCCACAACAAGCTCGGGGAATTCTCCCACCTGGCGCCGCTCTCGCTCTGGATCGCGCTCGTGGTCACCCTCTTCTCCGGTCTCGAGTACTTCGTGCGTTACCGGCGGATGCTCGCCAGCCCGGCCACGGATCGGCCGGCGGCGTGAGCTTCGCCCGGGCGACCCGGCGCCTGCTGCTCGCGGCCGGTCGGCGGCCGCTCGCCGTCTTCGCCGGCACCCTGCTGCTGCTCTTGCTCTCGCTGGTCGCCGCCTCCCGGCTGCGCTTCGACCCGGACGTGCTGCGACTGCTGCCGACCGACAACCCGGAGGTTCGAGTCTTCCAGGAGACCCTGGAGCGCTTCGGGTCGGCCGACGTCTTCGTCGTCGCCACGCGCATCCCGGAGGGCGCGCCGCTCGATCCCTACGAGGGCTTCGCCGACCGGGTGTCCGAGGGCATCGAGGCGACCGGGCTCTTCCAGTCCGTCGACCGGCGGATCGGCGATCCGGTGTCGCTGCTCGCCGAGTACCTGCCGCGCGCCACCCTCTTCCTCGAGGCCGAGGCGCGCGACCGGCTGGCCGAGCGGCTCACCGACGAGGCCATCGTCCAGCGGGCCGCCGAGCTTCGGCGGCTGCTCGACACCCCGCAGGCGGTCGCCTGGCGCGAGCTCCTGAAGCTCGACCCGCTCGGGCTGGCCGAGGTCCTGCTCGATCGGATCGGCGGGGCGCGCGGCCCGCTCGCGGTCGATTGGACCTCGGGCCGCTACCTCTCGCGCGATCACCGTCTGCTGCTGGTTCTGGGCCGGCCCGTGCGCCCGCCCCAGGACATCGATTTCAACCGCACGCTCCACGACGCCGTCGCGGCCACGGTCGCTCTCGAGGCGCGACGGTGGCGCGAGCTGTCGGGCGAGGAGGGGCCGCCTCCCGAGGTCTTCTTCGGCGGCCGCTACATGATCGGCCTCGACGATGCCGGCTTGATCCGCCGCGACGTCATCGTCAACGTCGCCTCCTCGCTGCTCGGCGTCCTCGCCCTCTTCTACCTCGCCTACCGGCGCCTCTCGCTGCTGCTGCTGGTGTTCGCGCCGCTCGCCTGCGGACTGGCGATCACCTTCGGCTTCTCGGCGCTCGCGGTCGGCGTGCTCGCCTCGACGACGGCCGGCGTCGCGGCGCTGCTGGTCGGTCTGGGCAACGACTTCGTCATCGTCCTCTACGGGCGCTACCTGCACGCCCGACAGGCCGGGGCGTCGCTCGAGCAGGCGCTCTCGGCGATGGGCGGCGCGACGGCCCGCGGTGTCGTGGTCGGCGCCGTGACCACCGCCGCGACCTTCTATGCCTTCCTGGTAACCGACTTCACCGGCCTCTGGCAGATGGGGCTGATCGTCGGCACCGGCATCCTGTTCTGCCTCGTCGCCGTGCTGCTGCTGGTGCCCGCGATGATCGCCTGGAGCGAGGAGCACCACCGGCGCCGGGAACGGGCGCCGCGGCTCCACCTCTTCGCCTTCGGCGTCGAGCGCATCGCGCATTTCGCCATGGCGCGGCCGGGCGTCGTGCTGGCGCTCGCCGCGCTGGTCAGCGCCGCGTCGCTGGCCGCGCTGCCGCGTCTGCGCTTCGACGACAACGTCGAGGCGCTGCGGCCGCCGGGCAACCGCGGCATCCTGGCGCAGCAGGAGATCAACCGCCACTTCGGCACCGGCTTCGATCACATGTCGCTGGTGCTCGAAGCGCCGACGCTCGACGGCGTCCTCGCCCTCTCGGCGCGGGCGGCCCGCGAGGCCGAGCGGCGGGTGGCGGCCGGAGTGCTCGGCGGCTACGACGCCGTCACCCAGGTGCTGCCGCCGCTCGAGGCGCAGCGCGCGGCCCTCGGGTGGCTCGCCGCGGAGCGGGCCTCGGCCCGCCTCGATCCGGCGCGCATCGAGGCGTCGGTCGAGCGCGCGTTCGCGGCCGAGGGGCTGCGCCTCGAGCCCTTCCGTCCGGGGCTCGAGCTGCTCTTCCGGGCGCTCGACCCGGAGGGTCCGGTCACCCGCGACGCGATCCTGGCGCTGCCGGAAGGCGCGGCGCTGCTCGACCGCTACCTGCGCGAGACCCCGCGCGGCTGGACCAGCGTGGTCAAGGTCTACAATCTGCCCGGGCGGCCGAAGCGCGAGGTGCCGGAGGCGGCGATCGACCTCGCCGCGGAGCTCGGGCCGGGCGCGAATCTGACCGGCATCAACGTGCTCTCGCGCGGCCTGCGCGGAGAGATCCGCCGCGACGCGCTGGTCTCCGCGCTGCTCGGCGTGGCGCTCGTCGCGCTGCTGCTGTGGGCCGACTTCCGCGAGCTGCGGGCCTGCGGCCTGGCGCTGCTGCCGCTCGCGTTGGGCGTGCTCTGGATGATCGGTGCGATGGTGGCGCTCGACCTGCACATGAACTTCATGAACATCTTCGTGATCACCATGATCATCGGCATCGGCGTCGACTACGGCATCCACGTGCTCCACCGGTTCCACGAGGAGGCCGGGCACCCCGAGGGGGACGTGCGCGCGGCGGTCGAGGAGACGGTGCGCGGCGTGGCGCTGGCCGCGTTGACCACGGTGGTCGGCTTCGGCTCGCTCGCCACCTCGCACTACCCCGGCTTGGTCTCGATGGGCGCGGTCGCGATCCTCGGCACGCTGGCGACCGCGCTGGTCGCGATCGCGGTGGTGCCTGCCTGGATGGTTTGGCGGACGGGGCTGGCGCGGCCATGAGCTTCGCGTCGATCGATCCGGGGACCGGCGAGCTGGTCGCGCGCTTCGCCGCGCACGACGACGCCGAGGTCGAGCGCCGGCTGGCGGCGGCGGCGGCCGCCGCCAGCTCCTGGGGCCGACGCCCGGTGGCCGAGCGGGCGCGCCGCCTCGCCGCCGCGGCCGAGCGCCTGGAGGCCGGCAAGGGCGAGCTCGCCGCGATCATGACTGGGGAGATGGGCAAGCTGCTGCGCGCGGCGGTCGCCGAGGTCGAGAAGTGCGCCTGGGTCTGCCGCTACTACGCCGAGCACGCCGAGCGCTTCCTGGCTCCCGAGGCGGTGGCGGCCGACTGGCCGGAGGCCCGCGTCCGCTTCGACCCGCTCGGCGTCGTACTGGCCGTGATGCCCTGGAACTTCCCGTTCTGGCAGGTCTTCCGCTTCGCGGCGCCGGCGCTCGCGGCGGGCAACGTCGGGCTGCTCAAGCACGCCTCGAACGTCCCGCGCTCGGCGCTGGCGATCGAGCGGGTCTTCGCCGAGGCGGGGCTGCCGGCGGGCTGCTTCCAGACGCTGCTGGTCGAGTCGGCGCGGGTCGAGGCGTTGATCGCGGACCCGCGCGTCGCGGCGGTCACGCTGACCGGCAGCGAGGGCGCCGGCCGCTCGGTCGGCGGAGCCGCCGGACGGGCGATCAAGAAGTGCGTGCTCGAGCTCGGCGGCAGCGACCCGTTCGTCGTGCTGCCCTCGGCCGACCTCGAGCGGGCGGTGGCGACGGCGGTCGAGGCGCGCACGATCAACAACGGTCAATCGTGCATCGCCGCCAAGCGTTTCATCGTGCACCGGCAGGTCTACGAGGAGTTCGAGCGCGCCTTCGTCGCGCGCTTGGGCGCGCTGGTGGTCGGGGATCCGCGCGACCCGGCGACCGAGGTCGGCCCGCTCGCCACGCCGACGATCCTCGAGGATCTGGCCGGCCAGGTCGAACGCTCGCTGGCCGCGGGCGGTCGGCTGCTGATCGGCGGCCGGCGGCTCGACCGCCCCGGCAACTTCTACGAGCCGACCGCGATCGCCGAGCCGCCGCCCGGCTCGCCGGCGTTCGAGGAGGAGCTGTTCGGTCCGGTCGCGACGCTGCTGCGCGCGCGCGATCTCGACCATGCGATCGAGCTCGCCAACGCCACGCCCTTCGGCCTGGGGGCGGCGATCTGGACGGGCGACCGGCGGGAGGCCGAGCGCGCCGAGGTCGAGCTCGAGGCCGGCTCGGTCTTCGTCAACGCCATGGTCGCGAGTGATCCCCGCCTCCCCTTCGGCGGCATCAAGCGCTCGGGTTTCGGGCGCGAGCTGGCGCGCGCCGGCATGCTCGAGTTCGTCAACGTCAAGAGCGTCGTTTACGGCTGAGGCGGCGCCGGCGGCCGAGCAGCAGCGCGAGCGGCGGGCCCGCCGCGAAGCCCGCCAGGTGGGCGTACCAGGCGACGCCCGGGCGCGTCGCGCCGACCCGCCCGAGCTCGACGAAGGCGGCGGCGAGCTGGAGCAGGAACCAGAGCGGCACGAACAGCCAGGCCCGGCTCCGGGCCGGCAGCCAGAGGCAGCCGAGCGGCAGCACGCCCGCCAGCCGCGCCCGCGGAAAGCGCACCAGGAAGACCGCGAGCAGCCCGGCGATCGCGCCCGAGGCGCCGACCAGCGGGAGCTCGGAGCGGGGCTCCATCGCCGCGTGCGCGAGCGAGGCGACGAGGCCGCTGCCCAGGTAGACCGCGAAGAATGGGACCCTGCCGAGCTCCTCCTCGACGTCGTCGCCGAAGACCAGCAGGAAGGCGAGGTTGCCCCCCAAGTGCAGCAGCGAGCCGTGCAGGAAGAGCGAGATCAGCAGCGCGGCCGCGACCTCGAGCGCCGAGCGCGCGCCGTCGATCCGCCCGAGGTCGGCCGGGGCGAAGGCGTGGCGCTCGAGAAGGGGAGCGAGCCGCTCGCCGAGCGAGACCTCCCAGGCGAAGGCGGCGACGCAGGCCGCCGCCAGCAGCCAGGTGACCCAGGGGAGGCGCCGCTGGCGCCGCGAGTCCGAGAGCGGGATCACGCGCGCCTTCGCTCGGACGGCCCGGCCGGGGCTCAGCCCCGCGGCACGCGGTGGATGCGCAGCAGGTTGGTCAGCGGCCGCTCCTGGATCGGGAAGCCCATGAGCAGGACGATGCATTCGCCCGGCCGAATGAGCCGGCGAATCAGCAGCTCCCGCTCGACCACCTGGACCAGGTCGTCGCGGTGCTGCACCTCGCGGTCGAGGTGGATCGGACGGGTGCCCCAGATCAGCTGGATGCGCCGGGCGACGCGCTCGTCGGTGGTGAAGACCAGGGTGGGGACGAGCGGCCGGTAGCGCGCGATCCGGCGCGCCGTGAAGCCCCCCTGCGAGAAGGCGACGATGACGCTGTCGTCGAGCTTGGAGGCGGCGTGCACGGCCGCCGCGGCGATGACGTCGGCGATCTCGATCGCACCGGCGAGCTCCGGCTCGAGGTCGGGTCGGCGTGGCGCGGTGCCGAGGTGGCTCGCCAGCCGGGACAGGTCGCGCGGCGCGTCGGCGCCCTCGAGCACCCGGCGCCGGTACTCCTCGGCCTCGACGACGATGCGCGCCATCGTCCGGACCGCCTCGACCGGGTGCCGGCCGGCGGCGGTCTCCCCGGACAACATCAGCGCGTCGGCGCCGTCGAAGACCGCGTTGGCGACGTCCGAAGATTCCGCGCGGGTCGGCCGCGGCTGCTCCATCATCGACTCGAGCATCTGGGTGGCGACGATCACCGGCTTGCCGGCGCGCCGGCCGGCCGCGATGATCCGCTTCTGCAGGACCGGCACCTGATGGAGGGGCACCTCGACGCCCAGGTCGCCGCGCGCCACCATGACCGCGTCGGCGGCCGCGACGATCTCGTCGATGTGCTCGACGGCGACCGCGCGTTCGAGCTTGGCGACGATCGGAATCGCTGGCCCGCGCGCGAGGACCTCCTGCCGGATCGCCTCGACGTCGCGGCCGCGGCCGATGTAGCTCGCCGCCAGGTAGTCGGCGCCCTCCTCGACCGCGAAGGCGATGTCGGCGCGGTCCTTCTCGGAGATGGTGAAGGGGAGCTTCGAGTCGGGGAGGTTGATCCCCTTGCGGGTGGCGACCGGCCCGCCGTGCACGACCCGCGCGGAGAGCTTGCGCCCCCGCTTGGCGATCACTTCGAGCTCGACCAATCCGTTGTCGATCAGCACGCGCTCGCCGGCCCGGAGATGGCGCAGGAAGCCGGGGTCGTCGACCGGCAGGTCGGCGCCGTCGCCCGGATCGCCGATCGTCAGCCGCTCGCCGCGCCGCAACCGGCGGGGGCCCTCGGCGAGCTGGCCGAGCCGGTAGCGCGGGCCCATCAGGTCGAGTAGCACGGGGACCTGCCGGCCGAGCTCGGCGGCGACCTCGCGCGCGCGGCGCAGCGTCGCGCGGTGCGACTCCGGAGTGCCGTGCGAGAGGTTGAGGCGGAGGACGTCGGCGCCGGCGCGCAGCAGGGCCGCGAGCGCCGCCTCGTCGGACGAGGCGGGGCCGAGCGTGGCGACGATCTTGGCGCGGCGTTCCATGGGATTCCGCGCGGCGACTGCCCGCGCGGATCGGCGCAGGATATCGCGATCCGCGCGACGGCGGCGCTGCGCGTCGAGCGTTGGGGGGGAGAGCGCGGCTTGCCAGGGCGCGGACGGGCGCAGCCGGTGCGCCCGGAACGCCCGCCGGGCCGGGACGCCCTCCGCCCGCCGCCGGCGCTCGGCTCTCTACCCCCTTCAATGGAGCTTGTTCATCGTCGGCCCGGTCGCATGGGCTGGCCTTCCGGCAGGGCTGGGACGAGCGGGGGAGCGGGATCGAGCTGCAGCGGGGGCAGGGGGAGGGAGCGCTCGGACGGCGGGCGCAGGTCGACGACCAGGGGGGAGTCGGCCGTGGACCACTGCCCCTTGAGCACGTTCGCCGGCTCGTGGCCTTCGAAGCCGAGGTAGCTGTACTTGCCGTAGTGGGGCAGCTTGCGGCCGAGGCCGGGGAGGGCCCCGGGCGGGTCGGCGACGATCCAGCCGGCGGCGCGCGCCGGGTCGCCCGGGTGGCGGGCGACCGCGACGAGGGAGTGGCCGGAGAAGGGGAGCCGCTCTCCCGCGAGCAGCGCCTCCTCGGCACCGAAGGCGAGCGGCGAGCCGGCGGGAAAGAGCGTCGGGGCGAATCGGTTGGACCGGCCGAGGAGCCAGACGCCGCGATCCGCGGGCAGCCTGTCGACGGCGTCGTCGAGCACGAACTCGGGCCGTTGGTGGGCGCTCGCCCATCCTTCGACGAGCGCCCGGTAAGCGGTGCGTTCGACCTCCGCTGCGGCGGCGGGGAGCACCGCGAGGATCTTCGGTTCGCCGAAGAGCTGGCCGATCGAGGGGGGGATCTCGAGCGGCTCGAGGCGGCGGAAGAGGTCGAACTCGGGATCGACGTGGAGGGCGAGCGGCGGCTCGGCCACCTCGAGCGCGAAGGGTGTCTCGGCCGAGTCCACGCGCACCACCTCGCGCACGCCGCCGCCCGCGGTCTGGACGACCAGCGGCACGCCGAGCTCGTAGGGCGGGCCGTCCTGGATCTGGCGCAGCCGGCCGGCGACTCGGTAGCCGGCGCCGGAGGGCGCTGTCGCGTCGACCGCGACCTCGAGAGCCGGCGCCCCCGTCCACTCGGTCCACTCGCGGAAGAAGCGGCCGAGGTCGACGCCCGTGACCCGCTCGAGCGAGGCGCGCACGTCGGCGAAGCTCGCCCGGCGGCCGCGCTGCTCCCGGTAGAAGGAGGCGAGCCAGGCGCGGAAGGCCTCGTCGCCGACGCGCCGCCGCAGCGCGTGGAAGCCCATCGACGTCTTGCCGTAGCCGACCGCCTCGGTCGCGGCGCTGTGGCGCGAGCGGAACTCGACGAGGGGGAAGTCACGCGCCGCCGAGACGTGGCTGGCGTAGCGCTGCAGCGCGTCGCGCCGATAGCCGGCGCCCCGTCCGCCCTGCTCCTGGATCAGGTGGTCGGCGAGATAGGCGGTCAGCCCCTCGCACCAGTTGCCGCTCTCGTAGTCGACGAAGACCGAGTTCCCCCACCAGTTGTGCAGGATCTCGTGCGGGTAGGAGGAGGCGAGGATGAACGGCAGTCGGATCACCTGCGAGCCGAGCAGGGTGAAGGAGGGCATGCCGTAGCCGGTCTCCCAGAAGTTCTCGATCAGCGCGAACTTGCCGTAGGGGTAGGGCCCGATCAGCGCGGAGTACATCTCGAGGTAGCGCGCGGTCGCCTCGAGGTAGCGCTCGGCCAGAGCCGGGTCGGGCGAACGCAGGTAGACCTGCGCCTCGGCCGTCCCGGCGGGGCGCCGGTAGGCGATCAGCGGCCCGCCGACCAGGTAGATCTCGTCGGTCGGTCCGGCCGAGTCCCAGCGGGCGACGCCGTCGTCGCCGCGTGACTCACCCGCTCCCTGCGCGACGAGGTGCCAACCTTCGGGCAGAGCGGCCTCGAGCCGGAACTCGATCAGGGCGTCGTCGAAGACCGGGTACCAGTGGCCGGCGCCGGCGAGGTAAACCCCCTCGGCCGAAACGATGCCGGCGGTCTCGCGGATGCCGCGGGCGTACTCCTCCTCCTGCGACTCGAGGCCGAAGTCGAAGGGTCCTTCGTATTCGAGCTCGAGCTCGCGGACGTCCGGGGGAAGCTCGACCCGGTAGCGGGCGAGCTCCACGTCCCGAGCGAGTCGGTCGGAGGAGTTCTGGCCCGCGACCGGGGAGCTCGAGGCGCCGGGCCCTGCCTCGCCCGGCGGCAGGCGCTCGGCCGGAGGGTCGGAACGAAGAAGGGTCAGGGAGGCGTTCAGAGAGAAGTCGAGGGGACCGCTCCCTGGCAGCCGGATCCGGTCGGCGACCGCGATGCGGCCGGCGGCAGGGTCGAGCCGGACCTCGAGCTCATGACGGATCCGGGGCGCGGTGGCCGGCGCGTCGGCGCCGGCCACGCGACTGGCGCCCAGAGCCGTCAGGACGGCCGCGAGAGCGAAGGGGATTCGGGTGCAGACGCTCACGGCCGACCTCCGTGGGGCGGCATCGACTGCGGCGCTTCGGGTGCGGCCGGGGGCTCGGAGGCCACTGGCGGGCGGGGCGCCTCGGGGCAGGGTTCTGCCTCGCGGACGCTGCGGCGCAGGTAGGCGACCAGCTCGCGCTCCTCCTCGCCGCGGCGCACTCGGAAGCGCGGGGCGTCCCCCCAGCGCAGCTCCGAGATCCGGCGTGCGAGCGTCTCCTTGTCGGGCACCGGCGCGCCGTCCATCGAGAGGATCTCGTCTCCCGGCGCGAATCCGGCCGCCTCGCCCGGGGAGCCCTTCGAGACGAAGAGCACGCGCAGCGGCTCGTCGCCCTGCTGCTCGGCGGTCGAGACGCCGAGGACGGGGTGGAGGGGCTCGCGCTCGAGCGGAACGCCCCAGAAGAAGTCGGCGTAGGAGGCGCGCGCCTCGCGCACCGGCTCGCCGCTGTCGGCGTCCTCGACCGGAATCGGGAGGACCGAGGCGATGCGGCCGGCGAAGGAGAGCGCGGCCTGCCGCTGGACGCCGAGGCCGTAAGCGACGTGTCCCGACCCGACCAGGACGACCAGGATCGAGCCGTCGCCGCCGGCGCCCGCGAGGACCTGCAGGGCGTTGTGGGCCATGGCCGCGTCCCAGGTGCACTGGGCGCGGAACATCCCCTCGAACTGCTCGTCGGAGAGCGCGCCGTGCATCCCCTCGCCCGAGAAGAAGGCGCGGAACAGGCGACGGTGCTCGTCGCTGTCGGTATCGATCCGCTCGGGCAGCAGGGCCCGCTGCTCGGGGGCGAGACCGGAGCGCCCCTCCCGGCGCATGGTCTGGACCAGCGCGCGCGGGACGTTGAGCCCGTGGATCGGCACGCCCTGGCGCCGGGCGAAGAGGAAGATCGCGCGGTAGTAGTCCCAGTGGTAGCCCCAATGGTGGTACCAGCGGGAACCGGCGAGGAACGCCTGCTCGTCGACCCCTTCGTCGCCGATCCAGCGGTCGAGCCAGTCCTGGCCGGCGACCGGATACATCTCGAGACCGATCCGAACCTTGCGGCCGCGGCGCACGAGCTCCTCGAGGACGCGCAGCTGAACGCGGTGGAACTCCATTTCGGTATGGCTCTCGCCGACCAGGAGGAGGCGGACGCCGTCGAGCCGCGCGGCGAGCTCGGCGGGGGTGACGACCTCGCCGCGGGCGCTGTCGGTGACGCCGTCGAGCACCACGGGAGCCATCCGGTCGCGACGTCCCGGGTCGCCGATCGGCAGGTCGAGCAGCGATTCGGCGCCGCCGGGCGCCGGCGCGAGCAGGAGGGTGGCCAGGGCGAAGGGGAGGGGGACGCGGACTGGGGGTTGGGGCATCGGATCTCCTTGGCGCCTGATAGTCTCTCCGACCCCGGCGGCCGGGTGTCCACCCCCCGGCGCGGTTCGATCCCATGTTCGAAGGCCTGCAGGACAGATTCCAGGAAGTCTTCCGCCGGCTGCGCGGCGAGGGGCGGATCACCCAGGAGCACCTCGCCGCGGCCCTCAAGGAGCTGCGGCTGGCGCTGCTCGAGGGGGACGTCCACTTCCGCGTGGTCAAGGAGTTCCTCGCCCGGGTGGAGCAGAAGGCGCTGGGCGAGCGGGTGCTCGAGAGCCTCTCGCCCGCCCAGCAGGTGATCGCCATCGTCCGCGACGAGCTCGCCGAGACGCTCGGCGGGGCGGATGCCCAGGAGCTGCGGGTCGACGGCGCCCCGGCGGTGATCCTGCTCTGCGGCCTCCAGGGCTCGGGCAAGACGACCACCGCCGGCAAGCTCGGTCGCCGGCTGGCGTCGCGCGGCCGCTACCCGCTGCTGGTCGCCGCCGACCTGCAGCGCGCCGCCGCGGTCGAGCAGCTCGTCCAGGTCGGCGCGCGCGTCGAGCTGCCGGTGCTCACTCCCGACCCGGGCGAAGGGGTGGTCGAGCTCGGCCGGCGGGCGGTGCGCGATGCCCGCGAACGGGGGCGCGACGTGGTGCTGATCGACACCGCCGGCCGCCTGCACGTCGACGAGCCGCTGATGGTCGAGATCGCGGCGCTCGCGGCGGCGGTCGAGCCGCGCGAGATCCTCTACGTCGCCGACGCGATGACCGGCCAGGACGCGGTCAAGAGCGCCCAGGAGTTCGGCCGGGTGCTGGCGCTGACCGGCGTGCTGCTCACCAAGCTCGACGGCGACACGCGCGGCGGCGCCGCGCTGTCGATCCGCGAGGTCGTCAAGGTGCCGATCCGCTACGCCGGCGTCGGCGAGCGGCCGGAGGACCTCGAGCTCTTCTCGCCGGCGCGCATGGCCTCGCGCATCCTCGGCATGGGCGACGTGCTGGCGCTGATCGAGAAGGCGCAGGAGACGGTCGACGCCAAGGAGGCCCAGCGCCTGGCCGAGCGGCTCTCGCGCAAGGAGTTCACCCTCGAGGACCTGCGCGACCAGCTGCGCCAGGTGCGCAAGCTCGGGCCCTTGAAGAACGTCCTCGAGATGCTGCCCAAGATGGGTCCGCTCAAGGGCCTGCCCGAGGTCGGCGACGCCGACGAGCGGCGCCTGGCGGCGACCGAGGCGATCATCAACTCGATGACGCTCGCCGAACGGCGCAACCCGGCGCTCCTGAACGCCAGCCGCAAGAAGCGCATCGCCCGGGGCTCGGGCACCTCCGTCCAGCAGATCAACCAGCTGATGAAGCAGTACCTCCAGATGAAGAAGATGCTCAAGGGCGTCAAGGGCGGCTGGCTGCGCAAAGCCTTCGGCGGCGGCGCCTTCCCCGGCTGA
>WYBK01000221.1 GCA_011525905.1 Acidobacteriota bacterium
GCGCCAGTTCCCGGAGGTCAGCTCGCGGGCGGCGAATTGCCAGACGACGGCGCGCACGCCATCGAGCCGGCCGGGATCGCGAGCGAGCTCTTCGGCGAGCGCCGCGCGGGTGGCCGAGGCGCCGCCGGCGTTGCGGACGATCCGGTCGACCGGTAGGCCGAGGTGGAGGGCGAGCCGTTCGGCCAGGCCGGCGCTCGCGCCGAAGCCGAGCTCGGGATTCGAGTAGATCGCCGAGAAGCTGTCGCCGAGCAGGAGGACGGGCGCGCCGCGCGTCGCGCGCCAGGCGGCGCCTTCGGCGGTCTGCGTTCGGCGCAGCTCCAGGCGCTCCTTGCCCTGGAAGGGAAAGCGATCCGGCAGGCCGAGGAGCTTCGCGATGTCGCCGGTGCCTTCCACCACGTCCGCGCTTTCGAGATATCGCGTCGAGTCGCCTTCCGGCAGGTCGCCGAGGGCACGCAGGCGCAAGGCGAGCTCGAGAGCGACATCGTCCATCGCGGCGGGGCGCCAGTGCGTGTCGTGCTCGAGGTAAGCGGAGGATTCGCGCGCGCGCGCCGCGAGGATCGGCGCCGGGTCGAAGAGGTGGAGCGGTGCGTTGGACTCGGCGAGCGCCTCGGCGAAAGCGCGGTCACGCGGGCTCGGCAGGGGCGGGCCGGGGGCGGCGGCGACGAAGCGCTCCGGGTGGATCGAGGGCTTGGCCGGAACCGGGAGGAGCAGGAGCGCGATGCCGCGCTCCTCGAGCTCGCGGGCGAAGGCGATCGTCGCGGCGAGCGGATCGCCGCTGCCACGGGCGGCGAGGCCGCCGCGCGCCGTCAAGTGGTCGAAGTCGGCGCGGTAGACCAGGTGCCCGTCGCGCCCCACGTAGGCCTCCTCGTTGCCGTAGCCGAGGGTCGCGGTCAACGCGAGCTGCCCCCAGGGGCGAATCGCCCTCGCCAACGCCGAGCCTTCGTCGAAGCGCGCTTCGATCTCGCGCGCCGCCGCGAGCAGCCGGCGATTGCAGCGCCAGGGCGCGCTGTCGAGCAGCGCGGCGATGCCGCGGACGGGGGTCGAAGCGGTGCCGGCCTCGGCGACGGCGGGGAGCGGCGCCGCGAGGCGCGAGTCGCCGCGGACGAGCGCTCTCCCCTCGAGCGCCAGGGCGAGCGCGAGGGTGGCGAGCGGCAGGCCGACCAGCGCGCGCGCCGTGCCGGCGCCGACGCGGGTCGCGGCGATCTCGGCGCGTGCTTCCTCCTCGCGCGAGGAGGGGTCGACGGGCGGCGGCACGGGCGTCATCAGAAGATGAAGTAGATGAACGGGTTGAACTTCTGGGTGGCGAGCGCGGCGGTCGCCAGGGCGAAGAGGCCGAGGGCGAGAGCGGTGCGCGCCGGCGAGAGGTCACGGGTCCAGCGCCAGGCGGGCGCGCCGAGCCAGGTGACGAGCGCCGCCGCGGCGAACGACACGACGAGGTAGGGGCTCGCCAGCAGGCCGGGCAGCAGCGCGGCGGCGGCGGGCGCGGCGCTCCAGCCGACGAGCCGCCCGAAGTACTCGGCCGTGGCGGCGAAGTCGGGGGCGCGGAAGGGGACCCAGGCGAGGGTGGCGACCAGGAAGATCAGCGCGGTGCGCAGCGCCCCCGGCAGTCGGCCGTAGAGCCGCTCGACGCCGACCCGGCGCTCGATCGCCAGCAGCAGACCGTGGATCCCCCCCCAGAGGACGAAGTTCCAGGAGGCGCCGTGCCAGAGGCCGCCGAGCAGCATCACGGCGGCGAGGTTGACGTAGGTGCGGCGCGGGCCCTTGCGATTGCCGCCGAGCGGCACGTAGAGGTAGTCGCGCAGCCAGGTCGAGAGCGACAGGTGCCAGCGCCGCCAGAACTCGGTGATCGAGCGGGAGCGGTAAGGGGAGTCGAAGTTCTTGGGGAAGACGAAGCCGAGAGCGAGGCCGAGGCCGATCGCCATGTCGGAGTAGCCGGAGAAGTCGAAGTAGATCTGGAAGGAATAGGCGGCCAGGCCGTACCAGGCCTCGAGCGTTCCCGAGCCAGCGGCGTCGAAGACCGTGTCGGCGATCTTGCCGCAAGGATTGGCGAGCAGCACCTTCTTGGCCAGCCCGACGGCGAAGAAGGCCGCGCCGCGAGCCGCGAGGGTGAGCGAGTGACGGCGCCCGCGCAGCTGGTCGGCGACCTCGGAGAAGCGCACGATCGGGCCGGCGACCAGCTGCGGGAACATCGAGACGAAGCAGGCGAAGTCGACGAAGTTGCGCATCGCCGCGGCGCGGCCGCGGTAGAGGTCGATCGAGTAGCTCATCGACTGGAAGGTGTAGAAGCTGATGCCGAGCGGCAGGGTGACGCGCAACGCCATCTCGAAGGTCGCGCCGTCGAGGCCCAACGCACGCGCCAGGTCGTTCCAGCTGCCGACCGCGAAGTCGAAGTACTTGAAGAACCCGAGCAGCGTCAGGTTCGAAGTGACCGAGGCCGCCACCGCCAGCCGCTGGCGGCGCGTGCGCGGCCCCTGCGGGTCGAGCGGCGCCGGGTCGGGGCCCCAGGGGGTCGCGCCGGTGAGCACCAGGCCGCAGATCCAGTCGATCAGCGTCGAGACCAGCAGCAGGAGGCAGAAGGCCGGGTTCGACCAGCCGTAGAAGAGGTAGGAGAGGAGCGTCAGAACGAGGTTCCGGCCGCGCGCCGGCGCGGCGAAGTAGAGCGCCAGCGCCGCCGGCAGGAAGCCGAAGAGGAAGAGGTAGGAGCTGAAGACCAAGCGCTTCCCCCGCCCTCAGCCGCCGCTCCAGCCGACGTCGAAGCCGAGCGGTGGCGCTCCCGCCGGCGCCGGCGGCAGGGTGTCGGAGAGGACGACGCTCTCGAGCTGCGGCTGTGCGGCGTGCGGCTCGAGCCGGAGCCGCCGGCGGGTGCCCGGAGGCTCCGCGCTCTCGGGTGTCGGCCGGCCGTCGAGCAGCATCCAGCGAGCGACGCGGATGCGGCCGGCGAGCGGCACGCCCGCGATCGCCTCGACGACCTCCCACTCCTCGACGGCGAGCGCGCTGCGGTAGGGGGAGATCTCGTCGAGCGTCGGCACGCGCGAGCGCGCCACCAATCGGGCCTCGACCTCGGCGGAGGGAGGCTGGGGAGCCGAGGCGAGGGCGGCGCGCGCGCGCTCGGCGCTCGCCGCGACCTCCGGCTCGGCGAGCTCGCGCGCCCAGATCGCGACGTGCGAGATCGCGCCGCGGAAGCGCTCGTCGCTGCCGGCCTCGGCGCCGAAGAGCAGCGCCCCCTCCCGCCAGTGGAAGAAGTCCCCCGCCACCGGCCGGCGCGCGACGGGCTCGCCGTCGACGTAGACGGCCAACCGGCCGGGCGAGAAGGTGAACGCGACGTGCGCCGGCCGCGACGCGTCGGCCCGCGTCAGCGGGATCGGCTCGCCCCCCGCTGGTCCGCTCTCGGCGGTGCGCAGGACGAGCTCGATGCGGTCGCCGCGCTGGCGCACCACGAAGCTGCGCCGGCCCGGACGCACCGAGAGCGCGACGATCGGCCCGCCCGGACTCTCCGGACGCTCCGGCTCGACCAGCGCCGTGAGAGTCATCGTGTTGGCATCCCGGAGCGCGGCGAGCAGGCGCGTCGCGGTCTCGGCGCGCGCCTCGAACCAGCCGCCGCCGAGGGACATCCGGCCGCGACGGTCGAAGGCGGCGCGGCCGCGCGGCTCGAGCACGTCGCTCGCCTCGCCCGGAGCGATCCGGTTCGGCGCTGTCGCCTGCTCCCAGGCGAAGGCGAGCCCGTCGCGCACGGCCGGCCAGCCCGGCTCGGCCGGCACCGTCGCCGTCGTCCGGACCGGCGGCCTCGCGCGACGGCGCGGCGGCTCGACGCGAAAGGGGGCGGGGAAGCGGTCGACCGCGGGGTGGTCGCTGATGCGCACGGCGGGCCCGAGCGGCTCGAGCGTGGCCGGGTCGACCTCGAGCAGCAGGACGTCGTAGTCGGCGCGGAAGTGGTCGTGCTCGCCGTCGGAGCCGGCGAGGGCGAGCAGCGAGCCGTCGGGCGAGAGCATCGGGAAGTAGACGTAGCCGCGATCGGAGGGGAGGCGGGGGTCCCGTTTCGCGATCAGCGTCCGGCTCCGGCCGGTCTCGAGGTCGATCGCGTCGATCGGCCCGCCGGCGCCCGCCGCCCAGTAGCCGAGGCGCCCGGCCGGATCGAAGTAGGGCTGGCAGCCGCCGAGCGGCGTCGCGTCGAGCACGCGGCCGGTCGCCTCGTCGATCCGGCAGAAGGCGACCGTGCCCCCGGTCGCCCAGCGACCGGTCGGGTCGACCAGCCGTCCCTCGCCGCCGCCGGTGGGCGCGAGCAGCCGCTCGCGCTTCCCGGTCGAGAGGTCCAGACGCACGGTGGCGCCGTCGCCCTCGAGATACACCAGCTCGTCGCGGCTCCACCAGATCGCCGCCCGGTGCTCGCCGTAGTGGCGGGCGGCCGGGCCGACGACGCGGTCGAGCGAGCCGTCGGCGAGCATCAGGCGGAGCTGGCCGCGGGTGTCGGCGGGCAGGTACTTGCGACCGCCGCCCGGGATCGAGAGGTAGGCGATCCGCTGGCCGTCGGGCGAGACGTGCGCGCAGCAGTGATCGCGCCCCGGCTCGTCGGAGGAGAGCTGGACGGCCGCCCCGCCGGCGAGGTCACGGCGGAAGATGCGGAAAGCGCCGGTGCGGTTCGACTCCCAGACGACGAAACCGGGCCCCCAGGCGGCGGGCGCGGCCTCCCCTTCGCCGCGCGCGGCGCGCCGCCGCTCGCCGGCGTCGGCGGCGCCGCCGCAGGCGAGCGACGCGGTCGCGAGCAGGGCCGCCAACAGTGCGCCGCCGGCGGAGGCGCGGG
The DNA here is from genome assembly GCA_011525905.1 of Acidobacteriota bacterium. GTDB lineage: Bacteria > Acidobacteriota > Thermoanaerobaculia > Multivoradales > JAGPDF01 > JACTMI01. The sequence goes on from WYBK01000221.1 coordinate 4,799, forward strand.
CGGAAATCGAGCGCGTCGTCATCGCGCGCATCGTAGCAACCGGCGCGGCGCCACTGACCAAGGTCGGGAGCGGGCGGCCGGGGCGACCCGGTAGGATTCCCGGATGCCCGATCGGTTGCGCCTCCTCTGCGTGCTGGCTCACCCGGACGACGAGGCGCTCGGCGCCGGCGGGATCCTCGCCAAGTACGCGGCCGAGGGGGTCGAGACGCATCTGATCACGGCGACGCTCGGCGAGCGGGGACGGATCGGCAACGAACGGCCCGGGGCCGAGGTCGCCGCGCCGATCCGGCGGCGGGAGCTCGAGCGCGCCGCGGCGATTCTCGGCGTCTCCCACGTCGAGCTGCTCGGTTACCGCGACGGCGAGCTCGACCGCGCCGATCCGGCCGAGGCGACGGCGCGCCTCGCGGCGCAGGTCCGCCGGCGCCGCCCCGACGTGGTGGTCACCTTCGGCGCCGACGGCGCCTATGGCCACGTCGACCACGTCGCGGTCTCGCAGTGGACCGGCGCGGCGCTGATCGCGGCCGCCGATCCCTCCTTCCGCGCGCCCGCGGGAGTCGATCTGCCGAGCTCGCCGCACCGCGCGAGCAAGCTCTACTGGCTGGTCTGGAGCCCAGCGGCCTCGGCGGCCTACGAGCGCGCCTTCGGCGAGCTGCGCCACCGGGCGGACGGCGCCGAGCGGCGCGCGGTCTCCTGGCCCGACTGGTCGATCACCACGGTCCTCGACGCCACCGCGCACTGGCGCACCGTCTGGACCGCGGTCCAATGTCACGAGTCGCAGCTCGCCGGCCGGGAAGGGCTCGGCGAGCTGTCGGAGGAACGCCACGTGGAACTCTGGGGGAGGCCGACTCTCTATCGGGTCTGGAGCTTGGTCAACGGCGGCCGCGAGGTCGAGAGCGACCTGTTCGCTGGAGTGCGCGACGCCGCCGGCGCGTCGGCCGGAGCGCGGCCGTGAGCGGCACGCCGGCCGCCGGCGGGCGTCGCGTCGCGCCGCTCGAGATCGAGCCCGAGAGCTTCCGGCGGCTCGGGTACCGCCTGGTCGACCGCATCGCCGAGCTGCTCGCCTCGCTGGCCGACCGGCCGGTCTGCCGCGACGAGCCGCCGGCCGCCGTGGCCGCGCTCGTCGACCGGCCTCTGCCCGAGCGGGGGGGCGCCCCGGAGGCGCTGCTCGAGGAGGCCGCGGACCTGCTCTTCGATCACTCGCTGTTCAACGGCCATCCGCGCTTCGGCGGCTATATCACCTCGTCGCCGGCGCCGATCGGAGCGCTCGCCGACCTGCTCGCCGGCGCGGTCAACGCCAACGTCGCCGGCTGGCGCCTGTCGCCGATGGCCACCGAGATCGAGCGGGTGACGCTGCGCTGGATCGGCGAGCTGCTCGGGCTGCCCGCCGGGAGCGGCGGCCTGCTGGTCTCGGGCGGCAACCAGGCGAACTTCGTCGGCTTCTGGGCGGCGCGCGCGGCGCGCGCGCCCTGGGAGATCCGCCGCGACGGCGTGGCCGCCGCCGGCGCGCCGCCCCTGGCGGTCTACGCCTCGGCCGAGACGCACACCTGGATCCAGAAGGCCGCCGACCTCTCCGGCCTCGGCACCGAGGCGGTGCGCTTCGTGCCGGTCGACCGGCGTCAGCGGATGCGCGTCGACCTGCTGGCGCGCCGGATCGACGACGACGTCGCCGCCGGAGTGCGCCCGCTGCTGGTGGTCGGCACGGCGGGGTCGGTGGCCACCGGCGCGGTCGACCCGCTGCCGGAGATCGCCCGGCTCGCCCGCGAGCGCGGCCTCTGGTTCCACGTCGACGGCGCCTACGGCGGCTTCGCGGCGCTCGCTCCGGGGGCCGATCCGGCGCTCGCGGCGATCGGCGAGGCCGACTCGGTGGCGGTCGATCCGCACAAGTGGCTCTACGCGCCGCTCGAGGCCGGCTGCGCCCTGGTGCGCGACCCGGCTCATCTGCTCGGCGCCTTCTCCTACCGGCCGAGCTACTACCAGCTCGAGGAGGAGGGGATCAACTTCTTCGAGTACGGACCGCAGAACTCGCGCGGCTTCCGCGCCCTCAAGGTCTGGCTGGCGCTGCGCCAGGCGGGGCGCGAGGGCTACCGGCGGATGATCGGCGACGACATCGCGCTCGCGCGCGCCCTCTTCGAGCGGGTCGGCGCGACGCGCGAGCTCGAGCCGCTGACCTGCAATCTCTCGATCACGACCTTCCGCTACGTGCCGGACGATCTGGCGCCGCTCGCCGCCGAGGAGGAGACCGCGCGCTATCTCGACCGGCTGAACGAGGAGCTCAACGAGCGGCTCGAGCGGGGCGGCGAATGGTTCGTCTCGAACGCCGTCATCGACGGCCGCTACGCGCTGCGCTGCTGCATCGTCAACTTCCGCACCTCGCTCGCCGACGTCGAGGCCCTGCCGGAGATCGTCGTCCGCCACGGCCGCGAGCTCGACCGGGAGCTACGGAGAGCAGCCGCCGCGACCTAGTCTCGTTCGCGCTGGCCCGCGCTAGCCCGAGTCGGATGCAGCGGCCTCGGGCTGCGGCCGCGGATTCCCGCGGCGTCGCGTGCGAGCTCCGCGTGGCCGGCGGAGCTGCGCCAATCGCCGCTCGCGGCCGGGACGCTTGCGGGGCTCCGATGCGAGAGGGCCGAGCTGGATCCAGTCGGGGAATCGGCGCTGCAGCCCGGGTGGGCCCACGACGCGAATGCGCCCGCGCCGGATCTCGTCGCGCAGGTCGCGAATGCCGCGCCAAGCCTCGACGAAGAGCAGCAGGTCGGACGAGACGACGAGATCGACGTCGACGCCGGGGTCCTTGAGACACATCTCGACCTGGCCATCCTGTTGGACCAGCCAGAAGCGGGCGTAGTCCGCGGGCGCCCCGGTGAAGTCGAACTCGACGACGAGCCGGCCCTCCGGCATGGCGCTCGGGTCGACGCGCAGGTGCAGGCTCCAGACCAGGAAGCCGGGGTCGAGATCCTCGATCTCCATGTCGCGCGCCCAGTGCTGTCCCCAGACCGCCATCGCGGCGACGATTCCCTGGAGGTCTCGGCCTGCTTCGGTGGCGACGTACTCGTGAGCGTCGCCGCTCCTGACGCGACGCTTCCTGACGATGCCCGCCTGCTCGAGCTCGCGCAGTCGTCTCGAGAGCAGGGAAGGGGACATGCGGGGAACGCCGCGCTGGATCTCGTTGAAGCGCGCGCAGCCGTCCAGGATCCGGCTCACCACCAAGAGCGTCCAGCGCTGGCAGAGCAGCTCCGCGGCGAGCGAGAAGGGGCAGTATTGGCCATATCCGCCGGGCATGCCGCCGATTGTCTCCGCCCGGGCGGGCTCTCGCAACTACAGTTCCTGGAGTAGCCCCTCCGCGCGCGGCTTGCTACCTTCGCCGCGAACCGAACGA
>WYBK01000222.1 GCA_011525905.1 Acidobacteriota bacterium
CCTACAACTTCCTCGGCACGGCGCTGCAGTACGCGACCTTCGGCACGCTGCCCGAGCTCGACGAGCTCGGCCGGCCGAAGTTCGCCTACGGCCGGACGATCCACGAGCACTGCCCGCGCCGCGCGCACTTCGACGCCGGCCGCTTCGCCCAGCAGTTCGGCGACGAGGGGCACCGCCAGGGGTGGTGCCTCTACAAGCTCGGCTGCAAGGGACCGGCGACCTACGCCAACTGCTCCGTCCAGCACTTCGGCGAAGTGGTCGACGCCTGGCCGATCGGTCTCGGCCACCCCTGCTTCGGCTGCACCGAGCAGAAGCTCGCCTTCCGGGTGCCGTTGCACACGACGGTCGACATCGAGCGGCCGACGCCGCCCGACACCTACCCGCCGATCCACGCCGAGCAGGGGCGGGTCTCGCCGCTCGCCACCGGTGTCGCCGGGGCGGTCGCCGGCGCGGCGGTGGGCGCCGCCTGGATGGCGGCCAAGAAGGTCGCCGGGCCGGAGGCGCCGGCGGGGGGAAAGGAGTGAGGCGATGAGCACCACCGATCGCCGCACGCTGCTCAAGAGCCTGGCCCTGGCCGGCGGCGCGGCCGCCGCCGGCGCCGCGCCCGCCGCCGCGGCCCGCGAGCCGCGCGAGCCGCCGCCGGCCGCGATGGGCATGCTCTACGACACCACCCGCTGCATCGGCTGCAAGGCCTGCGTCTTCGCCTGCCAGCAGGCCAACGACCTCGAGCCCGACACCTCGCCCGACGGCCTGCACCTGGCGCCGGTCGATCTCAACGGCCGCACCAAGAACGTCATCAAGCTCTACCAGGAGGGGGAGCGCCGCTCCTACATGAAGGCGCAGTGCATGCACTGCGTCGACCCGGCGTGCGCCGGCGCCTGCATGCTCGGCTCGCTGAAGAAGGACGAGGTCACGGGCGTCGTCGGTTACGACCCGAGCTACTGCGTCGGCTGCCGCTACTGCGTCATGGCCTGCCCGTTCAACGTGCCGAAGTTCGAGTTCGACCGCGCCGTGCCCAAGATCGTCAAGTGCGAGCTCTGCCGCCACCGGATCCAGGGGGCGGTCGCCGGGCGGGGCGCCGACGGCTTCACCCGCTACCCCGACGGGCACGGCCCGGCCTGCTGCGAGGTCTGCCCGCGCCAGGCGGTCGTCTACGGGCGGCGCGACGAGCTGCTCGACGAGGCCAGGCGGCGGATCGCCGAGCACCCGGGGCGCTACTACCAGGACCGGGTCTACGGCGAGGTCGAGGGGGGCGGCACCCAGGTGCTCTACCTCGCCCACGTCCCGTTCGCGAAGCTCGGCCTGCCGGAGCTCGGCGAGCGGGGCGTGCCGCACGTCGCCTACACGGTGCAGGAGGGGATCTACAAGGGCTTCATCGCGCCGGTCGCCCTCTACGGCGTGCTGGCGGCGGTGATGCTGCGCAACCGCAAGCGGCCCGAGGGGGGGGCGCAGAAGGGAGGTCCCGCGTGAGCCACGCGCTGGTCCACCGGCCGGTCGGCGGCCCCTTCCTCACCCGCACCACCCGCTGGCTGCTCCTCTTCGCCGTCCTGGGCGGCGCCGCGATGCTCTGGCGCCTGCTCTTCGGCCTCGGCTCGGTGTCGAACTTGAACGACGGCTATCCCTGGGGGATCTGGATCGCCCTGGACGTCGTCGTCGGCACGGCGCTCGGCTGCGGCGGCTACGCGGTCGCGCTGCTCGTCTACATCCTGAACCGGGGCCGCTACCACCCGCTGGTGCGCCCGGCGATGCTCACCAGCCTCTTGGGCTACGGCCTCGCGGTGCTGGCGGTGACCATCGACCTCGGCCGCTTCTGGGAGCTCTGGAAGGTGCCGGTCTTCGTCTGGCGCTGGACCGGCTCGCCGCAGCTCGAGGTCGCGCTCTGCGTCGCCGCCTACGTCCTGGTGCTGCTCGTCGAGATGTCGCCCGCGCTCTTCGAGAAGTGGCGCGACGAGCCGGCCAACCCGCGGCGCGAGATGGCGAAGAAGGCGCTCGGCACGCTCGACCGGGGGATGCCCTGGATCCTGGCGCTCGGGCTGCTGCTGCCGACCATGCACCAGTCCTCGCTCGGCACCATGATGCTGCTGCCCGGGCCGCGCATGCACCCGCTCTGGTTCACCCCCTGGCTCCCCTTCCTCTTCCTGGTCAACTGCGTGGTGATGGGCTACGCCATCGTCGCCATCGAGTCGGCCTTCTCGTCCTGGGCCTTCGGCCGGCCGCGCGAGACCGCGATGCTCGAACGGCTGGGCAAGGTGGCGCTCGGGGTCACCGCCTTCTGGACCCTCTTCCGCGTCGTCGAGGTCGCGCTCGCGGGCGAGCTCGCGCTGATCGGTCGCGGCAACCGGAGCTGGCTGTTCGTCGCCGAGGTCGCGGTTCACCTCGCGGCGATCGCGATGCTCGCGTCACCCCGCTGGCGCGCCCGCGCCGACCTGCAGGTGCGCGCGGCGATCCTGCTGGTGCTGGCCGGAGCGCTCTTCCGGGTCAACACCTATCTCGTCGCCTTCCGGCCCGGCGCGCACTGGTCGTACTTCCCGGCGCTCCCGGAGCTCGCCATCACGATCGGCATCTTCGCGCTCGAGATCGCGATCTACATCTGGGCCGTCCGCCGCTTCCCGATCCTGGCCGGGCACGCGCCGGCCGCAGCGCAGTAGGAGGAGCCGTCCATGTCGAAGCGCATCGTCGTGGATCCCGTCACCCGCATCGAGGGGCACCTGCGCATCGACGTCGAAGTCGACGGCGGCGTGGTGCGCGACTCCTGGTCCTCCGGCCAGATGTGGCGCGGCATCGAGATCATCCTCCAGGGGCGCGACCCGCGCGACGCCTGGCTGTTCACCCAGCGCATCTGCGGCGTCTGCACGACCGTGCACGCGATCACCTCGGTGCGCGCCGTGGAGAACGCGCTCGGCCTCGAGATCCCCCTGAACGCGCAGCTGATCCGCAACCTGATCCTGATCGCGCACGGGCTGCACGACCACATCGTCCACTTCTACCACCTCTCGGCGCTCGACTGGGTCGACGTGGTCAACGCCCTGAAGGCCGACCCGAAGAAGGCGGCCGACCTGGCCGAGAGCCTCTCCCCCTGGCCCAGGAACGGCCGGCGCGAGCTCGAGGCGACCAAGGCGCGACTCGAGGGGCTGGTCGCTTCCGGGCAGCTCGGCATCTTCCAGAACGGCTACTGGGGGCACCCGGCGATGAAGCTGCCGCCGGAGGTCGACCTGCTGGCGGTCAGCCACTACCTGCAGGCGCTCGAGTACCAGAGGAAGGCCAACCAGGTCGTCGCGATCCTGGGCTCGAAGACCCCGAACATCCAGAACCTCGCCGTCGGCGGCGTCGCCAACGCGATCAACCTCGACAACGAGGCGACGCTCAACATGGCGAAGCTCTACGCGGTCAAGGACCTGCTCGCCGAGGTGGCGACCTTCGTCCACCAGGTCTACCTGCCCGACGTGCTCGCCATCGGCTCGATGTACCCGGAGTGGCTCGGCTACGGCGCCGGCGTCAAGAACTACCTCGCGGTGCCCGACCTGCCGACCGACGCCGCCGCGACCGCCTTCGACCTGCCCGGCGGCGTCATCCTCGACGGCGATCTCGCCGGCTTCCGGCCGATGACCTCGTGGACCGACGAGGGCTTCCGCGGCGAAGTCGCCGAGTCGATCGCCCACTCCTGGTACGACGGCGATTGGACCCGCCACCCCTGGGAGGAGGAGACGGTGCCGAAGTACGGCGAGTGGGAGGACCGGGGCAAGTACTCCTGGATCAAGGCGCCCCGGCTCGACGGCCGGCCGATGCAGGTCGGGCCGCTCGCCCAGGTGCTCGCCGGCTACGCCGCTGGCCATCCGCTGTTCAAGAAGTACGTCGACTACGCGCTCGCGACGCTCTCGAGCCTCACCGGCAAGTCGATCGGCGCCGGCGTGGTCCACTCGACGCTCGGCCGCCACCTCGCCCGCGCGCTACGCACGGCGGTGCTCGCCGACCAGGCGCTCGACCACTGGGGCAGGCTCGCCAACAACATCGGCAGCGGCGACACCACCTCGTTCAACCCGCCGACCTTCCCGAAGGGGGAGCAGCGCGGCTTCGGCGTCCACGAGGCGCCGCGGGGGACGCTCTCGCACTGGGTGGTGATCCGCGACGGCAAGATCGCCAACTACCAGGCGGTGGTGCCGTCGACCTGGAACGCCGGGCCGCGCGACGGCCAGGGGCAGCTCGGCCCCTACGAGGCCTCGCTGCTCGGCAATCCGGTGGCCGACCCCGAGCGGCCGCTCGAGGTGGTGCGCACCATCCACTCGTTCGATCCCTGCATCGCCTGTGCGATCCACACGCTCGACGCCGGCGGGCGGCAGATCGCCGAGGTCAAGGCCCTGTGAGCGGAGGGGAGACTCGCGTCAACGGGGGGAGGAGGGTCGCCCGCGGCGCGCGCGGGGCCCGGGGCAGGGGGGCGGCCGGCGCGGGGTCGCCGGGGCGGCGCCGGCG
>WYBK01000223.1 GCA_011525905.1 Acidobacteriota bacterium
CCGGTCCCTCGAAGGGCGCGATACGACCTAGGATCGAACCGACCCGGAGGCCCCGCCATGTCCCACGTCCGCCGCTTGCTCGCCTCGCTGCTCCTCCTCGCGCCCGTCGCCACGCTGGCCCAGCAGCCGGCGGGCGACCCCGCCGAGGACCGCGCCACCGGGCGGCCCACCGAACGGATCTACGGCGAGGCCGTCGAAGTCCGGGTGGTCAACGTCGACGTGGTCGTGACCGACCGGGACGGGCAGCCGGTCCAGGGGCTCGCGCGCGAGGACTTCGTGGTCTTCGAGGATGGCCGGCAGCAGGAGATCACCAACTTCTACCGGGTCGAGGGGACACAGCTCCAGTCCGAGGGGCAGGACGGGTGGCAGGTGATCGCGCCCGACTCGAGCTTCCGCCGCCGCGTCCTCCTGCTGGTCGACAACAACTTCATCACCACGCCGGAGCGCGACGTCGCCGTCGCGGCGCTGCAGGGCTACCTCGATCAGAAGTTCGACGGCAGCTACGAGTGGGGAGTGGTCTCGGTCGGCGACGACATCCGGGTGCTCACCCCCTTCACCGCCGACAAGCTGCGGGTGCGCGCCGCCCTCGACCGCGTGCGCGAGCTGCCCACCTTCGGCGTGCGCTACCGGATCGACCGCCATTTCCTCAACGACCCGGTGCGCGTGCGCCGCGCGCAGCGCACCAAGGCGAGCTCGGGCAACGACCTGGGCGATTCCCAGGAGCCCGAGAGCTTCCAGCACGCCCTGCGCTTCGAGTCGAAGATCTCGGTCGCCTCGACGCTGCAGGCCTTCGAGCGCACTACCTCGGCGATGGTCCAGGCCTTCCGGGCCTACGGCGACCTGCCCGGCAACAAGATCCTGGTCTGGATCACCGGCGGCGTGCCGATGCTGCCCGAGTACGGCTTCCAGGGCGAGGGCTCGGCGGGCCAGGATCAGCTCTCCTCGAAGGACACCGAGCTGCGCCTCTGGCAGGCGGAGCTGCGCAAGCTGGTCGACGCCGCCTCCTACGAGGCCAACGCCGCCCAGTTCAAGGTCTACCCGGTCAAGGCGACCGGGCTGCAGCCGCAGATGCCGCAGACCGATGCCAACTACCGCTCGAGCGGCGCGACCTTCAGCGAGGTCGCGCTCTCTTCCTCGATCGAGGTCGACGACAACGACACGGCGCAGCTCTCGCTCGCGCTCGGCACCGGCGGCCTCTACCTGACCTCGAACCGGACCCTCGACAGCTACGAGAGCGTCGACCGCGACACCGCGAGCTACTACTCGCTCGGCTACCGGCCCGACCGGCCGGCGGACGGCAAGCTGCACCGCGTCGAGGTCGAGGTCCGGCGGCCGGGGCTGGTCGCGCGCTCGCGCAACGCCTACGTCGACCTGTCGGCCGAGCAGAAGCTCGAGATGGTGCTCGCCACGCCGCTCCCCTTCCCGCGCGAGAAGGGATCGCTGCCGGTCCAGGTCGAGGTCGAGCGGCGCGAGCGGGGCGAGGTGATCGCGATCGCCAAGCTCCCGTCGGCGAAGCTCACCTTCCTGCCGGAGGGCGAGTACTTCGTCGGCCGCGTCAAGATCTACCTGACCATCCACGACGCCCAGGGCAACCTGGTCGACCTGGTCAGCCAGCAGCAGGACGTCCGCTTCCCCGCGGCGCAGAAGGCGGACGCGCTGGCGGGCGAGTTCCGCTACGGCCTGAAGTTCAAGCTCAAGGAGAAGGGGGGCTACGTCGTCTCGGTGACGCTGCGCGACGAGGCGACCGACGAGATCGGCACCGCCTTCTCCAACGTCGAGATCTGAGCCCCGGCGCCGGACTACTTGAGGTAGGCGAGCATCTCCTTGGCGGTCGCCGCGTCCGGATCGGTCGGCGCCATGCCGAGGAAGGTCTCGAGATGCTGGCGCGCCTTGGCGCTGTCGCCGGTGCTGACGTAGCACATGCCCAGCATGTAGTGGGTCTTGGCGAAGCCCGGGTCGCCCGCGAGGGCCTGCTCGAACAGCTCGAGCGCGGCGGCCATGTTGCCGGCGTTGTACTCCCGGATGCCCTGGTTGAACTGGTCCATCGCCCCGGCCTTCGGATCGGCCGCGGTGAGCGCCGCGGAGGCGGCTTTCGCCTTGTCCGTCTGCCCGAGCTCGAGGTAGCCCTCGGCCAGCACGCGCAACGCCTTGACGTCCCCCGGGTCGAGCTCGCGCGCCTTCTCGGCGGCGGCGACCGCCTCGGCGTACTTCTTCTCGGTAAACAGCAGCGCGGAGAGCGCGCTGTGCGCCGGGGCAAGGGTCGCGTCGAGGGCGATCGCTTCCTGCATCTTGGCGGTCGCCGTGCTCATGTCCCCCTGCTGGGCGGCCTCCGCGCCCTCGTTGAAGACCAGTACCGCCCTTTCCGCCGGCGTCAGCTCGCGGCCGCTCGGTCCGCGGCGCGCCGCCTCCTCGAGCGACAGCAGCTCGACGTCGCGCTGTTCGTTGCTGGCGATCGGGATCTTGACCGTGGCCTCGACCGGCTGGTAGCCCTCCTTCTCCCAGCGGTAGGTGTAGGTGCGGGTGGCGTCGAGGATGGTCACGGCATAGGAGCCGTCCGCCTTGGTCGTCTCCTCGACCTTGTAGGATTCGACGCCCGGCAGGGTGACGGTGAGCTTGACACCCTCGAGCGGTTTGCCGTTCTCGTCGGTCACCTTGCCGTACATGCGGCCCTGTGCGACGGCGAAGAGGGTGGCGGCTCCGGCCAGCAGCAGGGCCGCCGCCAGGGCGAAGACTCGTTGGATTCGCTTCATCTCGGGGCCTCCCGGAGAGTCGGCGCCGCGGCGCCGGGGGTCGGTCGGGAGATATTCTAGGACTTTCGGAGGATCGACGACGAAATGACTCGAAACCGCCGTGCGACTCTCGCCGCCTGCGCGCTCGCGCCCCTCGCCCTGGCCGGAGTGGCTGGTGCGGCCGCTCCGAACCTGGTGCTCGTCTCGATCGACACTCTCCGCTCGGACCGGCTGCCGGTCTACGGCTACGCGCAGGGCGCCACTCCGGCGATCGACGCGCTCGCCGCCGACTCGATCCTCTTCGAGCACGCCTACGCCCACGCCGTGCTCACGCTCCCCTCCCACGCCTCGATGTTCACCGGCCTGCTGCCCGGCGAGCACGGCGTGCGCGACAACATGGGCTACCGCCTCGACGCGGCCAAGCACCCGACGGTCGCCCAGCTGCTGGCCGCCCGCGGCTACGCGACCGCCGCCGCCGTCTCGAGCTACGTGCTGCGTCCGGAGACCGGAATCGACGCCGGCTTCGCCTGGTACGAAGCCGGCCTCGACCCGGGGACCAGCGGCGACCTCGGCCTCGCCCAGCGACCCGGCGCCGAGACCCTGCGCCACGCCCTCGGCTGGCTCGCCGGGGTCGCGAAGGAGCGCCGGCCCTTCTTCCTGTTCGTCCACTTCTACGAGCCGCACTCGCCCTACGAGCCCGAGGAGCCCTTCGCCTCCCGCTTCGCCGACCCTTACGACGGCGAGGTCGCGGTCGCCGACCGGCTGGTCGGCGAGCTGGTCGCCGAGCTCAAGCGGCTGGGTCTCTACGACGGAGCGGCCGTGATGCTGCTCTCCGACCACGGCGAAGGGCTCGAGGACCACGGCGAGCGCGAGCACGGCATCTTCCTCTACCGCGAAGCGATCCAGGTGCCGCTGCTGCTCAAGCTCCCGGGCGGCGAGCGGCGGGGCACTCGGATGAGCGCCCCGGCGCAGCTGATCGACGTCGCGCCGACGCTGCTCGAGCTGGCCGGCGCCAAGGTCCCGCGAGCCCTGGCCGGCGCCTCGCTGCTCTCCCTGCGCTCCAGCGCCGAGCCCCGCCGGATCGTCTCGGAGACCGTCTACCCGCGGCTGCACATGGGATGGAGCGACCTGATCTCGATGGTCGAGCACCCGTTTCACCTGATCGAGGGTCCCGACCCCGAGCTCTACGACCTGATCGCCGACCCGGCGGAGCAGCAGAACGTGCGCGCCCGGGAGCGGCGCGTCTTCCACGACCTGCGCGAGGCCGTCGCACCCTATCGCGTCGAGCTGGCCGAGCCCGGCGGCGAGGACGCCGAAACCGCCGCCAAGCTCTCGGCGCTCGGCTACCTCGGCGGCGGCACCGCGCGCCGCGGCGAGAAGCTCCCCGATCCCAAGGCGAAGATCGGCGTGCTGCGCGAGCTCGGCAAGGCCAGCGAGCTGGTCGACCTCAAGCGCTACGCGGAGGCGGCCGCCAAGCTCGAAGCCGTGACCGCCGCCAACCCGGAGCTGGTGCAGGCTTGGACGCAGCTGGGCGCCGCCTACCGGCGCATGCAGCAAGACGACCAGTCGATCGCCGCATACCGCAAGGCGATGGAGCTGACCGGCGGCTCGCCCAACGTCGCGCTGGCGCTCGCCAGCGTCTACCGGCGCGCCGGCAACTTCGCCGAGGCGCGCCGCCACGCCGAGCTGGCGCTGCCTGCGAGCCCGCTCGCCTCCCATCTGCTGCTGTCGAGCGTGGCGCTCGCGGAAGGCAACGCCGCGCTCGCGGAGCGCGAGGCGCGCGCCGCGCTCGACTCCGGCGGCGCCCAGGTGGCCGGCCTGCTCGCGCTGGCGCGCGCCCAGTGGGCGCAGCAGCGCGGCGACGAGGTGCTCGCCACGCTCGAGCGCGCCGAGCGCGACCTCGCGCGGATTACCGGCGACGCCAAGACCTACCCCGGCATCCACCTGCTGCGCGGCGACGTGCTCGCCGCGACCGACCGACGCCGGGAGGGCACCGAGAGCTACAAGCGCGAGATCGAGGCCTACCCGGAGTCGACACACGCCTACGCCCGCCTCGCTCGCGTCTACGTGGCGCTCGGCCGGCGCACGCAGGGGCTCGAGGTCGTTCGCCAGATGATCGCGACCAATCCGGACGATCCGGCGGTCTACCGGACGGCGGTGCAGACGTTGCGCGCCATGCGCGACTTCCCCGAGGCCGATCGCGTCGCGCGGCAGGCGGCCGCCAAGTTCCCCGACGACCCGTCGATCACCAGCCTCGCCGACCGGCAGCGGCCGATCCGCGACGAGGACCCGCTGCCGTGACGGGCGCGCCCGCGGCCGGCCGACCGAATCCCCGACGCCAGGAACCTCGATGATCCCTTCCACGTTGATCGTGGCCGCCGGCGGCGGCCTGCCCGGGCTGACCCTCGACCCCTGGACCGGCCTCTCCGTCGGGCTGCTGTTGGTCGCGCTCAACGGCTTCTTCGTCGCCGCGGAGTTCGCCCTCGCCAAGGTCCGGCCGACCCAGATCGAGCCGCACGCGCAACGCGGCGAGCGGCGCGGCAAGGTGGCGAGCCACATGGTCCGCCACCTCGACGCCTATCTGTCGGCGACGCAGCTCGGCATCACGCTCGCTTCGATCGCGCTCGGCTGGGTCGGCGAGCCGGCCTTCGCCTGGATCCTCGAACCGATAGTGCGCGCCATTCCGGGCGCGACCGACGCCCTCGTCCACTCGGCCAGCCTGACCGCGGCCTTCGCGGCGGTTTCGATCCTGCACATCGTCTTCGGCGAGCTGGTGCCCAAGTCGATCGCCATCCGCGCGCCCGCCGGCACGACGCTGTGGACCGCGCTGCCGCTCTACCTCTTCTACTGGGCCGCATTCCCGGCGATCTGGCTGCTCAACAAGACCGCCAACGGCATCCTCCGGCTGATCCGCATCCAGCCGGCCTCCGAGCACGAGATCGCGCACAGCGAGGAAGAAGTGCGGCTGCTGCTCGCCTCGCGGCACGGCGCCACGCTCTCGGACTCGAAGCGCGACCTGCTCGACAACGTCTTCGAGCTGTTCGAGCGCGTCGCCCGCCAGGTCATGCTCCCCCGCTCCGACGTGGTCTATCTGTCGACCGGCAAGTCACTCGCCGAGAACCTCGAGATCGCCAAGAAGAGCGGGCACACGCGTTTCCCGCTCTGCGAGGGCGACCTCGACTCGATCGTCGGCGTCGTCCACATCAAGGACCTCTTCCGCGCCGCCAAGACGCCCGAGGACCTGACGCGGATCGCGCGCCCGGTGAAGTTCGTGCCGGAGACGATCACGCTCGACCGCCTGCTCGCGCGCATGCGCACCGAGCGATTGCACCTCACCGCGGTGCTCGACGAGTACGGCGGCGTTTCGGGCATCGTCACGCTCGAGAACGTGATCGAGGAGATCGTCGGTCCGATCCAGGACGAGTTCGACGCCGAGCGCCCCGAGCTGGTCGACCGCGGCGACGGGGTCTACCAGGTCTCCGGCTCGATGCTGATCGTCGACCTCGAGGACGAGCTCGGCCTCGAAATCTCCGATCGCGACGCCGACACGATCGCCGGCGTCGCGCTCTCGGCCATCGGCCGCCGCCCGAGAGTCGGCGACCGCGTCGATCTGCCGGGCATCGAGCTCGAGGTGCTCGAGGTGCAGGACAACCGCATCCGGTCGCTGCGCCTGCACCGGACGGAGGAACCCGCGGCCGAGACCTGACCGCTGAGCCTGCGCGGCGCGTCGGCGGCGGCTCAGCGCAACCGGTCGATCAGCTCGAGCAGCTTGGGCAGGGCCTCGGCGAGCGGCACCGAGATCCGCTCGCGGTCGTGCCGGAGCGACAGCTCGGCCTGGCCGGCGGCGAACGACTTGCCGCCGACGACCGCGCGCACCGGCAGGCCGATCAGGTCGGCGTCCTTGAACTTCACGCCCGGGCGCTCGTCGCGGTCGTCGAAGAGCACGTCGACGCCGCGCCCCTCGAGCTCGGCGACCAGCGACTCGGCCGCCGCCATGGCCACCGGATCGTTGGGCGACAGGCCGACCACCAGCACCGAGAAGGGCGCCAGCGGCAGCGGCCAGACGATGCCGTCCGCGTCGTGCCCCTGCTCGATCGCCGCGGCCACCGTGCGTCCGATGCCCAGGCCGTAGCAGCCCATGATCATCGGTCGGTTGCCGCCGGCCTCGTCGGTGAACTCGCACTTCATCGCTTCGGAGTACTTCGTGCCGAGCTTGAAGATGTGCCCGACCTCGATGCCGCGTGACAGGCCGAGCGGCGAACCGCAGCGGGGGCAGGGGTCCCCCTCGACCACCAGCACCAGGTCGGCGAACTCGGCGAGCCGCACGTCGCGCTGCCAGTGGACGTGGATCAGGTGGTGGTCGGCCTCGTTGGCCCCGCAGGCGAAGTCGTCGAGCCCTGCCACCGAACGGTCGGCGAGGATCCGCACCCCCTCGTCGAGCCCGACCGGTCCCACGAATCCGGTCGGCAGGCCCAGCTCCCGCTCGATCCGCTCTTCGGAGGCGAGCTCGAGGTGGTCGACGCCGGAGAGCGCGTTCTGCAGCTTGACCGGATTGATCTCGCGGTCGCCCCGCACCAGCGCCACGACCAGCCCCTGCTCGGTGTTGTAGACGAGCGTCTTGACGAGCTTCTCCTTCGGCAGGGCGAGGAAGCTCGCGACCTCCTCGATGGTCTTCTTGCCGGGCGTCGCGACCTTCTCGAGGGCCGCCGGCGGCTCCGCCGGCGGCCGCGTCCACTCTCCGCGCTCCGCCTTCTCCTGGTTGGCGCCGTAGCCGCACGCCGGGCAGTGCACGACGGCGCTCTCACCGGTCGCCGCGGTGACCATGAACTCGTGCGAGGAGGAGCCGCCGATGGTGCCGGTGTCCGCCTCGACGACCGTGTAGGCGAGGCCGCAGGCCTCGAAAATCCGGCAGTAGGCGTTGCGCATCGCTTCGTAGACCCGGTCGAGGCTCTCCTCGGTGGCGGAGAAGGAGTACGCGTCCTTCATCAGGAACTCGCGCCCCCGCATCAGCCCGAAGCGCGGGCGGATCTCGTCGCGGAACTTGGTCTGGATCTGGTAGAGGTTGAAGGGCAGCTGGCGGTAGCTCTTGACGTCGCGCCGCACGAAGTCCGTGATCACCTCTTCGTGGGTCGGGCCGTAGCAGAACTCCCGGTCGTGCCGGTCCTTCATGCGCAGCAGCTCCTTGCCATAGCGCTGCCAGCGTCCCGACTCCTGCCAGAGCTCGGCGGGCTGGATCGAGGGCATGACCAGCTCGACCGCGCCGGCGGCGTCCATCTCGCGGCGGACGATGGCCGAGAGCTTGGCGATCGAGCGCCAGCCGAAGGGCAGGTAGGTGTAGATCCCGGCCGCGAGCTTCTTGATCATGCCGGCGCGCGCCATGAGCTGGTGGCTCACGACCTCGGCGTCGCTCGGCACCTCGCGGGTGGTGTGCAGGTAGTAACCGCTCCAGCGCGTCATCTCTTCTTTCGCCTCCGCACCCGCTCGAGCAGCCGGGCCGAATCCTTCATGCACTCCATCATCTTCTCCTCGAGCGCGCCGACGCGCGGCTCGAGCCGCCGCGCCCGCCCGAAGGCGCCGCGCGCCTCCTCCTCCTCGCCGGCCGCCAGCAGCGCCATCCCCAGGTGGGTCAAGGTGGTCGGCGAGGGCCCCAGCTCGTTCGAGCGCGACAGGCATTCGACCGCCTGCGTGTACTCGCGTCGCTTGTAGTGCACCCAACCGAGAGCGGCGAGCGGAAACTGCTTGAGCTCGTCGGGAGCGAGGTCGAGAGCCCGGCGCGCGTACTCGAGCGCCTGATCGAGGTCCTCCTCCATCTCCGCCAGGTTGTAGGCCATCTCGTAGTAGGCGATGGTGCGGGTGAAGTTCGAGCTCCCCTCGGTCAGCAGCTTGCGCCCCACCCGGTTGCCTTCGCGGAACTTGCCCTCGCCGCGCAGCGCCGCGATCAGCGCGGCCGAGGCCGTCGCGCGCAGCATCTCCCCGGGATTGAGGTCGAGGACGCGGCGCGCCGCGTCCTCGAGCTCCGCGCGTCGGCCGAGGGTCAGGCAGGCGAGCGCGTAGGACATCAGCAGCGTCGGATTCTCGGGCGACTCGGCGATCGCCCGCTGGTAGACGGCGAGCGCCCGCTCGCCCTCGCCGCGGGCGACCAGCTCGTCGGCCCGCGCGATCGCCGTCGCGGCCTCCTCGCCTGGCGGCGGCAGCGGCTCGCCCGCGCGCCCCGAGAGGAAGTGCACGAGGTCCTGGTAGCGCAGCCGGCGGGGATTGAGACGCTGGGCCTCGCGGAAGGCCTCGAGCGCCTTCTGGTTCCAGTGCCGGTCGAGGCAGGCGAGGCCGAGCAGGTAGTGCGCCTCCTCGAACGCCGGGTCGAGCCGCACCGCCTCCTGCAGGTACTGGATCGCCTTCGAGGCGCGGCCGCTCTCGTAGTGGCAGTTGCCGAGCAGGTAGAGCGCCTGCGGCACCGGGTCGATCTCGATCGCCGCCTCGAGGTGAGCGACGGCCCGCGTCAGCTCGCCGTTCGAGGCATAGGTCGCGCCCAGGCTGAAGTGGGGCAGGAAAGCGTCCGGATACTCGGCGACCGCGCGCTTGAGCAACGCCTCGGCGCGCTCGAACTCGCCCCGCTCGTGGCGGATCACGCCGGCGTAGACCAGCGCCTCGAAGTGGTCGGGCTTCTCCTCGAGCACGCGCTCGAAGTGGATCAACGCGGTGTCCTGGTCACCCTCGTTGAACGCGGTCTCGCCGAGGAACAGCAGCAGCTCGTAGTTGTCGCGGTCGAGCTTGAGCGCCGCCTCGAGGCTGCGGCGGGCGCGGTCGACGTCGAAGGCGAAGAGCGCGTACTCCGCGTGCTCGAGGTGCTGCTGGAAGAGCTTGCGTCGGTCGCCGCGATAGAGGGCGCCGACGCGGTCCTTGACGGCCACGAAGCGCTCGCGCTTCTCGAGGGCGCGCAACTGGTAGTCCATCTTGGACTCCCAGAGGTCGCTCCACTCCTCGCGGCCGATCAGGCGGCGCCGCTCGAGCAGCTCGCGCAGGGTGGCGAAGCCGCTCTGCGAGACCAGCAGGTTCTTCTCCTGCTTGTGAATCGCCGCGACCAGCTTCTGCACGGTCTCGGCGGTGCGCTTGACCGCCTCCTCGAGGATCGACACCCGTTCGAGCAGGTGCTCGTCGAGCGAGAAATCGGACTCGCGGTCGCTCTCGAACGCCTCTCCGTCGGGCTGCATCCCGCCGCCCGAGATGACCAGCAGCTTCTGGTGGCAGCGCAGGCAGAGGTCCTGGTCGAGCGGGTTGACCGTGCCACAGGACTGGCAGAGCAGTCCGCCGTTCACGCGCCGGCCGCCGCGCCGCGCCGGCGCTCAGCCGGCCGCGGCGTAGTCATGGAACCCGCGTCCCGACTTGCGGCCGAGGTAGCCGGCGTCGACCATCTTGACCAGCAGGGGGCAGGGCCGGTACTTCGGATCGCCGAGCCCTTCGTGGAGCACGCGCAGGATGTCGAGGCAGACGTCGAGTCCGATCAGGTCGGCGAGCGCGAGCGGGCCCATCGGGTGGTTCATGCCGAGCCTCATCACCTCGTCGATCGCCTCGGGCCGGCCGACGCCTTCGTAGAGGCAGTAGATCGCCTCGTTGATCATCGGCATCAGCACCCGGTTCGAGACGAAGCCGGGAGAGTCGTGCACCTCGACCGGCGTCTTGCCCAGCCGCCGCGTCGCCGCTTCGACGGCGTCGTAGGTCGCCTGCGAAGTCTGCAGGCCGCGGATGATCTCGACCAACTGCATCACCGGCACCGGGTTCATGAAGTGCATGCCGATCACCCGGTCGGCCCGCCCGGTGGCGGCCGCCAACTTGGTGATCGAGATCGAGCTGGTGTTGGTGGCCAGCAGGGCCTCTGGCGCCAGCAACCGGTCGAGCGCCGAGAGCACCTCGCGCTTCACCTCGAGCCGCTCGACCACCGCCTCGACCACCAGCTGGCGGTCGGCGAGCGCCTCGAGCGCGGTGCCGTGGGCGATCCTGCCGCGCGCCGCGTCGCGCGCAGCGGCGTCGAGCTTGCCCTTGGCGACCAGGCGGTCGAGGCTCTTGTCGATCGCGGCGAGCCCGCGCTCGAGCGCGGCCGGCGCGACGTCCACCAGGGCGACGTCGAAGCCCGCTTGCGCGGCCACTTGCGCGATGCCGGCACCCATCGTGCCCGCGCCGACGACGCCGAACCTCCGGATCTCCATCCCGCCTCCTCTCGCCCGGCGAGCCTAGTGTCGGCCGCTCGGAGGGGTCAAGCGACGGCGGCGAGGAGGTCAGGCGGGCAGCGTGGCCGCGTCGGCGAACCAGGCCTCGCGGCGGCCGAACTTGGTGCGCAGGGCGGCGCCGATGCCGACCAGCGAGGCGGCGGTCCAGGCCCAGATGCCGAGGTAGGGGACGAACTTGAGCAGCCCCAGAAGCAGCGCGCCGTAGACGGCGGCGTGGAGCGCGAGCACCCGCCGGCGGCCGGCGCGGCGGGCGAGTCCGGCGCCGAGCGCGTGGAAGAGCGCGACGACCCCCCAGAGCTTGGCGACCAGGGCGGCGAGCACCACCAGCGCGAGCATCGGCACGGCGACCAGGGCCGGCAGCACCGCCGAGAAGAACAGGGCGGTCAGAAAGGCGGCCGCGACGCCGGTCACGCCGGCCAGGAAACAGCGCAGCGGCTCGAGCGCGATCTCCTCCGAGGTCGCGACGAGGGCCCGCCCGCCGGTGGCGAACAGCAGCAGGCAGAGGGCGAGCCAGGCCGCCACCAGGCCGAGCTTGGCCGCCAGCACGAGCGGGGAGCCGGCGGAGAGGCCGAGGGTCGGACCCTCGAGCAGTGTCAGCCAGGCGCGGGAGACCGTCGGGTAGGCGACCGAGCGCCCGCCCAGCCGCGCTCCCCGCTCGACGCGCAGCGCTCCCCCGAGCACGTGGACGTCGCCGTCGACCAGGGCGGTCGCCGCCAGCCGCACGTCGCCGCCCAGCACGATGACGTCTCCGCGCACTCGTCCCGTCACCTCGACCGAGCCGTCGAGTGCCGCGACCGAGGCGAGCGCCTCTCCCTCGACGAGCAGGTCGCGACCGACGGCGACCAGCTGGTGGCGAGCGAGGCTGCCCGCCTCGAGCCGGAGCGCCGGCGGCGCCCCGGGCTCGGAGGCGCCCGCGGCCGAAGCCGCGGCGACCGCCAACCCCAGAACGAGCCGCGCCGTCCCTCTCATCCTCGGCCGGGTCGCCGCCCCACCGGCGCGGGCGCCGGCCGGCGCCGGAGCAGACGGAAGAGCAGATAGTTGAGGCCGCCGACCGCCCCCAGGGCGGCCACCAGGTTCAGACCGGACTCTCCCAGCCACTCGGCCACGCCCAGGCCGAGGCCGCGCCAGGAGGCCGCGAGCAGCCCGGCGCCCGCGGTCGCGGCGGTGGCGAACAGGTCGGCGAGCGCGGCGAGCGCGCCGATCCCCCCCGCGCCCGGCTCGAGATCCGCAGCGGCGCCGCCGAACAGCGCCGCGGCCAGACCAGCGAGCGCCAGCACGATGGCGAACGGCAGGCGCCAGGCACGCAGCGTGCGCGCCTCCCAGGGAGCCGGCTCGAGCGCCGCGACCACCTCGGCGGCGAATCCGGGGCGGACGGCGACCCGCGCGGCGGCGAGCCGCCCGACCACCGCCGCGGTCCTCTCGGACTCGGCACGGCAGGCGGCGCAGCCGGCCAGATGCGCCTCGAGTTGGCCGCGCTCGGCCACCCCCAGAGCGCCGTCGGCGGCGAGGTCGATCCACTCCCGGTAGGTCTCGTGATCCATCGTCGGCTCCTCGATATCTACGATTCCGGCTCGAGCACGGTTTTCAGCATCTGGCGTGCCCGGAACAGCTTGTTCTTAACGGTGCCCAGCGGCATCCCCTTGGCCTGGGCGATCTCGTCGTAGGCGAGCTCGCCGTAGTGCCGCAGCAGGATGAGCTCCCGGTACTCCCAGGGGAGCCCGTCGATCGCCCGCCGGACCTGCTCGTCCCGCTCCCCGGACTCGATCGCCGCGAGAGCTCCCGGATCGTCGGCCGCGAGCTCGAGCTCGTAGGTGCCGTCCCCCTCCTCGTCGGGCCGGGAGAGCGGCACCAGGCGAAACCGGCGCTTGCGGATCAGGTCGATCGCCGCGTTCTGCGCCACCCGGAAGAGCCAGGTCGAGAAGCGGTACTGCGGGTCGAACCGGTCGAGCGCCTGGTACACGCGAACGAAGACCTCCTGGGCCAGGTCGTGCGCCTCGTCGAGGTTGCGAACCAGGCGATAGAGGTAGTTGACCAGCCGCCCTTGGTATCGCTCGACCAGCTCGCCGAAGCGCTCGCGGTCCCCGGCCAGGACCGACCGCACCAGTTCTTCGTCCGGGCGCTCCGCCCGATCGTGCGGCATGGCGATCTACGTTCCCCCTGGGCGCAAGGTTGCAGGTCCCGGTCGCCGGCGCGGGAGCTCGGCCGGGACGAAACGTCCCCGGTGGGGGGCGAATCGCGCCGTCCGGGGGTGACCCGAAGGGGGTCGCCCGGTGCCACGGGCCCGCCGGAGCCGAAATCGGCGCATCTTAGTCCAGAAGGCGCACGCTCACGATGCGCTCTCCCTGGGCGATCCGGTCGAGCCGGTCGAGGCCCTCGATCACGCGGCCGAAGACCGTGTAGCCGCCGTCCAGATGGGGCTGCGGCGCCAGAGTCACGAAGAACTGGCTCCCGCCGGTGTCGGCTCCGGAAAGCGCCATGCCGACCGCTCCCCGCACGTAGCGGTGCCGGTTGATCTCGTCGCGCAGGGCGTAGCCCGGCCCGCCCCAGCCGTCGCCCCGGGGGTCGCCGCCCTGGACCACGAAGTCGGGAACCACCCGGTGGAACGGCAGACCGTCGAAGTAGCCCTGGGCGGCCAGCTGTAGGAACGACAGGCAGGTGAGCGGCGCATCCGGACACTCGAGCCGGATCGTCAGGCGGCCGCGCTCCGTTTCGAGCGCCACTCGGGGCCGCGTCGAGGTGCGCAGCAGCACCTCGCGGTAGGCGGCCACGGTGCGGCCGGTGTCGATCGGCACGACGGCGGGGCGCGCTTGTCCGAGCGCGGCGAGCGCGTCGGCCGCCTCTCGGCGCACGAGATATTCCCCGTCGCCGGCGCTCCGCTCGAGCTCGGCGACCGCCGCCCACCGGTCGGCCGGCGCCGCCTCGGCGCGCGCCGCCAGCGCCCGGATCGCGGCGATGCGGGCATCGAGCTCCCGGTCTCCTGCGGCGAGCCGGAGGGCCTCGGCCAGTCTCTCGACCGGCAGCTCCCCGGTCGCGGCGACGAGGTCGAGCGCCGTGGCCCGCACGGTCGGGTCCGGGTCGGCGAGCGCCGCCTCGAGCAGCGCCGCCCGCGCCGCCGGTTCCTCCGCGTGCGCCTCGGCGCGCGCCTCGAGCGCCGCCCGACGCACCTCGGGCGTCGCGTCGCGCGCCAGCCGCCCGAGCAGCTCGAGCTCGCCGAGCGCACCCGCGGCGCGCGCCGCGGCGGCGCGCAGTGCGGGCTCGGGAGCGGCGGCCGCCTCGGCCGCACGGTCGGCCGCTGCCGCGACGCCGCCCGCCGCGAGCGCGACGAGGCTGAGCTCCCGCTCGCGCGTGGGGCCGCGCGCGAAGCGCTCGGCGAGCGCCGCTTCGAGCCCGGGCGCCGGCAGGAAAGCGCCGGCCGCCTCGATCGCCGTCGCCCGAACGCCGGGCGCCTCCGCCTCGAGCGCGCGCGCCAGGGCTAGGCGCCACCCCTCGGGCGCGACCGCGTCCGCCCTCGCCGCGATCCGACCGGCCGCTGCGATCGCCTGGATCCGCGGCGACGCCTCGGCGTCCTCCGCCAGCGCCAGCAGCGCGGTCAGGTCCTCGGGGCCGCCGACGACCCCCAGGCCGCGGGCCGCCCAGGCCCGCACGAAGGGGTCGGGATCGCCGAGCAGCGTACGCAGTGCCCCGAGCCCTTCCGGCCGCGCCTCGCGTCCGAGCGCGTAGGCCGCCCCGGCCCGGACCTCCGCCTCCGGACGGGCGAGCAGGCCGATCGCCGCCTCGACCATCGAAGCGTCGCGGAAGCGGAAGAGGTGGGGGGCCAGCCGCCGCGCTCCCTCCCCCGGGTCGAGCGCGCCCAGCGCGCGCCGGAGGTCGGCGAGCGGCGCTTCGAGCTTGCCCAGCGCCTCGACCGCGAGCGTGCCGGTCTCCGGGTCGTCGTCGACCGACGCCGAGCGCAGCGCCGGGACCGCCTCGACCGCCCCGAGCTCGCCGAGCGCGAACGCCGCCGCACGGCGCACCGCCGGGTCCGGATCGACCAGCAGCCCCTGCAGGAGGCTGCGTCCGCGCGCGTCGCCGATCCGGCCGAGCGCCACCGCCAGGGCCTCGCGCACCGGCGCCGCGCGGTCGAGCAGCAGGCCGAGCGCCTCCGGTTCGTAGAGCTTGCGGTCGGCGAGCAGCAGCAGCAGGGCACGCGAGTCGAGGTCGGCATCGGCGGGCACGTCGAGGCGCGCGGGCGCGGGCGCGGACTCGGGCGCGCGGGCCGCGCAGCCCGAGAGCGTCGGCAGCAAGAGGAGCAGGGCGGCAAGCGGAATCCAGGTCGCGTCGCGTCGAACCATGCCCGCATGCTAGCCGCAATCCGCGGGCACTTCCTGCGCGGCCCGCGCGCCGCGCTCGCTGCGCCCGCTTCCGGCCCCCGGGTTCGATAGTCTCCGCGCCGTGAGCGCGAACCGCATCGAGTTTCGCGGCCTCTCCCGCCGCTTCGGCCGCCTCGCCGTGCTCGCCCGCGTCGATGGTTGCGTCGCCTCGGGCGAGGTGCTGCCGGTGCGCGGCAGGAACGGCTCGGGCAAGTCGACGCTGTTACGCTGCCTGGCGGGCCTGCTGGCGCCCGACGCGGGCGAGATCGTCGCCGCCGAGGAGGGCCGGGCGCTCGAGGGCGAGGAGCGCCGGCGGCGCATCGGCTACGTCGCGCCCGACCTCGCCTTCTACGAGGAGCTGACCGTCGGCGAAAACCTCGGCTTCTTCTCTCATCTGCGCGGCATCCCGCCCGCCGTGGCGACGGAGCTTCTGGCGCGCGTCGACCTGCCGGCGGAGCGTCGGGCGGGCGCTCTCTCCTCCGGCATGCGCCAGCGCCTACGCTGGGCCTTCGCGCTGCTTCACCGGCCCCGCCTGCTGCTGCTCGACGAGCCCTTCCAGAACCTCGACGGACCGGGCGAGCAGACCGCGCGCGCGTTGCTCGCCGAGCACCTCGCCGGGGGCGGCCTCGCGGTGGTCGCCAGCCCCGTACTCCTCTCGCTGCCCGCCACGCTCGATGCGATCGACCTGGATCGCTGAGGCGGCGGCAGTCTTCGCCAAGGACTGGCGCTGCGAGCTGCGCGCCAAGCACGCGATCGCCACGCTCGGGCTCTTCGCCGTGACGTCGCTGATCGTGGCGAGCCTGGCGCTCGGCCCCGTCGGGATCGACACCGCCGAGCGCGTCGCGTTCGCTCCGGTCCTGATCTGGCTGATCCTGCTCTTCGCCACCGCCGCCGGGCTGCCGCGCGCCTTCGTCCACGAGGAGGAGACGCACACGGCGACCGCGCTGCGGCTCTCCGCCTCCCCTTCGGCGCTGTTCGCCGGCAAGGCCGCCTACAGCTTCTCGGTGCTGGCGGCGGTCGAGGCGGTGGTGGCGCCGCTCGCCGCCGCGCTGCTGCAGATCGACGTCGCCCGCCCGGGGCTGCTGGCCGGGGCGCTCGCGCTCGGCGGCTTCGGCCTGGCGGTGGCCTCGACCCTGCTCGCCGCAATCGTCGCCCAGGGTCGGGGGCGGACCACCCTCTTCGCCGCTCTCGCCTTCCCCGTGCTCGTGCCGTTGCTCGCGCTCGCGGTGGCGCTCACCCGCGCAGCGCTCGGAGCGGAGGTCGCCGCGGGAATCCTGGCGCAATTGGTCCTGTATGATGCGACCGTGACCGTGGCGGGCCTGATGCTCTTCCCGGCGGTCTGGAACCCATGAAACGGCACGCTCCCTGGCTCCTCTGGGCTTGGCTCGCGGCGGTGATCGTCGCCGCCTTCTACTATGCGCCGACCGCGCAGGGGTTCAGCGGCTACGACCAGCCGCCCGGCGGCGACGCCGGCCACGCCAGCCGCATCCTCTTCTTCCACGTGCCGATGGCCTGGGTCTCCTTCCTCGCCTTCGTGGCCGCCGGCGTCTGGAGCCTGCGCTACCTGGCCGGGCGCCGCGATCCCCGGCAGGACCGCGCGGCGCTGGCCGCGGTCGAGCTCGGCCTGGTCTTCGGCGTGCTCGCCACCGTCACCGGCGCGCTCTGGGCGCGCTTCATGTGGGGCGCTTACTGGAACTGGGATCCCCGCCAGACCTCGGTGCTGATCGCGCTGCTCTTCTACGCCGCCTACCTGGCGCTGCGCGCGGCGGTCGAGGATCGCGCGACCGGCGCCCGGCTGGCGGCGGCCTACGCCGTGCTCGGCCTGGTGGTGGCGCCATTCCTCTTCTTCGTGCTGCCCCGGCTCGGCTTCACCCTCCACCCCGACGCGGTGATCAACACGCGCGGCAAGGTCGAGGTGGAGTCGCGCATGCTGCAGGTGCTGGTGGCGAGCGCCGCCGGATTCACGGCCCTGTTCTTCTGGATGCACTCGCTGCGGCGCCGGCTGCTCGACCTGGCAGCGCGCCGCGAGGAGGAGTCGATCTGATGGGCGGACTCGCCTGGGTCACCGTGGTCAATCTGGTCATCTGGACCGGCCTGTTCGTCTATCTGCTGCGCCTGTCGCGGCGGCTGACCGAGATCGAGAGGGACCGATGAAGAGACGACGCGCCTGGTACCTGTTCGGCGGCCTGCTCCTGGCGGCCTTCGCCGGCTTCTCGTTCACGTCGTTCCAGCAGAACCTGACGCCCTACGTGACCTACGGCGACGCGCGCTCCGCCGCGCGCACCGTGCAGGTCGCCGGCGCCCTCGAGGCGGGCAGCACCGATTACGACGCGGCGACCTCCGCGCTGCACTTCACGCTGCGCGACCCGGCGACCGGCGACAATCTGCGGGTCCGCTACGAGGGCCTGAAACCGGCCAACTTCGAGGACGCCATCTCGATCGTCGCCATCGGCCGCTACGACGGCGCGACCGGCGAATTCGCGGCGTCCAAGCTCCTGGTCAAGTGTCCGAGCAAGTACCAGGGCACCGAGGTCAAGGAGTACGGCGCATGAGCGGGCTCGCCCATCTCTATCTGCCCGGCGCGCTCACTCTCTGGTGCGCGCTCTTCTTCGCCCTGGCGGCGCTCTGGGGCTATTCGCAGCTGCTCGCTGGCGACGAGAGCGCACGCCGCTTCGCGCGGCGCGCCTACGGTTTCTTCGCCCTGTCGATCCTGCTCGCCACCGTGGTCATGGCGATCCTGCTGGCGCGGCGCGACTTCCGCATCGACTACGTCTTCCAGTACACCGGGCTCGAGCTGCCCTTCCACTACCAGCTCGCCGCCTTCTGGGCCGGCCAGAAGGGGAGCTTTCTGATCTGGCTCTTCTGGGGCGCGCTGATCGGCCTGCCGCTGCTGCGCACCACGGGCCGCAAGCTCGAGGCGCCGGTGATGGGCATCTACACCCTGGCGCAGCTCGGCATCCTGCTGATCCTCGTGCGCGAGAGCCCCTTCCTGATGCTCGACCACGCGCCCACCGACGGTCAGGGGCTCAACCCGCTGCTCCAGGACGACTGGATGGTCATCCACCCGCCGATCATGTTCGTCGGCTACGCGCTCTCGGCGGTGCCCTTCGCCTTCGGCATGGCGGCGCTCTTCCGGCGCGACACGACCGAGTGGGCCGCGCGCGCCTTCCCCTGGGCGCTCGCCGGCTTCCTGGTGCTCGGCTCGGCGATCCTGCTCGGCGGCTACTGGGCCTACAAGACGCTCGGCTGGGGCGGTTACTGGGGGTGGGACCCGGTCGAGAACGCCTCGCTGATCCCCTGGATCCTCGGCACGGCGCTGATCCACGGCCTCTATCTCGAGAAGACGCGCGGCCGTTACCGGCGCGCCAACCTGGTCCTCGCCGCGCTGGTCTTCCTCTCGGTCCTCTACGGCACCTTCCTGACCCGTTCGGGCGTGCTCGCCGACTTCTCGGTGCACAGCTTCGTCGACCTCGGCATCTCCGGCTGGCTGGTCGGCCTGATGGCCTTCTTCGTCGGCCTGTCGATCTGGCTGCTGGCCACTCGCCTCCCCCGGCTCGAGACGGCGCCCAACGAGGATCCGCTCCTGTCGCGCGGCACCTTCCTGGTGCTCGGCTCGATCGCCCTGCTGACCTCGGCGGTGGTGGTGACGGTCGGCACCTCGGCGCCGCTGCTCACCCGCTTCATGAAGGACCCCGGACAGGTCGGTCCCGAGTTCTACAACCGGGTCAACTTCCCGCTCGCGGTCGCCGTCGCCTTCCTGCTCGCGCTGGTGCCGTTCCTCACCTGGCGCGGCGAGACCGCGCTCGCCGCGCTGGCGCGCAAGCTCGCGCCGGGCGCCGTCTTCGCGTTCCTCGGCGCGGCCGCGGCCGCCGGTCTCGGGGTGACCGACCCGTTCCACCTGACGCTGGTGGCGCTCGCGCTGCTGGCCCTGGCGACCAACCTGCAAACGGTCGTCATGCGCGCCCGCAGCGGCGGCCTGGCCGCCGCCGGCGGCTACCTCGCGCACGTCGGCGTCGGCGTGATCCTCATCGGATTCCTGGCCTCCTCGGCCTACGACCAGAGCGTCAAGGTCACCCTGCACCAGGGCGAGCGGGTGTCGGTCGGCGAGCTCGCGCTCACCTTCCAGAGATTCCTCGGTCGGGAGGGGAGGCTGCGCGAACGGGCCGAGGTCCTGGTCGAGCGCCAGGACGGCTCGAGCTACCTCGCCTATCCGCAGATCTTCGTCAACGACCGCACGCGACAGCTCATGGTGCACCCCTCGGTCGAGAGCTTCCTGCTCGCCGACCTCTACCTCTCGCCGCTCGAGTTCGATCCGGGCCGTGCGGCGTCGACTCTCGCCGAGGTGGAGCTCGCCAAGGGGGAGAGCCGGTCGCTCGGCGGGGTCGAGGTCGCCTTCGCCGGCTTCGACATGGGCGCCGGCGGCAACGCGCTGGCGCAGATGGCGAGCGGCGCTCCGGTGACCATCAAGGCGCTGCTCGACGTGACCCGCGATGGCGTCACCGAGCGGCTCGAGCCGATCTACCGCTTCGAGCAGAGCGGACGGGTCGAGTTTCCGCCGGTCGAGCTGCCCGGGGGCGGGCGGTTGGCGATCGGCGGCATCAACGCCACCGCGGGGGCGGTGCGGCTGTTGGTCGAGGGCGTCGCCGGCGCCAAGGCCGGCAGCTCCGCCTACCTGGCGCTCGACGTCACCAAGAAGCCGCTGATCGCGCTGGTCTGGTGGGGCTTCTACGTCATCCTCGCCGGCGGTCTGCTCGCCGTCGTCGCGCGCGCCCGCCAGGCACGCCGGCTCGACGCCGCGCCGACGGCCGGCGCCTGAGCCCGGCGCTCAGGCGCCGAGCGCCAGACGCTCGGCGAGCACGCGCGGCAGCGCCGCCTTGAGGATGCGCTGCTGCGCCCGCTCGACCGGGTAGCCGACCCGGTGCCAGCGCACACGACCCCGCTCGGAGTCGTAGGTCATGAAGGCGGCCCGCGGGTCGCGGTCGCGCGGCTGGCCGATCGAGCCCGGATTGATCAGGTAGCGCGTCCCCGGCTCGATCTGGATCGTGCCGCTCGTGCCCCGCAGCAGCGCCACCTGGGTCTCACGCCCGCGCACCGCGAACAGCGACGGCACGTGCGTGTGGCCGAAGAAGATCAGGTCCGCGTCGAATCGCTCGAAGATCTCCCAGGCGTCGAACATCGAGAAGACGTACTGGTCCTCGTCGAGCGGCGAGCCGTGACAGATGGTGAATCCGGGCTCCAGCCGCAGCGGCCCGGAGGGCAGCTCGCGCACGAATCGGCGATTGGCCGGCGTCAGGTGCTCGGCGGTCCAGCGCGCCGCGGCGAGCGCGGCGTGGTTGAAGTTCTCGCCGCTCTCGAGGCCCGCGACGACCTTGTCGTGGTTGCCGCGGATGCGGTGGACCGTGCCCGGCAGCTCGCGAATCGCCTCGACCACCTGGTTGGGCGCCGCGCCGTAGCCGACCAGGTCGCCGAGCACCAGGGTCGCGTCGAAGCGCTTGCGGCGCACGCGGCGCAGCACCGCAGCGAGCGCCTCGGCGTTGCCGTGCATGTCCGAGAGGATCAGGAACTGCACACGCGCTCCGGCAGGGCGAGGACGATGCGGGCCGCCACCTCCTCGGCGCTCTCGCCGGTGGCCACCTCGACCGTCAGGTCGGCGCGCCGGTAGGCGGGCAGCCGGCTGCGGTAGAGCGCGAGGGCGCTCGCTTCGTCACGAAACAGCGGGCGGTCGCTCTTGCCGAGCGCGCCGATGCGCGCCACGATCGCGGCGAACGGCGGGTGGATCCAGACCACCAGACCGCGGCCGCGCGCCGCCGCCAGGTTGCCGCCCGCGGCGAAGGTGCCTCCGCCGGTCGCCACCACCACCGGGTCGAGCGCGAAGGTCGCCTCGAGGCGCTCGCTCTCCAGTCGGCGAAACTCCGCCTCCCCCCGCAGCTCGAAGATCTCGCGCACCGCCAGGCCGGCGCTCCGCTCCACCTCGGCGTCGAGGTCGACGAACGCGCAGCCGAGCCGCTCGGCGAGCAGGCGGCCCACGGTCGTCTTGCCCGAGCCCATGAAACCGGTGAGGTAGATCCTCAAGAGGACCCGCCCGTGCGCCGCGTGGCGAACCCTTCCATGAACCGGGTCGACAGCCGCCCGGCGCGGAACTCCGGGTCGCGCAGGATCTCGCGGTGGAGCGGGATCGAGGTCTTGATGCCCTCGACCACGAAGAAGTCGAGCGCTCGCTGCATCCGCGCGATCGCCTCGCCGCGGTCGCGGCCATGGACGATCAGCTTGCCGACCAGCGAGTCGTAGTGCGGCGGGATGAGGTAGTCCTCGTAGCCGTGCGTATCGACGCGGACTCCCGGGCCGCCGGGCAGGTGGAAGGTCTGGAGCCTGCCGGGCGAGGGCGCGAAGGTCACCGGATCCTCGGCGTTGATCCGGCATTCGATGGCGTGCCCGCGGGGCGACAGGCCGGAGCGGATGCCGAGCGGCTCGCCCGCCGCGACCGCGATCTGCAGCTTGACCAGGTCGACGCCGGTGACCATCTCGGTCACCGGGTGCTCGACCTGGATGCGCGTGTTCATCTCCATGAAGTAGAAGCTGCCGTCGCGGTCGAGCAGGTACTCGATGGTGCCGGCGTTGACGTAGCCGACGCGCTCACAGAGGCGCACCGACGCCTCGCCCATGCGCTGCCGCAGCTCCGGCGTCAGCGCCACCGAGGGCGCCTCCTCGATCAGCTTCTGGTGCCGGCGCTGAATCGAGCACTCGCGCTCGCCCAGGTGGATCGCGCCGCCGTGGCGGTCTCCGAAGACCTGGAACTCGATGTGCCTGGGCTCCTCGAGATACTTCTCGAGGTAGACGGAACCGTCGCCGAACGCCTTCTCGGCCTCGGCCGATGCGGTGCGGAACTGCGCGGCGAGCTCCTCGCCCGAGCGGACGATGCGCATTCCCCGGCCCCCGCCGCCCGCCGCCGCCTTGAGGATCACCGGGTAGCCGACATCTCGCGCCAGCGCCAGGGCCTCCTCGGCCGAGGCGAGCGGTCCCGCGCTGCCCGGCAGCACCGGAACGCCGGCGGCGGCGGCGGTGCGCCGCGCCTGCGCCTTGTCGCCCATCAGCCGGATGACCTCGGGGGGCGGACCGATCCAAGCGAGCTTGCACTCGCCCAGCACCTCGGCGAAATGCGCATTCTCGGCGAGGAAGCCGTAGCCGGGATGAACCGCGTCCGCCCCGGTGATCTCGGCGGCCGAGAGGATGCTGCCGATGTCGAGATAGCTCTGCGACGAGGGCGGCGGGCCGATGCAGACGTCCTCGTCCGCGTACGTGACGTGGAGGCTCTCGCGGTCCGCCGTCGAGCAGACCGCGACCGTCGGGATGCCGAGCTCGCGGCAGGCCTGGATCACGCGCAGCGCGATCTCGCCGCGGTTGGCGATCAGGATCTTCTTGAACATCGGACGGCGCGCGGCCGCCTCAGTCGGGCCGGATCCCGAACAGCGGCTCGCCGTACTCGACCGGCTGCGCGTTCTTCGGGAAGATCTCGGCGACTACCCCGTCGACGTCGCTCTCGATCTCGTTCATCAGCTTCATCGCTTCGACGATACAGAGCACCTGCCCGCGCCGCACGCGGTCGCCCGCGCGCACGAAAGGCGCCGCGTCGGGGCCGGGCGCTTCGTAGAACGTGCCGACGATCGGCGAGGTGAGCACGTGGAGCCCCGCGCCCGAGGGCGCGGCCGCCGCGGTCGCGGGCGCCGGCGCGGCCGGCGGCGACGCAGCGGCCTCCGCGGCCGCCGGGAGCGCAGCGGCGGAGGCCCCGCGAGCGACGTCGAGCGCCGGCGCCGGAGCGCTTCCTCGAATGCTCAGCTTGAAGCCCGAGCGCTCGAGCTCGAAGCCGTGCAGCTGGTGCCGCGCGACGAGATCCACCAGCTCCTTGATCTGATCGAAGGTCAGCATGATCTCGGCCTCTAGGCCAGGTCCTCCTCGAAGAGCAACGAAGCCCGCTTCAGCTCGAAGCGGGCCCGGCCGAGGCTCGCGTCCGGGCGCAGCAGGAGCAGCAGATAGTACCCTCGAGCGACGGTGCTCACGACGAACGACATCCCCTCGCCGGCGACCGTCACCTGGCGGACTTCGCCCACCGAGAGCTCCTGCTGCTGGCTCGCGATCGCCCGGACCTGCGCGATCAGCTCGGCGGCCGCCGATTCGAGGTCGAGGTCGGGCGCCAGGCTGACCGATTCGACCGGGATCCCGTCGCGATCGATCAAGGAGAGCGCGACCGCGCCCTCGATGCGGCCGCTGACGGCGCCGAGCCGCTCAAGAAACACGGGAATCGGCTCCCCGGCGAATGCGGCTCAGGTAGCCGCGCAGCACCCGGATCTTGCGCTCCGTGAGGCTCCCCGGCGCGCGTCCGCCAGGCCCGGCCTCGCCTCGCCCCCAGCCCGAGGCGGTCTCCTCGCCCTCTTCGGCGGCGAGAGCGCCGCGGCGCAGCTCGGTCTCGCGCAAGCCGGCGAGCGCCGCGGCGTCGGCTGGCCGCGTCGCGAGCACCGCGCGGAACGTATCCGCCGCCGAGTCGAGGTGCCCCTGCTCGAGGTAGAGGCGGCCGAGCGTCACGGTCGCCGCCGGCGCGGCGGCGGCGGGCTCCGGCATGCGCGGCGGCTGCAACGGGGGCGCGTAGACCTCGTCGAACGGCTCCTCGATGGTCTCCCGCTCGACCTCGGCGCCGATCTCGCGGGGCGAGAAGGGGGTGGCGAACACCGCCTCGTCCCGCTCGAGCTCGCCGACTCGCGAGGTCCCTCCCCAAGGGGGCGCGATCGGCTCGCCGACGCGAGCGGCCGGCGTGACCTCGGCGGTGCCGGCCGGCGCCGGGGTCGTGGGGGGCTCCGGGATCGCTTCGGCGGGCTCGGCGACGGGCGCAGCCTCGATCGCGGGAACCGACGGGGCGGGCGCGGCCTCCGCCGGCTCGGCGGCCGGCGCCGCCACGGCGACGGCGGTCGCGGCGGCGACCGGAAAGATGCCCTCGCGGCGGCAGGCGCTCGCCAGCAGCGCCGCGGCCCCGGCGACCGACCAGCTGCCGAACGGCGCCTCGTCACGGACGAGACGCGGGCGCGGCGCGGGCGCGAAATCGAGCGGCGCGGGCTCGGGCGCCGCCGGCTGCCAGGCGAACGGCTCGTCCGGCTCGACCCCCGGCGCCACGACCGGCACGGCGGCCGCGGCGGTCGCCCGCTCTCCGCTCTCGAGCACGCGCAGCCGCTCCTCGAGCGCCGCGATCTCGTCGTCGCGGTCGTTGAACAGCCGGTAGAGATCGAGCCGGGCACGCGCCTCCGTCGACTCGCCGTTGCGCAGGTGCGCCTCGACCGCGAGCTTGGTCGCGACGAGCTGCGTCGGGTCGTGCGCTAGCGCCGCTTCGAGCACCTCGGCGGCCTGACGGGTCTCGCCGGCCTCGAGCAGGCAACGTCCGAGCGCTACCTGCGCCGATGGGTAGCCCGGGTGGAGGCTCAGCCCCTGGCGCAGCACCTCGATCGCCCGCGACAGTCGACCGACGCGGCGCAGCTCCTCGGCGAGCTGCAGGAAGATGCGCGAGCCGGGATCGCGCTGCCAGCGCTCCTCGAGCTGCGCGAGGCGAGCCTCGGCCAGAGGGTCAGGCACGATCGCCCTCCTGGGCGGCCGACGACGACTCCGCGCTCGCTCGATTCTCGGGCGTCATGGGTCGCGGCAGTATAGCACCGCCCCACCGCCCCTCCGGCGCGCCCGACGGCCTACTGGTTGATCTGAACGACGTTCGAGGCGGTGTCCGAGCCGATGCTGTTGCGCGCGGTCAGCGTCACGATGTAGCTGCCCGGCGCCGAGTAGGTGTGCACCGGGTTGCGCTGCGTCGACACCGGCGTCGAGTCGCCGAAGTTCCAGGTCCAGCCGGTCGGTCCGCCAGTCGAGGTGTCGGTGAAGGTCACCGTGTTGCCCACCACCTGGAAGGTGAAGGAGGCCTGCGGCGGCCGGGTGATGCCGACCTGGAAGGTGCGAGAGATGATCCCGCCGCCCGAGCCGCCGACCTCGGCGACCACTTCGAAGGTGTTCCCGCCGATGTTCTGCAGGTCGGAAGCCGACACCACCAGCTCGTCGCGCGCTTCGCCCTGGGGGTTGGTGACCAGGAAGCGCCCGCCCGAATCGAGCGTCCCGACCTCGGAGCGGAAGTTCACCTGGGCGTCGGGCAGGGGCTGGGCCTGGTCGT
Organism: Acidobacteriota bacterium; assembly: GCA_011525905.1. Classification (GTDB taxonomy): domain Bacteria; phylum Acidobacteriota; class Thermoanaerobaculia; order Multivoradales; family JAGPDF01; genus JACTMI01. The sequence goes on from WYBK01000223.1 coordinate 25,493, forward strand.
CCCGCACGAGGGCGAGCAGGGCGAGGTTGCCGCCCGATTCCGGGACGCTCGAGGGCGTGACCTGGAAGCTCATCGAGGCGGCGAGCTGGCCGACCGCGACGTCGAGCGTGACCGGCTCGCTCGCTCCAGTGAAGGCGGTCACCGTCGCCGTGCCTACCCGGCCATCACCGTGCAGCTTGGCCGTGGCATTGCCCCCGGCGTCGGTGAGCGCGATCGCGTCGACGATCCCCAGGTTCGAGGAGAGGCGGATCTCGGTCCCGGGATTGACCGGCAGTCCGTTGGAACGCAGCAGGCTCATGGTGATCGTCGACTCGCCGGTCTTGGCGATCCGGGTCGGGTAGGCGCTGATCCGCAAGATGGCGCCTTCGGGAGCGATCGGGGTGCCCTCGTCGCAGGCGGGGGTGAGCAGGGCGAGACCGGCGAGAGCGGCGAGAGCGAGGCGGCGCATCATCGAACGGAGTATACGAACCCGCCCGTCCGACCGTCCAGGAG
>WYBK01000224.1 GCA_011525905.1 Acidobacteriota bacterium
GTCGCGGCGCCGCTCTCCTTCCGCGGCGTCTTCCTCGGCTACGTCGCCCTGCTCGACAAGGAGGCGCGCGGCGGCGGCGCCTCGGGCTTCACCGGCGAGGACCGGCGCTTCCTCGAATCGGTCGGCACGCTCGCCGGCGTGGCGCTCGACAGCGCGCGGCGGGTCGAGAGCCTCGAGACCCAGCGCGCCCGCCTCGCCGAGGAGAACAAGGCGCTGCGCGGCGAGCTGCAAGCGCGCTGGGGCGCCCAGCGGATCGTCGCGGTCGCGCCGTCGATGCGCAAGGTCCTCGACCTGGTCGAGCGGGTGGCGCCCCGCTCGGTCTCGGTGTTGATCCGCGGCGAGAGCGGCAGCGGCAAGGAGCTCGTCGCCAAGCTCCTGCACCACCTGTCGGGGCGCGAGGGGCCGCTGGTGGCGCTCAACTGCGGCGCGCTGCCCGAGTCGCTGCTCGAGAGCGAGCTGTTCGGCATCGAGGGGGGGGTGGCGACCGGCGTGCAGGCGCGCCGCGGCAAGTTCGAGCTGGCGGACGGCGGCACCCTCTTCCTCGACGAGCTGGGCGACATGCCGCCGGTGCTGCAGGTCAAGCTGCTGCGCGCGCTGCAGGAGCGCGAGGTCGTGCGCGTCGGCGGCGAGGAGCCGGTCGCGGTCGACGTGCGCGTGGTCGCGGCGACCCACCGCCACCTCGAACGGCTGGTCGCCGAAGGTCGCTTCCGCGAAGACCTCTACTACCGGTTGAAGGGCGTCGAGATCGAGCTGCCCCCGCTGCGCGAGCGGCGCGAGGACGTCCCGCACCTGGTCCGCTTCTTCGTCGAAGACTTCTGCCGGCGCGAGAACGTGCCGCCGCCGATGTTCTCCAAGGAGGCGCTCGCCCTGCTGCTCGAGCACGACTACCCGGGCAACGTCCGCGAGCTGCAGAACCTGGTCGAGGGGGCCGTCTCCCTCGCCGACCGCAAGGTCGACGCCGAGCTGCTGCGCTCGCTGATCGGCGGCGCGCCGCCGCAGGCCGGTCCGGAGCCGCTCGACCTCGAGGGGGTGGAGCGACGGCACATCGCCCGAGTCCTGCAACTCGCTCGCGGCAACAAGACCGAGGCCGCCCGGATCTTGGGCGTGGACCGTAAGACATTGCAGAGAAAGGGTTTCTGATCCCGCTCCGGCCCGACCCCGGGTGCCGCGACATTTTGTCCAATGCGGGGCAAAACGCCGCGACTCCCTTCGGGGCGCGTTCTTCCGCCCCTCCGCGCCCCTCGAGTCGGATCCGGAGGGGGCGGGGCGTGCGACATTTTGCCCCGGGAGGGCCGGGAGAGGGCTCGTCACCGGCGCCGGGGCCCGAGTTCAAGTTGCTGAAAGAAGAGCACTTGAGTGGATGTTCCAGACTCGGGCGCCCGCTGGCAGGGAGGTTGCGGTGGTTCGGGCGCGAGAGGAGAGCCCCTCATGACCACCGCCGCCAAGTCGACTCCCCTGCTGCGCGCCCTGCCGCTCGACAAGGCGGTGGGCGGGGTCACGATCGCGAGCTTCCTCTGGCTGCTCGCGAGCGATTCGATCCACCCGATCGCCGTCTACCTGCTCGGGCTCTTCCTCTCGTTCTGAGCGCGCCCCCCGCGCGGGTCTTCCGATGACCGCCCGCACCCCGATCCGGGAGGTGACGCTCATCCTCCCGATGGCGCCCGACATGGAGATCGTGGCGAGCCAAGCCGCGAGCGCCCTGGCGGGGTTCGTCGGCATGAGCGCCGACCGGGTGGACGAAGTGCGCATGGCGGTCGTAGAGGCCTGCATCAATGCCTTCGAGCACAGCCACGCCGTCGAGCGCAGGGTCGACATCACCTTCCGGCTGTTCGGCGATTCGGCCGGCCCCGAGCGGCTGGAGATCCGCGTGCACGACCGCGGCGTCGGCTTCGCGCCGGAGCGCGTCGAGGTGCCGAGATTGGAAGAAAAGCTCAGAGGCGACAGAAAGCGGGGCTGGGGCCTTAAAATCATCCAGGGTCTGATGGACGAGGTCGAGATCCTCTCCGGCTCGCAAGGCACGACCGTCGTGATGAGCAAGTCGCGGTGAGAGAGGGGACCGGGTAGATGACGGAAGCACTGAAACTGACGATCGACCGCCGCGACGGCCTCGCCGTGATCTACACGGAGGGGTACATCAACAACCAGGGCGGGGAGGAGATCGCCCGGGCGGCCTACGAACTGGTCGACGGCGGCTACCGCAGGCTCCTGCTCAACCTGACCGGCACGAAGATCATCAACTCGATCGGCATCTCGATCCTGATCGAGATCATCGAGAAGATGCTCGAGGTGGAGGGCAAGCTGATGTTCTGCGCGCTCACTCCCACGATCGAGAAGACCTTCCACATCATGGGCCTCGCCCAGTACGCGGCGATCTATCCGGACGAAGAGAGCGCGGTCGCCCAGGGCGCCGCGACCTGACCGTGATCCCCGCGAGCGCCGCCGACCCGGGCGCCGAGCTCGCCGAGCTGGCGCGCGCCGAAGGCGGGTCGCGCCGTTCGCTCGAGCGCCTGCTGGGGCTGCTCGACCGGGCGCTCGGCGCGCCCGGCGCGGCGCTCTACGTCAAGGGGGAGAGGGGCTACCGGCGCGAGGCCGCCGCCGGCACCGCGCACTTCGAGGACCACCTGGCGGAGCCGCCGGCCGGCGCCGCGCTGCTCCCCTTCGCCGGCGGCTTCGTTCAGCTCGCCGCCGCCGTGCCCGCGCCGCCCCGCGAGGCGGGCGCGCTGCTCGTCGCGCTCGCCTCGGCGACGCGCGAGCTGCAGCTGCGCGGCCAGCTGAAGCGGCAGGACTTCGAGGTCAAGAGCCGCGGCGTGCAGCTCGAGGCGCTCTACGACGTCGGGCTGGCGATCGCCGGCACCCTCGACTTCGAGAGGCTCTGCGAAGAAGTGCTGATGCGCGCCGTCTCGCTGCTCGACGCGCGGCGCGGCGCGCTCTATCTCAAGGCCGGCGGCCGCATGCGCCTCGACCGCGCCTTCGGCGGCGACGCCCAGGGCGAGATCGACCTCGACTCGACCGAAGGGCGGGAGCTGCTCTCGGGCCACCCCCGCCCCTCTTGCTGCGCGCTGCCCGGCGCCGAGCACCTGCTCGGCGTGCCGATCGAGGTGGACGGCGTGGTCAAGGGGATCCTGGTGGTGGGCGACAAGGAGAGCCGCAAGGGCGTCGGCCCCTTCCCGGAGAGCGATCGGCGCACGCTCGAGCTGCTGGCCAACCAGGCGGCGATCGCGCTCGAGAACGCCGAGCTCCATCGCCAGGCGCTCGAGAAGGAGCGGCTCGAGCACGAGATCGAGCTCGCCTCCGACATCCAGCGCCGCATCCTGCCCAAGGGCGTGCCGATGGTCGCGGGCTGGGAGCTCGCCGGCTGGAACCGGCCGGCGCGCCACATCGGCGGCGACTACTTCGACTTCCTCGAGCTCGAGCCGGGGCGCCGGCTCGGGCTGGTGGTCGGCGACGTCTCGGGCAAGGGAGTGCCGGCCGCGCTGCTGGTCTCGACGCTCCACTCGTCGCTGCGGCTGCTCGCCGAGCGGATCTCGATCTGCCCGGAGCTGTTCACCCGCCTGAACGACCACATTCTCGACTCCTCCGCGCCGAACAAGTTCATCACGCTGTTCGTCGCCGAGCTCGATCTGGCCAGCGGCGAGCTCGGCTACGTCAACGCCGGCCACAACCCCGCCCTGCTCAAGCGCGCGCGCGGACCGATCGAGCAGCTCGGCGCGGGCGGGCTGCCGCTCGGCCTGCTGCCCGGCTCGAGCTACCGGGTCGAGCGGATGCGCCTCGAGCCGGGCGACCTGCTCTGCCTCTACAGCGACGGCATCACCGAAGCGACCACGCTCGACGACGAGGAGTTCGGCGTCGAGCGGCTCGCGGAGCTGATCGAGGCGGGCCGCGAGCAGCCGGTCGACCGGCTGCTCGCGCGGATCGGCGAGTCGGTCACCGAGTTCGCCGCGGGCGCCCCCCAGGGAGACGACCAGACCCTCCTGCTGCTCCGGCGCCGCCCGTAGCGCGAGCGGTCAGGCGTCGCCCCGGCGGGGAGAGAGCCCGCCGAGCGCGGCCAGGCGCAGCGCGGGCGCGCGCATCGCCCCGAGGTCGGTGTCGCGCGGCATCCAGGCGACCAGCTCGCGCCCGACCTCCTCGACCGCCGCGAAGAGCGTGGCCAGCCTGCCCTGCCAGGAGAGCGGCGGCAGCGCGGCGCCGAGCGTGCCGTCGGCCTCGATCCGCCGAACCGAGCGCGCGACGGCGCGGTAGCCGAGCGAGCGCCCCGGGTCGACCGACAGCTCTTCGAGCGAGCCGATGCGCAGGCCACCGGCGGCGCGCCGGGCGAGCTCGGGCTCGTCGGCGCTGCCGGGTGCGATCTCGAGGTGCGCCGGCCAGGCGTCGTCCCCTCCCATGCCGTGGCCGGTCGTGTGGTCGCCGGCGAGCGCCGCCAGCTCGAGGTCGAAGGCCGCGCCCCGCGACCGCCCCCGCTCGACGAAGACTCGCCGCCGTTTCGGCGTGCCGTCGAGGTCGAAGGGGAGCGGGCCGCCGACCGCGGCGAGCGGCTCGTCGACCAGCGTGACGCACTCGGCGAGCGGGAAGGGACCGGCCTCGGTGCCGGCGAGCCGCTCGAGCCGCGAGCGGCCGGAGAGGACCGAGCGGGAGAAGGCGTCGGCGAGCGCCGCGGCGGCCTCCGGTGCGATCAGGAGGGGCAGCGGGCCGGGGGCGCTGCCATGGTCGACGACGCTCGCCTCGAGCGCCTGAGCGCGGGCGAGCACCCCGCGCGGGTCGAGGCCGGCGAGCGACCGCGAGGTGGCGGCCGCGAAACCGGAGCCGGGGCGCCGGCCGGTGCGGGCCTCGAGGGTGACCGAGGTGAGCGTCGCGGCGCGCGTCGGATGGAAGCTCGAGGCGACCACCAGACGCCGCTCCGACCAGCGCAGGCGCAGCGTCGCGCGGCGCTCGGCCAGCGCCCGCAGCATCGCCTGGACCCCCTCGGGCTCGAGCGCCGCGACTTCCGGATCGTGGAGGCCGTCGAGCGGCGCCAGGGCGCCACCGGCGGCCGCCGTCTCCCAATCCGGGCTCGGATCCTGGCAGCGGGCGTCGGCGAGCGCCGCGCGCAGCGCCGCCTGCAGCTCGCCGACCTCGCCCGGCTCGGCGCGGGCGATGCCGGTGCGGCCGTGCAGGCGCACTCGTACGCGCAGGCTCTTCGGCGCGCCCGCCTCGGCGCGGCGGACGCGGGCGCTCTCGACCGCGCCGCCCCGCCGCCCCTCCGACCAGAGGACGGTGGTGGCGTCGGCGGGGGAGAGGGCCACCAGGCGCTCGGCCCGTTCCACGATCTCCTCGAGCGCCGGCAGCGCCGCGGTCACGACGGTCACGGCGCGGATCCTACCGTGCGCCCGGCGGCGCCCGGGAGGCGGAAGCGCTCCGCGGGCCGCCTCGGCTTGAACTTTGCAGCCGGAGGCGTGGAGAATGGGCGTGGGACGCGACGGATGAGACCGGGAACCTCGAGGCGCAGGCTCGCGCTCTCCACCGTGGGTCTCTGGATCGCCGCCATGCCGCTCGCCGGCCAGCAGGATCCCTTCGCCGAGCTCCGCCAGCGGATGGTCGACACCCAGATCCGCGCGCGCGGCGTCACCGACGCCCGCGTCCTCGCCGCGATGGCGAGCGTCCCCCGCCACCTGTTCGTCCCCGAGAAGGTGCGCGCGCAAGCCTACGAGGACTATCCCCTCTCGATCGGCGAGCGCCAGACCATCTCCCAGCCCTACATCGTCGCCCTGATGACCTCGCTGCTCGATCTCGAGGGGGGGGAGCGCGTGCTCGAGATCGGCACCGGCTCCGGCTACCAGGCCGCGGTGCTCTCGGAGATCGCCGCCGAGGTCTACACCATGGAAATCCTCGAGCCGCTCTCGGCCCAGGCGCAGCGCACGCTGGCGACGATCGGCCGCACCAACATCCACTTCCGGGTCGGCGACGGCTGGAAGGGGTGGCCCGAGGCGGCGCCGTTCGACGACATCATCGTCACCGCCGCGCCCGAGAAGATCCCGCAGACGCTGCTCGACCAGCTGCGCGTGGGCGGGCGCATGGTCGTGCCGGTGGGCAGCTTCTTCCAGGACCTGCTGGTGGTGACCAAGACCGCCGCCGGCTACGAGAAGCGCAACGTCATCCCGGTCCGCTTCGTGCCGATGACCGGCGAGGCGGAGCGCCAGGGGCCCGGCCCCCGCTGAGCATTCCGGCCAACCAGCCGACGGAGCCCGATCCATGAAGAGACTCGCGCCGACGCTCGTCACCCTCACCCTGTCGCTCGCCCCCGCGGCCGCCGCTCAGCAGGAGCCGGTGCGCACGGTCGAGCAGACCTTCCCGCTCGGCGGGCACCGCTCGATCGAGCTCGGCCTCGCCTTCGGCTCGGTGACCGTGCTCGCCGAGCCGCGCGAGGACGTCCGCGTCCTGCTCGAGATCTACTGCGAGAAGCCCGAGAAGGAGCGCGCCAAGTGCGCCCCCGACGCCGCCGATCTCGCCTTGAGCTTCACCTCGAACGGCCAAGAGCTGGTCCTCGGGGTCGACGGCGTGTCGCGCGCCGTCAACCGCAAGCTGCGCGTCTGGCAGGAGGTGCGCGTCCCGGAGTCGTTGCCGATCGAGGTCGACGTACGCGACGGCAGCGTGCGGGTCGCCGGCGTCCGGGGCGACCTCACGGTCTCGCTGTTCAAGGGGGGGATCGACTTGCTGCTGCCCGACGACGCCTTCCAGAAGCTCGAGCTCAAGGCGGGCGGCGAGGCCTCGGTCCGCCGCGGCGCTACCCATGTCCAGGGCGGCGGCACGCTGGCGAGCTCGCTCGTCTGGACCGACGCCGGCGGCGGCGCCACGGTGCGCGCGACGTCGCGCATCGGCAGCGTGCGCGCCGTCCTCGAGTAGCGCCGCCCGAGTCAGCGGCCCGCGTGGTCGCGGCGGCTCGCCGAGAGTCGCCACTCGATCCAGAGTCCGAGCAGGCGCAGCGCCCGGTCGGCCGAGCGGAAGACCGGGATCTCCGCGGCGTCCAGCGTCGCGGCGAGGGGATCGTAGAGCGGACCCGAATCGATCACCGCGACCCAGGGCTTGGCGGTGGCGCGCCAGAGCGCGGCCAGACGCTCGGCGACGCCGCCGGGAGCGCGCAGGTCTTCGGCGTGCCCGGGCGCCGGCGCCACCGTGGCCAGAGCGCCCGTGAGGGGGACGCAGCCGACGACCGCGGCGTCGACGCCGGGGTCGCCGAGGCAGAGCGCGGCCGCCGCGACGAACGGCTCGTCGCCGAGGATCGGGGTGAGGTCGAGCGGGTTCCTCGCGGCGACGATGCCTTCGAGGCGATGGGCACGGAGCAGGTCGCCGAGCGCGGTCTCCGTCGCGGGCGCCAGGGGCGCCAGGTCGAGCGGGCCGAGATTGTCGGCGAGCGCCACGCACTCGAAGCCGGCGTTCGAGATCGCCGCGAGCGAGCGGCCGCGGGGCGCTCGCGCCCGCAGCCGCCAGGCCAAACGGAGCAGGTCGTCGAAGTCGGCGAGGCTCTCCGCCACGGCGACGCCGGCCGCGCGGGCGAGCGCCAGCGCCACCTCGCGGTCGCCGGCCACCGCGGCCGTGTGCGAGGCGCTCGCCGCGGCGCCCGCGGCGGTGCGGCCCGCGAGGTAGAGCAGGACCGAGCGGCCGCCGTGCGCGATCGAGCGGGCGACGCGGAAGAAGCGCTCGCCGTCGCCCGGCCGGAACCCTTCGACGTAACAGGCGAAGAGCTCGACCTCGGGATCGCCGGCCAGCCGCTCGAGATAGTCGGCGACGGTCAGGTCGATCTGGTTGCCGAGAGTCACCAGGTAGCGAGGGTTGAGCCGCGGCTGCTGGCTGGCGCGCGCGATCGCGAAGGCGCCGCTCTGCGAGATCAGGGCGACCGGATCGGCGGGCTGCGCGGGGAAGGTGAGCTTGTGGCCGGGAATGAACAGCGTGTTGGCCCGCCCCGGGACCGACCGCACGCCGAGGCAGTTGCCACCGTTGACCACCGGGCCGCGCCCGGAGGTGGCGCGCGAAGCGGCGAGCCGGTCGCGCACGCGCGCGGCCCGCGCGGCGCTGCCCGGAGTCTCGCCGAGGCCCCCGGAGAGGACGACCAGGCTCTCGGCGCGCCCGCCGTCGATGGCGGCCTCGACGATCTCCGGCACCTGGGCGGCGTCGACCGCGAGGACCAGCAGATCGACCGGTTCGGGCAGCGCGGCGACCGTGGGCACGCACCGGCAACCGTCGATTGCCGCGACTCCGGACTTGACCACCCAGAGACGCTCGCGGTCGAAGCCGGCCTCGAGCAGGTTGCGCAGCACCCGGCGGCCGGGGTTCATCCGCTCCGAGACGCCGACGACGGCGGCCGAGGCCGGGGCGAGCAGGCGGTCGATCTTCTCGAGCGGTCGCGGTGGGTAACCGGGCTGCCGCTCGCCGAGCCGCACGATCGCGTCGAGCGCGACCGGGCCCCTCGCGGTCGGCACCAGCGGGTTGATCTCCAGCTCGGCGAGCGGGGAGGGGCAGGCCGCGGCGGCCAGGCGCAGGAAGCGACGGATCAGGTCGGCGAGAGCTGCGCGCTCCATTCGGGGAGCCCGGCCACGACCCGGGCGGAGCAGGCGTGCCGTGAAGGGGTGCCGGTCGAGCGCCTCGCCGAGGTCCGCGTCACCCCCGACGCCGGGGGATCGGAGCAGCGGCGGAAAACCCCCTCGGGCCAGCGCCTCGGCGTCGAGGCCCCCCGGCCCGAGCGCCACGATCGGACCGAAGGCGGGCGTCCAGCGCAGGCCCAGGAGGAGTTGGCCGCCGAGTCCGGCGTCGTGCGCGACCCACTCTTCGACACAGTACCCCTCGACCGGCAGCCCGGCCAGGCGCTCGGCCATCGCCGCGATCGCCGCCTCGACGGCATGCCGCTCCCGCGCGACCGTCACGACGCCACCGACGTCGCTCTTGTGCGCGATGTCGGCTGCGACGACCTTGACCACGACGCGCTCGCCGGGAAACCCGTCGAGGTCGAGGCGGGCCACCTCGGCCGGCCCGGCGAGCCTCGCGAGTCGTGGCACGCCGAGGCCGAGCTCGGCGACGATCTCGAGCCCCTCCGGCTCGGTGAGGCGCTCACGGCCGGCGGCGTGCGCCGCGGCGCAGATCGCCTCGAGGCTCCGGGGGGGCTGCATCGGGGGACATGGTAGCGGGCACCCCTCCCCGGCCGCCCGACGCCCGCGGGTGGGGCACGCGCTACTCGACGGCGAGCAGGCCGGCGAGCGACAGGGCGGCGATCGGCAGGATCGCGAGCAGATTGAGCCAGAGCCCGGCGCGCGCCATTTCCCGCTGAGTCACCCAGCCCGAGCCGAAGACGATGGCGTTGGGCGGAGTCGCCACGGGCAGCATGAAGGCGCAGCTCGCCGCGAGCGTCGCGGGCAGCACCAGCTGGAGCATCGGGATCCCGAGGCCGGGAGCGAGCGCCGCGAGGATCGGCACGAGCGTCGCGGCGGTCGCCGTGTTGGAGGTCAGCTCGGTCAGGAAGATCGTCGCCGTGGTGACCAGCACCACGACCACGAGCGGCGGCCAGCCCGCGAAGCGATGGGCCTGCGCGCCGAGGAACTCGGCGACGCGGTGGCTCTCGATCGCCGAGGCGAGGCTCAGACCGCCGCCGAACAGGACGAGAACCCCCCAGGGCAGCTTCACGGCGGTGCGCCAGTCCATCGTGAACGTGCCCGTCCGGCGGTCGGCGGGCAGGACGAAGAGCGCGAGGGCCGCGAGCATCGCGATGCCGGTGTCGGTCAGGCGCGCGAGCGGCCGCAAGCCGGCGACCGACAGCTCGATCAGCAGCGGGCGGCCGATCCAGGCGAGCGCGGTCACGAGGAAGACGACGAGCGTCACCCTCTCCCCGCCGCCGAGCGGGCCGAGCTCGGCCAGTGCCTCCCGGATGGCGCGGTCGGCCCCTGGGATCGGTCGCCGGTCGACCGGGAAGAGCCAGCGGGTGAGCAGCCACCAGGTCGCCGGCAGCAGCAGGGCGACCAGCGGCAGGCCGACCGCCAGCCAGCCGAGGAAGCTCACCTCCACGGCCTGCTCGTCGGCGAGGTAGCCAACCAGGAAGAGGTTGGGGGGCGTGCCGACGATCGTCGCCAGGCCGCCGATCGAGGCCGCGTAGGCGATTCCGAGCATCAGCGGCGTCGCGAACGCGGGGCGACCGGGCTCGGCGCCCTCGCCCGGAGGCCGCAGGGCGACTGCGACCACGCTGGCCGCGATCGGCAGCATCATCGCGGTGGTCGCGGTGTTGGAGACGAAGGCCGAGAGGGCAGCGGTGGCGAGCATGAAGCCGCCGATCATCTGCCCGGGGCGCGTGCCGACCCGGCGCAGCGTGAACAGGGCGATGCGCCGGTCGAGGCGCCAGCGCTGCATCGAGAGAGCGAGCACGAAGCCGCCGAAGAAGAGGTAGATGACCGAGGAGGCGTAAGGCGCGGTCGCCTCCTCGATCGAGGCGACGCCGAGCAGGGGGAAGAGGACGATCGGCAGCAGCGCCGTGGCCGCGATGTCGATCGCCTCGGTCAGCCACCAGAGGGCCATCCAGGCCATCACCGCGAGGGTGGCGCGCGCGCCGGGGCCGAGCGCCAGCCACTCGCCCGCCGCGCCGTCGAAATAGCGCTCGGGCAGGGCCAGGTAGGCGACGAGCGCCAGCAGCGGGCCGGCGGCCAGGGCGGCCCGGCGGACCGGGCTGCCGGTGCGTGGCGCGGCCGTCGGGCGGCCCCGGGTCGGCTCTCCCTCGGCTCCCATGGGTCGGGGCCAGGATGCGCGAAAGCGGGGCGGCGCGCAACCGTCCGCCGGAGGGGGTCCGAGGCGTTTTCCGCACTGCGGCGTTGCGTAACGGTAAAGTAGTTGACGTAAAGGTGAAGTGGCGCTAGGTTGAGAGGCGGCACGAGCGCCGCCATGACCGGCCACACCGACCCGAACCGCCTCTTCACCATCACCGAGCTCTCGGAGGAGGTCGGCGCCACGCCGCGCGCCATCCGCTTTTACGAGGCCAAGGGGTTGCTCGCCCCGAAGCGCGCCGGCCAGAACCGGGTCTACACCTACCGCGACCGGGCGCGCCTGCTGATCATCCTGCGCGGCAAGCGGCTCGGCTTCTCACTCGCCCTGATCAAGCAGTACCTCGACCTCTACGACGCCGACCCGACGCGCAAGGGACAGCTGCCGCACCTGCTGCGCGGCTCGCGTCAACGGATCGCGGAGCTCGAAGCGCAGCGCCTCGACCTCGAGGTCACGTTGGACGAGCTGCGCGAGATCGAACAGATGACCCTCGACGCCATGCGGCGGCTCGGCGTGCCCGAGCCGGACGCGGGTGCCGGATCGTGAGGACTCCGAGGGGGGCCTGCCGGCGGCGGGTCCCCGACGCGAACGCCCAGCCGCCAGAACGGAGGTAACCAAACCCATGAAGAACGTCGTCATCGCCGGCTATGTCCGGTCTCCGTTCACTCCCGCCAAGAAGGGGGAGCTCGTCAAGGTGCGGCCCGACGACCTGGCCGCGCAGACCGTGCGCGCGCTGGCCGAGCGGACCGGCGTCGCCACCGAGGATCTCGAGGACCTGATGCTCGGCTGCGCATTCCCCGAAGGGGAGCAGGGCTTCAACCTCGCCCGCTTGATCGTCTTCCTCGCCGGCCTGCCGGTCTCGCTGCCCGGCGTGACGATCAACCGGTTCTGCGGTTCGTCGATGCAGGCGATCCACATGGCCGCCGGCGCCATCCAGCTCGGCGCCGGCGAGGTCTTCGTCTGCGCCGGCGTCGAGTCGATGACCCGCGTGCCGATGGGCGGCTTCAATCCGCTGCCCAACCCGGCGCTCTACCAGAGCTATCCGCAGGCGTTCGCCGCGATGGGCGAGACCGCCGAGAACCTGGCGAAGAAGTACGGCATCTCGCGCCGCCGGCAGGAGGAGTTCGCGGTCGAATCCCAGAGGAAGACCGCCGCGGCGCTCGCCGCCGGGCGCCTCGACGAGGAGGTCGTGCCGATCGTCTGGAAGGGCGGGACGGTGGCGCGCGACGGCTGCCCGCGCCCCGACACGACGCTCGAAGGGCTCGCCAACCTCAAGCTCGCCTTCGACGAGCAGGGCACCGTCACGGCGGGCACCTCGTCGCCGGTCACCGACGGCGCGGCCGCGACGCTGGTCTGCTCCGAGGAATACGCGGAGCGCAAGGGGCTCGAACCGCTGGCGCGCATCAAGAGCGTCGCCGTCTCGGCCTGCCAGCCCGAGATCATGGGGATCGGTCCGGTGGTCTCGACCCGCAAGGCGCTCGAGCGCGCCGGGCTGACGCTCGACCAGATCGACGTCGTCGAGCTCAACGAGGCCTTCGCCGCGCAGGCGCTCGCCTGCATCGACGAGCTCGGCCTCGACCCGGCGCGGATCAACCTCGACGGCGGCGCCATCGCGCTCGGCCACCCGCTCGGCGCCACCGGCGCGCGCATCACCGGCAAGGCGGCGCAGCTGTTGCACCGCGAGGGCAAGCGCTACGCGCTCGCCACCCAGTGCATCGGCGGCGGCCAGGGGATCGCGACGATCCTCGAGGCGATCTGACCATGGGCGCGATCGAGAGAGTCGGAGTCCTGGGCGCCGGCGTGATGGGCGCGGGCATCGCCGCCCACGTCGCCAACGCCGGGCTCCCGGTGGTGCTGCTCGACATCGTCCCGGAGGGAGTTGCCGATCGCAACGCCCTCGCCGCCGGCGCGATCGAGAAGCTGAAGAAGGCGAAGCCGGCGCCGCTCATGTCGGCCTCCTTCGCGCGACGGATCACGCCGGGCAATCTGGAGGACCATCTGGGCCTGCTGGCCGACTGCGACTGGATCGTCGAGGCGGTGGTCGAGCGGGTCGACGTCAAGCAGAAGGTCTATCGGGCGGTCGAGGGCGTGCGCAAGCCGGGCTCGATCGTCTCGACCAACACCTCGACGATTCCCCTCGGCAAGCTGGTCGAGGGGCTGCCGGCGAGCTTCGCCGCCGACTTCCTGGTCACCCACTTCTTCAATCCGCCGCGCTACATGCGGCTGCTCGAGCTGGTGGCCGGCCCGGCGACCCGGCCGGCGGCGGTCGAGACGGTGCGCGCCTTCTGCGACCGCCGTCTCGGCAAGAGCGTGGTCGAGTGCAAGGACACCCCGGGTTTCATCGCCAATCGCATCGGCACCTTCTGGATCGAGGCGGCGACGCGCGAGGCGATCGCCCTCGGCCTGACCGTCGAGGAGGCCGACGCCGTCGCCGGCCGGCCGCTCGGCTTCCCGAAGACCGGCGTCTTCGGCCTGATGGACCTGGTCGGCATCGACCTCGGGCCGCACATCGCCGCCTCGCTGCTCGCGACGCTGCCGGAAGGCGACGCCTACCGCGAGATCCACGAGGACCGGGAGCTGGTGCGCCGGATGATCGCCGCGGGCCTGACCGGCCGCAAGGGCAAGGGGGGCTTCTACCGGCTCGATTCGACGGGCGGCAAGAAGACGAAGCTCGCCATCGATCTCGCGTCGGGCGAGTACCGGCCGCAGCGCGAGGCGCGCCTCGAGAGCGTCGCCGCCGCCAAGCGCGGCGGTCCCCGCGCCCTGCTCGAGCACCCCGACCAGGGCGGCCGCTTCGCCTGGGGCATGCTGTCGCGCACCCTCGCCTACGCGGCCTCGCTGGTGCCGGCGATCGCCGACGAGATCGCCGCGGTCGACGAGGCGATGCGCGCCGGCTACAGCTGGGAGCAGGGTCCCTTCGAGCTGCTCGACCGGATCGGCCCCGCCTGGTTCGCCGGCCGGCTCGCCGCCGAGGGGCGGCCGGTGCCGGCGCTGCTCGAGGCGGTGGGCGAGGGCACCTTCTACCGGGTCGAGGAAGGGCGGCGGCTGCAGCTCGCGGTCGGCGGCGGCTACCGGGACGTGCCTCTGCCCGATGGGGTGCTGCGCCTCGCCGAGCTCCGGCTCGCGCAGCAGCCGGTGGCGAGGAACGCCTCGGCGAGCCTCTGGGACCTGGGCGACGGCGTCCTCGGCCTCGAGTTCCACACCAAGATGAACGCCCTCGACGAGGGCGTGCTGCGGCAGCTCACCAAGGCGCTCGGCTCGGTCGACGGCGAGCGCTTCCGCGCGCTGGTGATCTACAACGAGGCGACCAACTTCTCGGTCGGCGCCAACATCGGCATCGCCCTGTTCGCCGCCAACGTCGGCCTCTGGCCGGAGATCGAGGCGACGATCGCCGCCGGCCAGGAGACCTTCAGGGCGATGAAGTACGCGCCCTTCCCGGTGGTCGGCGCGCCGTCCGGCATGGCGCTCGGCGGCGGCTGCGAGATCCTGCTCCACTGCGACGCGGTGCAGGCGCACGCCGAGACCTACATGGGCCTGGTGGAAGCCGGCGTCGGCGTCGTCCCGGGCTGGGGCGGCTGCAAGGAGCTGCTGACCCGCTGGCAGACGAATCCGAAGCGTCCGGGCGGACCGATGCCCGGGGTCGCCCAGGCCTTCGAGACGATCTCGACCGCCAAGGTCTCGACCTCGGCCGAAGAGGCGAAGGAGCTGCTCTTCCTGCGGCCCGGCGACGGCGTGACGATGAATCGCGACCGCCTGCTCGCCGACGCGAAGGCGAGAGCTCTCGAGCTCGTCGCGGCCGGCTACCGGCCCCCCGAGCCCGTCGAGCTCGCGCTGCCCGGACCGTCGGGTCGCGCCGCGCTCGACATGGCGGTCGCCGGCTTCCGCGCGAGCGGCGCCGCGACGCCGCACGACGTCGTGGTCGCCGGCGCGCTCGCCCGCGTCCTGACCGGCGGCGACACCGACCCGACCGAGAGCGTCCGCGAGGAAGAGCTCTCGCGGCTCGAGCGCGAGGCCTTCCTCGCGCTGGTCCGCACGCCCGCCACGCTCGCCCGCATCGAGCACATGCTCGAGACCGGCAAGCCCCTGCGGAACTAGAGGAGCGACGACCATGCCTCCGACCTACAAGGCTCCGCTGCGCGACCTGCGCTTCGTCTACTACGAGCTGTTCGACGGCGCCGACCTCGCCCGGCTGCCCGGCTTCGAGGACGCCACCCCCGACACCGCCGAGGCGGTGCTCGAGGAGATGGGCAAGATCGCCAGCGAGGTCCTCCATCCGCTCAACGCCGTGGGCGACGAGCAGGGGTGCCGGCTGGAGAACGGGACGGTGAAGACCCCCGACGGCTTCCGCGATGCCTGGCGGCTGCTGCGCGAGGGGGGCTGGATGGGCCTGACCGCCCGCCCCGAGTACGGCGGCCAGGGGATGCCCTACGCGCTCGGGGTCGCGGCCAGCGAGCCGATGATCTCGGCCAACCTCGCCTTCTCGATGTACGTCTTCCTGACCCACGGCGCCTACGACGCGCTCGACCACCACGCCAGCGACGAGCTCAAGCGGATGGTCCTGCCCAGGCTGGTCGACGGCAGCTGGGCGGGCACCATGTGCCTGACCGAGCCGCAGAGCGGCACCGACCTGGGGCTGGTGCGCACGCGGGCGGTCGACGCCGGCGACGGCGTCTATCGGCTCACCGGCAGCAAGATCTTCATCTCGGCGGGCGACCACGATCTCGCCGAGAACATCGTCCACCTGGTGCTCGCCCGGATGCCCGACGCGCCGGCCGGGATCAAGGGGATCAGCATGTTCCTGGTGCCGAAGCTGCGGCCGGAGGGGGGCCGCCTGGTGCCCAACGGGGTCAGCTGCTCGGCGCTCGAGCACAAGATGGGGATCAAGGGCTCGTCGACCTGCGTCATCGACTTCGACGGCTCCACCGGCTATCTGGTCGGCGAGGCGAACAAGGGCATGCGCGCGATGTTCACCTTCATGAACGCCGCGCGGCTGCACGTCGGCGTCCAGGGGCTGGCGCTCTCCGAGGCGGCCTACCAGGCGGCGGCGGCGTTCGCGCGCGAGCGGCTGCAGGGCAGGGCGCTGACCGGCGCCAAGCAGCCGGACAAGGAGGCCGACCCGATCCTGGTGCACCCCGACGTGCGGCGCATGCTGCTCTCGATCCGCGCCTTCAACGAGGGGGCGCGCGCGCTGACCGCCTGGATCGCGATGGAGATCGACCACGCGCAGTCGAATCCGGACCCGGAGCGCCGACGGGAGGCGGACGATCTCGCCTCGCTGCTGACCCCGGTGGTCAAGGCCTTCCAGACCGACCTCGGCTTCGAGATGGCCAACCTGGCGCTCCAGGTGCACGGCGGCTACGGCTACGTGCGCGAGTACGGCGTCGAGCAGATCGTGCGCGACGCCCGCATCACCCAGATCTACGAGGGGACCAACGGCATCCAGGCGCTCGACCTGGTCGGCCGCAAGCTGCCCGCGCACATGGGGCGCTACTTGCGCCGCTTTTTCCATCCGGTGCAACGCTTCCTCGAGGAGGAGGCCGCCGACCCCGCGATGCAGGAGTACGTGGCGCCGGTCGCCAAGGCCTTCGAGCGACTGCAGCGGGCGACCGCCTGGCTGGCGCAGGAGAGCCTGAAGAACCCCGATCAGGCCGGCGCCGCGGCGACCGACTACCTGCATCTGTTCGGCTACGTCGCGCTCGGCTATCTCTGGGCGCGCATGGCGAAGGTGGCGCGCGAGAAGCTCGCCGCCGGAGCGGGAGCCGACGCCGGCTTCTACCGGGCCAAGCTCGCCACCGCCCGCTTCTACGTGCAGCGCATGCTGCCCGAGAGCGGCGCGCGGTTCGCCACCCTGATGGCGGGCAGCGCGCCGGTCATGGAGTTCCCGGACGAGGCGTTCTGACCGGTTCCTACTTCAGCCGGCCGGGCAGCCAGCGGACGAGCGCGGGCAGCAGCACCAGCGCGCCGACCATGTTCATGACGAACAGGAAGCAGAGCAGGATGCCCATGTCCGCCTGGAACTTCAGCGGCGAGAAGATCCAGGTCGACACCGCCAGCGCCAGGGTGAGCCCGGTGAACAGCACGCCGTTGCCGGTGATGTCGAGCGTCTGTTCGTAGGTCTCGCGCTGCGTGCGCCCGGGGCGCCAGAGCGAGAGGAAGCGGCTGTAGATGTAGATGCCGTAGTCGACGCCGATGCCGACGCCCAGGGCGACCACCGGCAGGGTGCCGACCTTGAGCCCGATCTCGAGCCAGGCCATCAGCGCGTAGGCGAGCAGCGAGGCGAGCCCCAGCGGCAGCAGCACGCAGAACGTGCCGCGCAGCGAACGGTAGGTCACCAGGCAGAGGAGGGCGACGGCGCCGAAGACCCAGCCGAGCATCGGGAACTGGGCGGCGGAGACCGCCTCGTTGGTCGCCGCCATGACGCCGACGTTGCCGGTCGCCAGCCGGAATCTCACGTCCGGATTGCCGTGCGCGGCCTCGAGGCGCTTGACCTCGTCGACGATGCGCTCGATGGTCTCGGCCTTGTGGTCGGTGGTGAAGGTCATCACCGGCATGACGCTGCAGTCGGAGTTGAGCAGGCCGGTCGAGGTCGGTACGTAGGCCACGGACTGGGTGAGCACCGAAGGGTTGCGCGACAGCACCCGCCACTTCGGGCTCCCTTCGTTCCAGCCGGCGTTGAGCTGGCGCGCGACGCCGGCGAGGTCGATGGTCGACTGCACGCCCTCGGTGTTGGCCAGCTGCCAGGAGAACTCGTCGAGGGTGGTCATCACGCCGAAGTCGACGCACCCTTCGGGCTTGGTCTCGGCGATCACGGTCAGGATGTCGACGCCGATCGAGAAGCGCGA
>WYBK01000225.1 GCA_011525905.1 Acidobacteriota bacterium
CCCTCCCCGCCGAGGACCGGGACGGCCCGGCGATCGTCCACTGCGGCACGACCTCGTCGAGCCGCGGCCGGGCGCCGGAGGCGGGCGGGAACTCGCTCGTCTGGATCGAGATCGGGGCGCGCGAGGCAGCCCTCTCGCGCCGACTCTGGGAGCCCGCGGCGGGGGCGTTCCGCGAGGCCGAGCGCAGGGTCGTGCAGCGTCGCGGGTGATCGGCGGTCGGGCCGGCGTCCGGGCCGGCGCGCCGGCGGCGACGGCCGGCGGGGTATCATGCGAGCGATGAACGACTGGGAGATCGTGGAGACCTTCGGGACCGACGAAGAGGCCTCGCTGGTGGCCGGATACCTCGAGGCCGAGGGGATCCCCGCCGCGGTCGAGTCCCTCCTCTTCCACCAGGAGCCGGTCAACTTCGGCACGCTCGGCGAGGTGCGCGTGCGCGTGCGCGCCGAGGACCTGGAGCGCGCCCGCCAGCTGCTCGAGGCGCGCGAGGAGAACCTCGCCGAGCCGGGCCCGATCGACGAGGACGCACCGGCCGAGCCCTGACGGCATGGCGAGGCTCGCACCCGGCAGCCGGCTCGGACGGTACGAGATCGTGCGCCTGCTCGGCGTCGGCGCGATGGGGGAGGTCTACCTCGCCGAGGACCCGCAGATCGGCCGCAAGCTGGCGATCAAGACGGTGCGGGTCGAGGAGGGGCGCCCGGCCGAGCTCGAGGAGCGGAAGCGCCGCCTGCTGCGCGAGGCGCGCGCCGCCGGCCGGCTGCTGCACACCAACATCGTGACCCTGTTCGACGCCGGCGAGGACCAGGGAGTCCTCTACCTCGCCTTCGAGTGGGTCGACGGCTCCGACCTCGCCGAGCGGCTCGCCAGCGGGCCGCCGCTCTCGCTCGGCGAGGCGCTGTCGATCGTCCGGCAGGCCGCCGAGGGGCTCGACGCCGCGCACCGCCAGGGGGTCGTCCACCGCGACATCAAGCCGAGCAATCTGATGGTGACGCCCGCCGGCGTGGTCAAGATCGCCGACTTCGGCATCGCCAAGGTGGTCGATCAGACCTCGGACCTGACGCTGGCCGGCTCGGTGGTCGGCAGTCCCCACTACCTCTCGCCGGAGCAGATCCGCGGCGAGGAGCTCGACGGACGCAGCGACATCTTCTCGCTCGGCGTCCTGCTCTACGAGATCCTCTGCCGCCGCCGCCCCTTCGAGGGGGAGACGTTGACCACGCTCGTCTACCAGATCCTCCACCACGAGCCGACGGCGCTCGAGGTGACGCGGCCGGACCTCGGCCGGCGGGTCGAGGCGGCGGTGCGGCGCATGCTGCACAAGAACCGGGAGGAGCGTTTCGCCACGGCGCGCGAGCTGGCCGACGAGATCGCCGCCTGCCAGCGCGAACTGACGCCGACGCGGCTCGCCGCCGCGGCGCTGCCCGGCGACGAGGAGCTGGGCGAGACGGCGCTGCTCGGCCCCACGGCGGTGCCCGAGATGGCCACCGCCGCGACGCGAATCCAGCCGGTTGCCGGCATCGTGCCGCCACCGCCGCCACCGCTGCCACCGCCGCCACCCGCCGCTCCCGGAGCGACTCCGGCGCCCGCCGCGCCGGCGTCGTCGAGCGCCGTGGCGCCGGCGCGCGGCGGCCGCACGCTCTGGGTGGTGGCCGCGGCGGTGGCGCTCCTGCTGCTGCTCGCCGTCGGCTTCTTGGTCGCGCGTCAGCTCGGCCGGGCCGGCCGGTCACCGGACGAGCCCCGGCAGGCGGCGGCGACCGCGACGCCGGCGCCCGCGCGTCCGACGCCCGCGCGGCCGACACCGCGCGCCGAGCCCCCCGCGGGCACGCCGCTCGCGCAGCCCGAGGGGGAGCCGCCGCTGCCGGCGCCGACGCCCGAGCTGACGCCCGAGCCGACGCAGCCACCGACCCGGCTCGCCACGGTGACGCCGGTGCCGACGCCGGCGCCGCCGCGCACGCCCGTGCCGACGCCGGCGCCGACCGCGGCGCCGACGCCCGAGCCGGCGCCGCCGCCCGCCGTCGACGCAACCGAGGAGCCCGATCTGCCCGATTTCGTCGACCGGACGATGGAGACCGGCATGGCGCTCTCGTTCGACGTCGAGCCCGAGGACGCGATCGTGCGGGTCAACCGGATCGTCATCGGCCGGGCGAACGAGTGGAACGCCGAGAAGCGGGGGGGCCGCGCCTACGACCTGCCTCGTCCGGGCGATCACCTGGTGCGGGTGATCAGCGACGGCAAGATCTACGTCATCCACGTGATCGCGCGACCGGGCGGACCGTCGCCCACTCAGATCCAGGTCGACCTGGGCGAGGGCGGCAAGCGGCGCCGGCGCCCCGGCGGCCGCTGAGCGGCATGGCGGCCCCGGCGCCGCGGCCGCCGGCGCTCGCCGGCGCGCTCGAGGTCGACCGCCTCGCCAACGGCCTGCGGGTCTGCCGGGTGGTCAACGCGCAGGCGCCGCTGGTCTCGACGGCGCTCTTCTACCGCGTCGGCTGCCGCGACGAGCCGCGGGGCCGCGGCGGCCTCGCGCACTTTCTCGAGCACATGATGTTCAAGGGCTCGGCCGGCTACGGACCGGGGGAGATCGACCGGTTGACGCAGGCGCTCGGCGGCAGCAACAACGCCTTCACCAGCCACGACCTCACGGCGTACCACTTCACCTTCGCGGCCGACCGCTGGCCCGCGGCGCTGGCGATCGAGGCCGACCGGATGCGCGGCCTGACGCTCGACCCCGAGGCGGTGGCGAGCGAGCGGCAGGTGATCCTGGAGGAGATCGCGATGTACCGCGACGACCCCTGGGACGCGCTCGAGCTCGACGTCCAGGCCGAGCTCTGGGGCGATCACCCCTACGGCCGGCCGGTGCTCGGCACCCCCGAGGAGCTCGAGGGCGAGGGCGCCGAGCAGCTCGCCGGCTTCCACCGCCGCTTCTATCGCCCCGACAACGCCGTGCTGGTCGTCGCCGGCGACCTCGAGGCCTCCGCGCTCGCCCTCGTCGAGGAGGCTCTCGGCGGCATCGCGCCGGGTGCCGACCCGAGGCCGGCGCCGCCGCCGCCGCCCGCGCTCGGTGAGCTGCGTCGGATCGAGCGGCGCCAGGGAGAGGTCGGCCGATTGATCCTGGCGCTGCCCGCCCCGGCGCCCGATCGGCCGGAGCACGCCGAGCTGCGCATGCTCGCGGCGCTCGTCGGTCTCGGGCGGTCGAGCCGCCTGCAGCGCGAGCTGGTCGAGGAGGGGGAGCTCTGCCTGGCCTTCTCGGCAGGGCTGACCGACGGCGCCCTCGGCTCGTCGTTCACGCTCGCCGCCGAGCTGCTGCCGGGGATCGATCCGGGCGAAGTGGAGCGCCGCCTCTTCGCCGCGCTGGCTGCCCTGGGCACGCTGCCGCCGTCCGAGCCCGAGCTCGACCGAGCTCGCCGCCTGTTCGCCTCCGACTGGGTCTACGGCCAGGAGCGGATCCATCAACAGGCGCTGGTGACCGGCCAGGCGCTCGCCGAGCTCGGCCTCGAGCAGCCGGGACGCCTGCTCGCGCGCGCCCTCGACGCCACGCCGGACGAGCTCGCGACCGCCGCGCGGCGCTGGCTCGTTCCCGAAGCGGGCGCGGTTCTCGGTCTCTCGCTTCCCGAATCGGCGAGCTGAGCGTGCCGCCGTCGCCGGCAGTCCCGACCTCTCCGGCGCTGCGCGTCACGCGCGTCGAGGGGGCTCCGGTGGTCGCGATCCGCGTCGTGCTGGTCGGCGGCGCGCGCGTCGAGCTCGCGCCCTCGACGGCGCTGCTCGCCGGCCGCCTGCTCGCCGAGGGGACCGGGCGGCGAGACCATCGCGCGCTCGCCGAGGCGGTCGAGTCGCTCGGCGCGAGCCTCTCCTCGTTCGGCGGCTACGAGTCGATCGGCGTCGCGGTCGACGCGCTCGCGGCCGACTGGGAGCGCGCGCTCGAGCTCGCCGCCGAAGTGCTCTTCGAGCCGGCCTTCCCCGAGGAGCGCCTGACGTTCCTCGCTCGCCAGGCCGCGGCCGAGCTCGAGGCGCTCGCCGATCAGGCCGACGCCGCGACGGCGCTCGAGTTCTCGCGCCAGCTCTACGGCGCGCATGCCCGCGGCCGCCCGCTGCAGGGGAGCGCGGCGAGCCTCGCCGCCCTCGACCCGGCGGCCTGCCGCCGCTTCCACGCCGAGTCGCTCGCCCGGGGCGGCGTCGTCGTGGTGGCCGGAGCGATCGATCCCGACGCGGTCGCGCGCGCGGCGGCGGCTGCTTTCGCGGCGCTGCCGCCGCCGGCCGCGCCGCCGCCGCCGGCCGCGATCGCTCCCCCGCGGCGCGCCGTCCGCCGCCAGCCGGCGACCCGGGCGCGCGACCCGGTGCACCTGTTCGTCGGCCAGATCTCGGTGGCGCGTGCCGATCCGGACTTCACCGCCCTCGAGCTCGCCGGGGTCGTGCTGGGCGCCGGCGCGGGGCTGACCGGCCGCATCCCGCAACGGGTGCGCGAGCAGGAAGGCCTCGCCTACCACGCGACCGCGGAGTGCGTCGCGGGCGCCTCGATCGACCCGGGGCGAGCCTTCGCCTACGCGGGGACTTCCCCCGACCTCGCGGCGCGCGCCGAGCGGGCGATGCTCGAGGAGCTCGAGCGCTTCGTCGCCGAGGGGCCGACGGCGCGCGAAGTCGACGAGGCGCGCGCCTACCTGCTCGGGCGCGAGCCCTTCCGCCGCGAGACGGCGCGCCAGCGCGCCGAGCTCGAGGCGCAGTCGGCGCTGCTCGGCCTGCCGCTCCACGACGCCGCCTGGGTGCGCGCCGAGCTCGCGGCGCCGAGCCGCGCGGACGTCGCCGCGGCGCTCGGGCGGCGACTCGACCCGGCGCGCCTCGCCCGGGTGGTCGGGCGACCCCGGCGCGCCCTCCCGAGGGCTTGATCCAGAAAACTGGACGAGCTGGTCCGGCGGGACGAATCGGTCCTCGCGCGGGATGAGCGATTCCTCGAACTCGGTGGTAGAGTGCCTCAAACGAAAGGGCTTCTTCCGAGTCGCCCCTTGGGGCCGGAGTGGGACGAGCTGGCACGTTTCTGGCTCTCTCGCCGGCCCAAGACGCGAGACGACGAGCTCCAGGACGAGCGGGTGCCGCGGGGGACGTGGACCCCCTGCGCCGTCCGGACCGGAGCCGCAGTGCGGCCGCCGCGCGCGTGACGCTCCGGCCGAGTCGCGATGGCGTCGCATGGGGGGCCGGAGAGCCCTCATTCCGAGAGGAGGACGGAGCATGAGAGGACCGCAGCTCAAGTGGGTCGCGATGGCGCTGGCCGCGTGGGTCGGCGTCGCCGCCCCGGTGATCGCGCAGACGTCGACCGGGTCGATCCGCGTGATCGTCACCGACGCCGACGGCGGCGCGTTGCCGGGCGTCACCGTCAGCGCCGAGACGGTCGACAGCGTCGTGCGCCGCACGGCGACCACCGGAACGGGCGGCGACGCGCTGCTGCCCGCGCTCGATCCGTCGGACAAGTACGTCGTCACCTGCACGCTTTCCGGCTTCAACGGTTCGCGCAACGAGCGGGTGCTGGTCACCTCCGGTCAGCAGACGACGCTGCGCGTCACGCTGCAGCTGGCCGAGATCACCGAAGAGGTGACGGTCGTCGCCGACACGCCGCTGGTCGACGTCACCAGCGCGGTGATCGGCCAGGACATCACCCTCGAGCTGACGGAGAACCTGCCGACCGGCCGCTCCTACCAGAGCTATCTGCAGCTGGTGCCGGGCGTCGCCCCGGACATGGGCTCGGGCAACCCGGCGGCGCGCTCCGGCCTCAACTACGCCGACATCGGCGGCACGATGGGCACCTCGGCGGACAACTTCTACTACATCGAGGGGATCAACGTGACCGACGGCGTCACGGGAACCTTCGGCGCCAACTTGAACACCGAGATCATCCAGGAGCAGAAGGTGCTGACCGGCGGCATCCCGGCCGAGTTCGTCGGCGCTCCCGGCCTGGTGTCGAGCGTGATCACCAAGTCGGGCGGCTCGAGCTTCTCGGGCTCGGTTTCCTACAGCCGCGAGGACGACAGCCTGGTCGCCGACAACGAGAACTCGCCCGACGCCAAGTTCGAGCGCGACGACTACGCGCTCACTCTGGGCGGCCCGATCGTCGGCGACCGCGCCTGGTTCTTCGCCAGCTACCGCGAGGTCAACCGCTCGGAGGACATCACGACGCTCGACACCGGCGAGTTCCTGCGCACCGTCGACCGCGAGGACGAGCAGGGCTTCGCCAAGGTCTCCTGGGCGATCTCCGACAGCCAGAACGTCAGCGGCACCTTCCTCAACGACCCGACGACCATCTCGGGCTCGACCTCGCGCACCGTGGTGAGCAATCGCGACCGCGCGCAGGATCAGGGCGGCGACCGCTACATCGCCAACTACACCGGCATCTTCGGCCCGGTCGTGGTCTCGCTCGCCGGCGGCAAGCACAACGGCGAGGTCTCGCTCTTCGCGGCCAGCCGCGACGTGCTCAACAC
>WYBK01000226.1 GCA_011525905.1 Acidobacteriota bacterium
GCCTGGATCGACGACCCGCAGGCCAGCGGCCGGGTGACCGACGCCTTGAACACCGCGATCTACAAGCGCTTCCGCGCCGAGGGCGTCGAGATCCCCTTCCCCCAGCGCGACCTGCACCTGCGCTCGCCGCTTCCCGGCGCCCTCGCCGGCGGTGGCTCCGAGGGCGACTGACCGGGCGGCCGCGACCGGCTCAGACGTCGACGATGACCTGGAAGCCGGCGTAGAGCATGCGCCGCGGGTCGAAGGGCTCCTTGCCGGCGGCCATCATCTTGGCGATGCGCGGGTCCTTCATGACCTTGGCGTTGACCTTGTCGCGCTGCTGGCGGGAGCGGTAGAGGATCCAGGAGAAGACGACCGTCTCGCCGCGCTTGGCGCCGATCGCGCGCGGGAACGAGGCCACGCCCTTGATCTTCAAGTCCTCGCCGACGCACTCCTTGTAGTCGAGCGCGCCATGCTCGCGCCAGATCTTGCCGGCCTTGCGCGACATGCGGCGGTAGCTCTCGAGGTTCTTCTTCGCGACCGGGATCACGAATCCGTCGACGTAGGCCATGGGCGCCTCCTCGCAGTGGGTTGCCAGCGATCCTAACCTGCTCCGGGAGGGTTCACCGGCGCCGGCCGCGCAGGCGGTCGAGGGCGAAGGGGCCGGGGCCGCGCGCCGCGAGGTAGAGGAAGAGGAAGGCGTAGAGCGCGGCGAGCTCGCCCCGGTTCTCGATCGGCCAGAAGGCCCTCGGCGCGTGGGCGTAGAAGTAGGCCACCGCCATCGTGCCGCTCGCCAGGAACGCGGCCCAGGAGGTGAGAAGCCCCAGGACGAGCAGCGCGCCGGTCGCCGTCTCGATCACGCCGGCGACCTGGTAGAGCGTCTGCGTTGCCACCTTGCCGCCGAACAGGCCGAAGAGCTTCTGCGCGCCATGGCAGAAGAAGAGGAAGCCCGCGGCGATGCGCAGCAGCGCGTGCAGCGGTCCGGCGAATCGTTCGAGCGCTCGCATCCGTCGTCTCCTCTCTCCCCGCCCGCGGGGCCTTTCATCCTGCCGCAAGCCTACCGGCAGCGCTGTGGAACGGGCCGGGCGCGCTAGAATCCGCGCCAGAGCCCGGGAGCCGTGACGATGACGACGCTCGAAGTCCGCAAGACCTACAAGCTCTACGTCGGCGGCGAGTTCGTCCGCTCCGAGTCGGGCCACTACGACCCGGCGCTCGACCGCCGGGGGGCGCCGCTCGCCAACGTCTGCCGCGGCTCGCGCAAGGACCTGCGCGACGCCGTGGTCAAGGCGCGCGCGGCGCAGGCGAAGTGGGCGTCCGCCACCCCCTACCTACGCGGCCAGGTCCTCTACCGGATGGCCGAGATGCTCGAGGGGCGCCTCGACGGGATGACGGCGATGCTGCGCAAGAGCGCGGGTGGCGCGACGCCGGCCGCGGCGCGGCGCGAGGTGCGCGCGGCGATCGACCGCATCGTCCACTACGCCGGCTGGGCGGACAAGTACGGCGCGCTGCTGTCGAGCGTCAACCCGGTCGCCTCGAGCTACTTCGACTTCTCGCTGCCCGAGCCGACCGGCGTCGTCGGCCTGGTCGCGCCCGAGGCGCCGGCGCTGCTCGGCGTCGTGACGCACGTCCTGCCGGCGATCGTCTCGGGCAACGCCACGGTCGTCCTGCTCTCCGAGCGCGACCCGCTGCCGGCGCTCGAGTGGGCGGAGGTGCTGGCCACCAGCGACCTGCCGGGCGGCGTGGTCAACCTGATCTCCGGCCCGAAGCGCGAGCTCGTCCCCCACCTCGCGCGGCACATGGACGTCAACGCTCTCGGCCTGGCCGGCCTGCCGGCCGAGGTCGAGCGGGAAGCCCGCCGCGACGCGGCGGTCAACGTCAAGCGGGTCGCCGCCCCGGCGGTTGCCGACTACTTCGGCGAAGCGGCCCAGGGGCTCGACTGGATCCGCGCCTTCGTCGAGATCAAGACCACCTGGCATCCGGTCGGCTGGTAGCGGCGCGCTCCTCCCGAACCCCCGCGTGACTTCCGCGTTCGAGCAGCTCTTCCTCGACAACCTCCCCCGCATCGAGCGGATCCTCGCCTCGATCAGCCGGCGGCACGCCTTTCCCGAGGCGGAGCGGGAGGAGTTCGCCGCCTGGGCGAAGCTACGGCTGGTCGCCGACGACTACGCGGTCCTGCGCAAGTTCGAGGGGCGCTCGACGCTGTCGACCTACCTGACGACCGTGCTGGCGAACCTCTTCCGCGACTACCGCATCCACCGCTGGGGGAAGTGGCGGCCGTCGGCCGAGGCGCGCCGCCTCGGCCCGGTCGCCGTCCAGCTCGAGACGCTGCTCGCGCGCGACGGCCGGAGCCTCGCCGAAGCGATCGCGCAGTTGCGCGGCCGGCTGGACGTCGAGCGGCCGGCCGAGGAGCTCGAGCGGTTGGCCGCCCGCTTGCCGCAGCGCGCCCGGCGGCGATTCGAGGGCGAGGAGTCGCTCGCCCGGCTCGAGTCCGCCGAGGGAGCCGACGACGGCGTGCTCGACGCCGAGCGGCGCGCGCTCGAGCGGCAGGCGGAGCAGGCCCTGGGACGCGCGCTCGCCGGCCTCGAACCGCAGGTCCGCCTCGCCCTGAAGCTCCGTTTCGCGGACGGGCTCGCCGTGGTCGAGATCGCCGCGCTGCTCGGCGAGCCGGTCCGGCCGCTCTACGCCCGCCTCGAGCGCTCGCTCGGCGCCCTGCGCCGCGCGCTCGAGGCCGAGGGCCTCGACGCCGCGAGAATCACCGGCCTGGTCGGCTGGGCCGGCCTCGACCTGCGCGTCGACTTCGGCCCGCCGCCGGAAAGCGCCACGCGCCGTCCGTCCAACTCACTGGAGCGATCGCCGTGAGCACTCCGCCCCCGTCCGAGCTGCGCCCCGGCTGCCCGGGAACCGAGCGGCTCGCGGCCTTCCTCGAAGGCCGCGTCGACGCCGTCGAGCGCGGCGAGCTCGTCGCCCACCTGGCGGACTGCGACGCCTGCCGGGAGATCGTCGTCGAGGCGCACGCGCTCGCCGCCGAGCTCGAGAGCGACGCCGGGCGCGGCGGCGCCGAAGTCGTCGCCTTCCCGGCCCGGCGGCGCCAGCGGCCGCGGCGCGCGCTCGCCTGGGGGGCCGCCGCGGCCCTCCTGCTCGCCGCCGCCGGACTGCTGACCTGGCTCCGGCCGCCGGCCGACCCCGGCGCCGCCCTCGCCGGCCTCGCGGCGGCCGCCGCCCAAGCGCCGCTGCCCGCCGACTGGGGGGAGGCGCCCTGGACGGTGCTGCGCAGCGACCGGACGACTCTCTCGGAGCGCGCGAGCGCCTTCCGGCTCGGGGCGCGCAGCGCCGACCTCGAGCTCGCGCTCGCCCTGGGCGATCGGAGCGCGGCGCGCCGCTTCGCCGCGGAGTGCGCGGGCCTGCTCGCCGAGATTCCGTTCGCCGACGCGGCCGCCGAGGCGTACCGCGCGCTCGCCGCCGCGCTCGCCGAGCCGGCCGGCACGCCCGCGCGCGCGAGCCACGAAGCGGCGGTCGCGCGGCGCGGGGCGCGCGAGGCCGTCGAACCGGCCCTCTTCGACCTCGGCCGCTGGGCGGAGACCGAGCGCCTGATCGCCGCCACCGGCCGTGCGGGCCGGCCGCGGCGCCCGCCCTCGCTCGCCTCGGTTCCCGAGCCGCTGGCGCCCCTCGCAGGCGCCGCGGCCGCGGCGCCGCCGGACGATGCCGCCGCGCGGCTGCGCGCCTTCGCCCGCCTCGTCGCCGCCGGCGGCGATCAGCGCTGATCCCGGCGCGGTCTGCCGCCACGACTCTTAGAATGGCGGCAGGAGGCCCGCCATGCGTACTCTCGCTCTCGTCTCGTCGCTCTCGCTGCTCGCCGCGCCGGCCGGCGCGCGCGCCGAGGCGCCGCTCTCGACCGACCAGGCCGCCGTGGTCAAGGTGGTGACCGAGGCCTACGTCGACGGCATCCACAACTTCCGCGACCCCGACGCGATCCGCGCCGGCTTCCACCCCGATTTCGAGATGCTCGTGCTGCGTGACGGCGCGCTCGAGAAGCTGCCGCTCGCGCAGTGGATCGAGCGGATCGAGGCGCGCAACGCCGCGGAGGGCGCGCCGCCGCGCGACCGGCGGCCCACCGAGGCGCGCTTCGTGCTGGTCGACGTCACCGGCGACGCCGCGATCTGCAAGGTCGAGCTGTCGCGCCAGGGCAAGAAGCTGTTCACCGACTACCTGAGCCTCTACCGCTTCGCGGAGGGGTGGAAGATCGCCGGCAAGATCTTCCAGCGCCACTGACGGCCCTCGCCGGGCCGATTCGCGTCAGCGCAGCGTCGACTGGCGTCGCGAGCGCGCCGCCGCGCTTGACCCGGCGATTCCGCGGGGCATAGCTTGACGCGATGCGCCGGTCGCTCGCGCTCAGCGCGCTCCTCGCACTCGCTGCGGCTCCGCCGGCCTCGGCCGCAGCGGACGATCCGCTCGCCACCGAGATCGCCCGCTGGCACGACTTCGTCCGCGACCACCCCGGCAGCGGCGAGGAGTGGACGGCGCTGCGCGGCGCGGTCGAGCCGGCGCTGCGCGAGGCCGCGGCGGCGCTCGCCTCGGGGCGCCGCTGGCAGGCGCTCGCGCGGCTGGTCGCCGCGCGCGTCCCGCTCGCCGCCGAGGCCTTCCGTGCCGCGCTGCCGGAGGGGGCGCGCGGCGACCTCGCGAGGCTGGAGACGGAGTGGCGACGGCAGGGGCCCGAGCTGACGGCGCCGCTCGCGACGCTCGCGCCGGCGGGCCTGGAGCGGCTGCCGGCGGCGGCGCGCGCGGTCGCCGAGGCGGCGCTCTCCGAGGTCGGGGTCTACTACCAGGCGAGCCTCGACTACGGCCGCAACACCGTCGCGGAGGCCGGCTTCTACTACCTCGGGGCGGCCGCCGCGCAGCTCGAGCTCGCGAGGTTCTGCGCGACCCTCGGCCCGGTGCGCCCCGCCGGCGCCGCGCCGGCGCTGCGCTCCCTGGAGCCGGAGCTCGAGGCGCTCGAGGGGGAGCTGCTGGCGGCCTACCGGCCGCCCGCCTCGATCGACCGGCACCCCGCCTTCATCCGCGCCAGCGCCCTGCTCAAGCAGGCGCGCGAGCTCGACGCGGCCGGACTTCGTCATGGCGCGCTCTACCGGCTGCTCGAGGCGCGGCTGCGCGTCTCGCTGCTGACACGCTCCGGAGAGCCGGCCGATCGGCAGGCCGCCGGCCGGCGAGCGGAGGCGATTCTCGCGGAGCTCGACGCCGCACCGGGCGACCGGAGCCTGGAGCGGCTCTTCGTCGAGAGCGCGCTGGGCGCCGCGGCCGACCCCGCGCCCGACACGCGCGGCCCCGAGACCGCCCGGGCGATCCTCGACGAGGTGCTGCCGCTCCACGCCGCGGCGACCGGACCGGCGCCCCCAGTGCCCCCGGTGCGACCGGCCGAGGTGACAGTCACCCTGGTGCGCTGGCCCTACACCTGAAACCTCTCCGATCCAGCAGGTCTGCTGGCCCGCAGCGTGACGAGGGAGTTCGGTGGACGGGCCCGCTTCGTCGTCGAGAACTACGGCGACTCGGAGCTCGCGCGGCGCTTCGGTGTCACCCGCTATCCCGCGATCTTCGTCGGCGACGCCCTGGTGGCGACGCCGCGCGACTTCGGCTTCTACGGCAAGGGGGAGGGGAGCGGCGATGGGCGCTACACCCCTTGGCGCGACGCCGCGAGCCACGAGCGCTTCCGGTCCGACCTCGCGCGCTGGATCGCGCTGGCGCTCGCCGGCGGCGCTGCGCCGGCGCCGAGCGGAGGCGCCGAGGTCTGGCCCGAGTTGCGGCCCGAGCGGCTGCCCGAGCTCGGGCTCGCCGACCTCGCGGGCGCGCCGATCGAGCGCGCGGCGCTCGAAGGCCGCGTCGTCCTGGTCGAGTTCTGGGCGACCTGGTGTCCCCCCTGCCAGGGAACGTTGCGCCACCTGGGCGAGCTCGCCCGCCGTCATGGGCGCGACCTCGAGGTGCTCGCGCTCGCGGTCGAGTCGGAGGAGGAGGGCGTGCGCCGCATGGCCGCGAAGCTCGATCTGCCGTTGCGCTGGGCGCTCGGCACGCCCGAGATCGCGCGCGCCTTCGGCGATCTCGCCTCGGTCCCGACGCTCTTCCTCTTCGGGCGCGACGGCCGGCTGCGCGAAGTCTTCCACGGCGCGCCGCCCGACCTCGCCGAGCGCACCGACCGCGCCGTCGCCGCCGCGCTCGCGCCGGCCGGCCCCTCCTGAACGCCGGGGGATCTTCCCGGTCAGCGGCCGGGGGGCCCGCCCGGGCCGGCGCCGCCGCCCGGCGGCCGGCCGCGCTCGACCGGCGGTTGCCCGTGCGGGCCGAGCCCGCGCGGCCCGTGAGGCCCGCCTCCCTGCCAGGCTCCGGTCGAGCTCCAGAGCGGCACGCGCGAGAGCGTGCGCAGCTTCGCCATGGTGCCGCGCGTCTCGTTGCGCAGCCGATGGACACGGAAGGGGGTTCCCTCGTCGGCGAAGACCCGAACCTTGATCCGGTCGCCGACCTCGACTTCGAGCTCGATCTCCTCCAGGACGGCGCGGGGAGCGAGCAGCACGCGCGCCGGCTCGCGGCCGTCTCCCCGGTCGAGGTGGGCGACGAGCACCGGCAGGTCGCTCTCGCCGGCCACCTCCTCGAGCGCGAGCACGGTTCCCTCGAGGGTCTCGAGCTCCGACCGGCGGGGGTCGGCCGTGGCGGCGGACGCGCTCGGCACGGCGGCCGTACAGGCCAAGAGCAGGAGGAGGCCCCGGCCCGCGGTCATCGGCGCACCCCGGAGGGCCCGGCACCGGGCGGGCGCAAGCCGAAGGAGACGCCGAACGACAGGCTCCAGTCCCCTTCGGTGTCGCCCAGGCCGGTACGCCCCTGCAACTCGAAGCGGACGGAGCCGAGCGTGCGCAGGCCCACCCCGAGCGCGCTGTACGCGCCGCCGCCCTCGACGACCTCGGGGTGCCCCTCGAGCCAGCCGGAGAGCAGGATGCGGTCGGCGATCGGCTGGCTCTCGACGCCGAGGTAGGCGTCGAGCACGTCGTCGAAGGCGGCGCCGGCCGGCTCGCCGAAGTGGTTGAAGCCGGCGCCGCCGAACAGCGTCAGCGACCAGAAGCGGTACTCGCCCGACAGGCCGATGCGGGCGTCGAGCTCGCCGGTGCCGAGCCGCTCCTGCTCGTCGGCGGTCGGCAACTTGACGGCGGCGCCGAGGTCGATCCGGTAGAGGCGCGCGCCGCCGCCGGCGAGGCGATAGGCGGCGCCGAGCCGCAGGTCGCCCCAGCCGCGGACCTCTGCCGCGGGGCTCGCGGGCTCCGTCGCTTCGCCAGTCGAAGCGCCGAGGGTCGAGCCGGCCGCCTCCGAACCCGGGCCCGAGCCGTTCCCTCCGGGACCCTTGCCGCGGCGCACCGGCGCGACCGGGCCGAGGCCCGGGGGCGCGAGGCTTCCCTCCCCCTCGGCGTCGAGCCACGCGATCTCGGCGCGCAGCTGCAGGCGGTCGCCCCAGGCGAGCCGCGCCGCCCCCCAGGAGAGCTCGCTGTCGGGTGCCGCATCGAGGCTCGCGGCCGAGGCGCCGGCGATCAGAGTGAGCTCGGGCCCGCCCGCGAGCGCAGGTGCGGCGCCGCCGAGCCCACAGGCGGCGACGAGCGCGAAGACCCGGGCTCGATCTCTGCTGGAGGGATGGAGGTTCATGCTGGACGGAAGCTGCAACCGGTGTGCCCTCTCTCGGCGCCGGGGAATCGGGGCTAGCGAGAGTCCGGATTCGACGAACTCGTCGAAGTCGCATTCCGGTCCGACGAACTCTGCCGCTCTCCCGCTTCCCGCCGCAGGCGGGAGAGCTTGTAGCGCAGGGCCCGTTCGGAGATGCCCAGCCGCGCGGCGGCGCGGGTCTGATTGCCTCGCTCCGCTTCGAGCGCCTCGTCGATCGCCGCCCGCTCGAGCGCCTCGAGGCGCGCCGGCAGCGTGCGAGACTGGGCCTCGGCGGCTTCCGGCGCCGCCGCCGTCAGCCGGACCGCGGGGGGCAGGTCGCCGACGCCGATCCGCGGGCCACGCGCCAGGACCAGGCAGCGCTGCACGACGTTCTCGAGCTCGCGCACGTTGCCGGGGTAGTCGTACCGCACCAACAGGTCGAGCGCCTCGCGCGAGAAGGCACGGGCCTCGCCGCCGCTCGCCTCGGCATGCTTGGCGACGAAGTGCTCTACCAGCAGGGGGATGTCGCTGCGGCGCCGGCGCAGGGGCGGCAGTTCGATCGTCACGACGGCCAGCCGGTAGTAGAGATCCTCGCGGAAGCGGCCGGCGGCGACCTCGGCCGGCAGGTCGCGGTGGGTCGCCGAGACGATGCGCACGTCGACCGGCAGCGGTCGGTTCGAGCCGATCCGCTCGACCGTGCGCTCTTGGAGCACGCGCAGCAGCTTGACCTGGACTTCCGGCGGCAGGTCGCCGACCTCGTCGAGGAAGAGCGTGCCGCCCGAGGCGGCCTCGAAGCGTCCGGCGCGCGCGCGTTCGGCGCCGGTGAAGGCGCCCCGCTCGTGGCCGAACAGCTCGCTCTCCAGCAGGGTCGGCGAGAGCGCCGCGGCGCCGACCGCGACGAACGGCCGCGCGGCGCGAGGCCCGGCGGCGTGCAGCGCGCGCGCGACCAGCTCCTTGCCGGTGCCGCTCTCGCCGAGCAGCAGGACCGAAACGCTCGAGCGGGCCGCGCGCGCGACCGTCGAAAGGACCTCGGCCATCGCCCCGCCGGCGGTGACCAGGCCGGGCAGCGACTCGATCTCGCCCAAGCGGGACTTGAGCTCCCGGTTCTCCCGGCGCAGGTGGCGCTCCTCGAGCGCGCGCCGCGCCACCTCCTCGACCTCGCCGAGATCGAGCGGCTTGAGCAGGTAGTCGTAGGCCCCCTCCTTCAGGCAGGCGACGGCGCCCTCGACCGTGCCGTAGGCGGTCACCAGGAGGGTGCGGATCTCCGGGTTGAGGGCGACGACCTCGCGCAGCAGCTCGCGGCCGTCCAGACCGGGCATGCGCAGATCGGTGATGACCACGTCGGGGTGGACGCGGCGCACCGCCTCGAGCGCGGCGACGCCGTCGGCGCACTCGTGCACCTCGGCGCCGAGGTCGCGCAGGAAGCCGGCGAGCTGGGACCGCTGGCTCGCGTCGTCCTCCGCCACCACGAAGCGGCCGTCGAGAGTCATCGTCCGCCTCCGCTCACGTCGCCTCGGAGCGCGGCAGCGTCAGCGTCGCCACCGCGCCGCGCGGCTCCCGGTCGGCGAGCTCGAAGGCGCCGCCGTGCTCCTCGGCGATGCGCCGGACGATCGCGAGGCCCAGTCCGGTGCCGTCGGCGCGCGTGGTGACGAACGGCTCGAGCACCCGTTCGCGCAGCTCGGCGTCGAGGCCCCGCCCCTCGTCGATCACCCGCAGCAGCGCGCCGCCGCCGGCTGCCGCGCCGTCGCCGACTTCGATGCGCACGGTGGCGCCCGCCGGGCTCGCCTGGATGGCGTTGCGCAGCAGGTTGATCAGCGCGCGCCGGACCGCCTCCCGGTCGACCAGGGCGTGGGCGGCGCCGCCGCCCGGGGCGATCGTCACGCCCGCCTGCGCCGCCTCGGCGGCGAGCAGCTCCGCCACCTCGCGGCCGAGCGCGCCGAGCTCGGTCCGTTCGCGGCGGTCGGAGACGGGGCGCGCCAGTCCGAGGAACTCGCGCAGCACGCCGTCCAGCCGGCCGACTTCGGCGCGGGCGAGGCGCGCGAAGCCGCGGGCGGCTTCGTCGGGATGCGCGCGCTCGAGCCGCTGCGCGGCCAGGCCGATGGCGTTGAGCGGGCTCCTCACCTCGTGCGCCAGGCCGGCGGCGAGCGCGCCGGCGATGGCCAGCCGCTCGCTGCGCCGGCGCGCTTCCTCGGCCTCGGCGAGCCGCCGCGCCGCCGCCACACGCTCGCGGTCGCGCTCGCGCCGCACCAGCGCGAAGGCGACGCTGGCCAGGCCGAAGGCGGCGAGCGCGACGCCGACCAGCAGGGTTCGGCGCGTCGCGGCGCTCGAGGCGCGCGCGATCGAGGTGCCGTCGAGGCCGACGCGCAGGCTGGCGCTGCGGCCGGCCGGCGTCTCGACCGGCACCGAGGTCTCGAAGGCGAGCCGGCCGCGCACCGGCACGAGGGCGCTCGCCACTTCGAGGGGCGGCAGCGCGCCGCCGTCCCAGGTCGCCTCGACGAGCAGCGGACCCGGCTCCTCCCGGTAGGCGAGGTAGAGGACGCTGTCGAGGGTCACCAGCCTCCGCAGCAGGTTCTCGGGGCCGAGGCGGCGGGCGAAGGCGTAGGCGGAAGTCGAATGCACGTGCACCAGCACGGCGCCGCCGCGTGCCAGCCGGACCGCGGCGGCGCGGTGGTCGAGCTCGCTGCCGGCGTCGGGGCCGTAGACCACTTCGTCGACGGCGCCCGTCAGGACGCGCTCGAGGCCGGTGTCGATGCCCGGTTCGAGCGGATCGCCGACCAGCGAGCGGATCCGGCCGTCGGCTTCGAGGTAGGCGATCGTGTCGAGCTCGCTCTCGCCCGCGAGCGCGCGCAGGCGCTCGACCGGCGGGTCCGCGTCGCGCGCCAGCTCGGCGAGCAGTCGCGCGCTGTCGAGCAGGCGCGAGGCGATCGCGTCGTCGATCTCGAGCAGGGCGTCGGAGGCGGCGGCGAGGCCGGGGCCGAGTGTCGCGGCGAGCAGCGAGGCCTCCTCGCGCAGGGCGATCTCGATCTCTTCGCGCTGCCGTCGTGCTTCGGCGAAGGTCCAGAAGGCGAGCGCAGCGGCGGCGCCCAGCAGCAGGGTGAGTCCCAGGGCGGTGCGCGAGAGCTTCACGCCGTGAGCATCCTAGCGAAGAGGCGGCCCGGCCGGTTCGCGCGAGGGGGGCGCGCGGCGAGCCAGCCGGGCCGCTTCGGGGCGAGGAGAGGTCGGGCGCTGCTCAGCCCTGGCCCCCGCCGCCCCCGCCCGCGCGGGGTCCGCCACCCGCGCCCGCGCGGCCGCTGCCGGGGTCGTGGATGCGATCGCGGTCCCGCAGTCGGTCCTGGTCCCCGGCACCCCGGTCGCCGGCGCCGCGCCAGGCGGATGCGCGCGACTCCGTCGCGATCGGCCGGCCAGAGCGATCGCAGAAGGCGTGCTCCTGACCAGTGCGCCGCACGGCCATGCGCCGGACCTGGAGCGCTTCGCCTTCGCTCGTCCGCCGCGTGGTGCGGATCCGCACCTGGTCACCGAC
Source organism: Acidobacteriota bacterium (assembly GCA_011525905.1). GTDB lineage: Bacteria > Acidobacteriota > Thermoanaerobaculia > Multivoradales > JAGPDF01 > JACTMI01. Next base: position 11,165 of record WYBK01000226.1, read on the forward strand.
CTGGACGCAGCCGGCACAGGCGCCGGCGGCGCCCAGGTGCAGCCGCAGCTCCTCGCCCTCGCGGGTGCGGATACGCAGCTCGTCGCGTTCGCCGCCGTTGGCGGTGCGCACGCGCTCCTGCACCTGGATCACCTCGCCTTCGTAAGATGCCGCGAGAAGCGGCGGTGCCGCGATCGTCGCGAGCGCCAGCGCGGCGCTAGCGACCAACAGGGTTCTCCGAGAGGCCTTCATCTGCCGAGCTCCTTTCTCCGGTCCGGGCCGCCCCTTCTTTCGGCCGGCCGGCCGGCCATGCCTCTCCCGATTGCACTCGGCATACCGACTCGGCCAGGGCGGTCAAGTCGCCAGGAATCAATCGTTTGACGGTTCAGATCGGAAGCGGGAGCCACTGCGGGCCGACGATCTCGTCGAGTCGCGGGCGAGAATCCGACGCGAGCTGCCGTCCCGCCCGCGCCGAGGTTAGGCTCCGCTCGTGTCGCGACTGCACCGGATCGCCCGTCGTCTCGCCGAGGAGAGCGCCGCGCTCGACTTCGCGCCGCCCGTCGCCTTCGTCTACCGGCCGCTCGACTACGCCCGGGCGCCGCTCGAGCGCTACCTCGAGCGCTACGGCGGCGCGCCCAAGGAGGCGCTGCTGGTCGGCATGAATCCCGGGCCCTTCGGCATGATGCAGACCGGCGTCCCGTTCGGCGAGGTCGCGCTGGCGCGCGACTGGCTGGGGCTCGAGGCGCCGGTCGGCCGGCCGGAGCGCGAGCACCCGAGGCGGCCGGTCGAGGGTTTCTCCTGCCGACGCAGCGAGGTCTCGGGCGCGCGGCTCTGGGGTTGGGCGCGCGCGCGCTTCGTCACCCCCGAGCGCTTCTTCGCCCGCTTCTTCGTCTGGAACTGGTGCCCGCTCGGCTTCCTCACTGCGAGCGGCGCGAACCTGACCCCGGACAAGCTCCCGATCGCCGAGCGGCACGCGCTCGAGAGGGTCTGCGACCGCGCTCTCGCCGAGGTCGTCGAGACGCTCGGGCCCCGGGTGCTGGTGGGGGTCGGCGCCTTCGCCGAGGGCGCGTTGCGCCGCGCCTGCGGCGAGGCGCGGCCGATCGCCCGCATCCCCCATCCGAGCCCCGCGAGCCCGGCCGCGAACCGGGGATGGGCGCCCCAGGCCGAGGCGGCTCTCGCCGCCGCCGGCCTGGCGCTCGACGACCCGCGCCCCGCTTCGGTCTAGGATCGCGAGCCATGGCCGGCACCGTCGAGCGCGTTCGCTCCCGCTCCCCACGGGCCGGGGGCGTCCATCGCCGGCGCGCCCGTGCGCTGCCGCTCGCGCTCGCCCTGGTCGCGGCGGCGCCGGCGTCGGCGGACGAGCTGCCGGCCGCCGCGGTCGCGCGCTTCGCCGAGCTGGCGCTCGCCTGCGTGCACCAGGAGTACCCGAACAAAATCGCCCACGTGCTGGCGAGTGACGCCGACGTCCGCCCGCCGCGCGAGCTGACGCCCGCCTTTTTCGGCTGTTACGACTGGCACTCGGCCGTGCACGGCCACTGGCTGCTGGCGCGGCTGGCCCGCCTCCATCCCGAGGCGCCTTTCGCGGCGCGGGCGCGCGCGGCGCTCGGCAGGAGCCTGACGGCCGAGCGCCTGCGTGCCGAGCTCACCTATCTCGAGGGCCCCGGGCGTGTCTCCTTCGAACGCCCTTACGGGCTCGCCTGGCTGCTGCAGCTCGCCGCCGAGTTGCGCGAGTGGGACGATCCGGAGGCGCGTGGCTGGAGCGCCCTGCTGGCGCCGCTCGAGCGCGCGGCCGCCGGCCGGCTCGCCGCTTGGCTGCCCAAGCTCACCCGGCCGATCCGGGTCGGCGAGCACGACCAGACCGCCTTCGCGCTCGGGCTGGCGCTCGACTGGGCGCGCACCGCGGGGGAGCACGAGCAGGCCGCCCTCATCGCCGCGACGCTCGAGCGGTTCTACCGCGGCGATCGCGACTGCCCGCTCGCCTACGAGCCCTCCGGGCACGACTTCCTCTCCCCCTGCCTGGCCGAAGCCGACGCGATGCGCCGGGTGCTGCCCGCCGCCGAGCTCGCCGCCTGGCTCTCCGGCTTCCTCCCCGCCCTGCCGGCCGACGGCGGCGCCGGCTGGCTCGAGCCGGGGGTGGTCACCGACCCGAGCGACCCGAAGCTCGCGCATCTCGACGGCCTCAATCTCTCGCGCGCCTGGATGCTCGAGGGGATCGCCGCGGCGCTGCCATCGGACGACCGCCGGCGCCCCGCGCTCGAGGCGGCGGCACGCCGGCATCGCGAGGCCTCGCTGCCGCGCGTGACCGGCGAGCACTACGAGGGCGGGCACTGGCTCGGCAGCTTCGCGGCCTACTTGATCACCGGGCGCGGCCTGCCGTCGTCGTCCGCGACGGCCGGGAAGGGGCGATGAGCCGCCGCCTGCTCGCCGACTACCCGCGCCGGGCGCACCTCGAGTTCTTCCGGCGGCTGCCGAACCCCTTCTATTCCTTCACCTTCGAGCTCGACGCCACCCGCGTACGGGCGCGCGCCCGGGAGCTCGGCGCCTCGACCTACGCGGCGCTCGTCTGGGCCTACCACCGGGCGCTGCTCGGCATCGACGCCTTCCGGACGCGCCTGTTGGGGGAGGACGTGGTGCTCTACGAGACGCTGCGCATCGGCATGACCGTGCCGGCCCCCGGCCGCACCTTCACTTTCGCCACGCTCGACTGGGAGAGCGACGCCGCGCGCTTTCTCGCCGCGGCGCGCGCGCGCATGGCCGCGGCCTCCGAGCGGGTCGACCTCTCCGGCGGCGCTTCACCCGACTTCGCCTACTACACCGCGCTGCCGCTCGTTCCGTTCACCAGCTTCGCCCACGTCGCCCTGCCCGACCCGCTCGCTGGGCAGCCGGAGGCGGCCTTCGGCCGCTTCCGCGCGGAGGGCGGGCGCACGCTGGTGCCGGTCGGCGTGCTGGTCAACCACCTCTACGTCGACGGCGCCGACCTGGGCGACCTCTGCGAGGCCGCGCGCGAGAGCTTCGAGCGTGCCTTCTGACCGGCGCGCCGGGTCGGCTACCATCGACCGCGAAAGGAGTCGCCATGCCCCGATCGTGCCCTAACCTTTCCGCACTCCTGGTCTCTCTGTGCGCGACGAGCGCGCTCGCCGCGGAGCCGCCGGGCGACGCCGGGGCTCGCCTCGAACAGTTGGAGCGTTCGATCGCCGCGCTCGAGTACCGGTTCGACGCGCTCGCCAAGAAGATCGACGACGTGCTCTGGTTCGAGCGGCTGGGCGACGTGGCGAGGATCGACAAGGTCTACCTGCCGACCGTGCCCCATCCCAAGGGCGAGGAGACCTACGGCATCGCCAACGAGCGCCACCCGTTCAAGATCTGGTGCTACGTCTTCGTGCCGCGCGGGCTCGCCGCGGGGGCCGAGGCGCCCCTGCTGGTGCTGCCGCACGGCGGCGTCCACGCCGACTTCGACACGTACTACACGCACGTCGTGCGCGAGCTGATGGCCGAAGGCTATGTCGTGATCGCTCCCGAGTACCGCGGCTCGACCGGCTACGGCCGCAGCTACCAGGAGGCGATCGACTACGGCGGGCTCGAGGTCGACGACGTGGTCGCCGCGCGCGACTGGGCGGTCGAGGCGATCGCCGAGGTCGACCGCGAGCGGGTCGGCATCCTCGGCTGGAGCCATGGCGGGCTGATCGCGCTGCTCGCCGTCTTCGACCACCCGGAGAAGTTCGACGTCGCCTACGCGGGCGTGCCGGTCTCCGACCTGATCGCGCGGCTCGGCTACCAGACCGACGACTACCGCGCGCTCTACTCGGCCGACCATCACGTCGGCAAGACCGTCTACGAGGACGTCGACGAGTACCGCCGGCGCTCGCCGGTCTGGAACGTCGAGAAGCTGCGCACGCCGCTGCTCGTCCACACGACCACCAACGACCGCGACGTCAACGTGCTCGAGGTCGAGCACCTGATCCGCGCCTTGAAGGCCGCGGGCAAGCAGTTCGAATACGAGATCTACCCGGACTTCCCCGGCGGCCACACGCTCAACCGCTCCGACTCCCTGCTCGCCCGCGAGTCGCGCCGCGAGGTCTGGAAGTTCCTCGCGAAGCACCTGCGCTGAGGCGGTCGACGCCCCTCAACCGCCGGCGGCCAGGCGCGGCGGCGCGGGCTCGGCGGCGAGGCGGGCGAGGTCGGCGAAGGTGACCATCGTCCGCCGCTCTTCGTCCCAGAGGCGCAGCCGCGCGCAGCGCAGGCTGTCGGCGAGCGACAGGCGGGTCACCCGCTGGAGCGACGGATTGTCGCGGAAGCACTCGGCGAGCCGGTAGTTGGGAATCTGGCTGGCCAGGTGATGGATGTGGTGGTAGCCGATGTTGCCGGTCAGCCAGTGGCCGAGCGCCCCGAGGTCGTAGAACGAGCTGCCGTGCGCGCCGGCGCGGTAGAAGTCCCAGGCCTCCTCGTGCTCCCAGTAGGTGTCCTCGAACTGGTGCTGCACGTAGAAGAGCCAGACGCCGAGAGCGCCCGCGACGAGCACGATCGGCAAGTGGACGAGCAGCACCGTCCGCCAGCCGAGCGCGAGCGCCAGCGCGCCGAAGACCGCGACCAGCGCGACGTTGGTCTTGAGCACGCTCGCCCACTCCCGCTTCCAGGAGAAGGGGATGTCGAAGGGGAAGCGGTGCTTGATCACGAACTGGTAAAAGGGGCCGACGGCGAAGAGCACGAACGGATTGCGGTAGAGGCGGTACCCGAAGCGGCCGAGCGGCGAGAGGGCGCGATACTCGGCGACGGTCAGCGTCCGGATGTCGCCGAACTCGCGGTCGTCGAGGTTGCCCGAGGTCGCGTGGTGGATCGCGTGGGTCCGCTTCCAGTAGCCGTAGGGGAAGAGGGTGACGACGCCGAGCGCGCCACCCAGCAGGTTGTTGGCGCGCCGCGACGGGAAGAAGGCGCCGTGGCCGCAGTCGTGCTGGAAGATGAAGAGGCGCACGAAGAAGAAGGCCGCCGGCAGGGCGAGCAGCAGGGCCAGCGGGTAGGAGCGCTCGACCAGGAAGGCCATCAGCCCCCAGATCGCCGCGAAGGGCAGGGCCGTGTTCAGCAGCTGCAACACGGCGCGGCGCCAGCTCGCCTTCTTGTAGGGGGCGAGCAGCTCGCGCCAGCGGGACTCGTCTTGGGGATTCGCGTTCGTCATGGGAAGGAGTATCTCCGGCGAAGCGGCTCCGCGCGGTCAGGGTTCTGTCAGGAATCGGTCGTCGGGGGGGAGGGGCGCGCTAGCATGGGCGCGATGTCGATCCGGCGCTCGACGCAGCTGGTCACCATGTACGTGCTGTCGCTCGCCGCCACCATCTCGCTGCTGGTGGTCTGGGTGGTCTACGTCGTGCGCTCCGGCTCGCGCCTGGCCGAGCTCGGCCGCGGCCTCGCCCGACCCGGCGGCGGGGTCAACTGGGTGCTGCTGACCGTCGGCTGCGTGCTGCTCTTCTTCCTGATCGTCGGCCTCACCTACCAGCTCGCCCAGGCGGTCGCGGCCCGGCGCTACGCTTTGAAGCAGGAGGAGTTCCTGTCGAACGTCACCCACGAGATGAAGTCGCCGATCGCGGCGATCAAGCTCCACGCCCAGACCCTGCTCGCCGAAGAGGAGCCCGCGCCGGAGGTTCGCCGCCGGTTCCTCGCGACCATCGAACGGCAGGCCGACCGGATGGAGGCGCTGGTCGACTCGGTTCTCGAGAGCAGCCGGCTGCTCGCCCGCAAGCGCCGGCTCGACCTCGTGCCGATGCGCCTCGACGAGTTCCTCGCCGGCTACCTCCCGCACGCCGTCCACCAGGCGGAGAGCCGCGGCGTCCTGCTGCGCGGCGAGGTGGGGGGGGCGGCGGTCGTGATGGCCACCGAGGAGGCGCTGCGCCGCGTCCTCGACAACCTGATCGACAACGCCACGCGTTTCTCGCGCCCGGGCGGCGAGGTGCGCTGCCGGTTGAGCGTCGGCCGGGGCGTCGCGCGGCTCGAGGTCGAGGACGACGGCGCCGGCATTCCGAAGCGCGACCTGCCGCGGATCTTCGACCGCTTCTACCAGGCGGGGCACGAAGGGGGTCCGCAGCGGCGCGGTACGGGCCTCGGCCTGTCGATCGTCGCCGGCCTGGTGCGCGAGATGCGCGGCACCGTGCGCGCGCAGTCCCAGGAAGGGCGCTCCGGCACGCGGCTGATCGTGGAGCTGCCGCTGGGCGCTTCGGGGCGCGAGGGGGGCGCGTGACCGGCGGCCGCCCGCCGCGCGTCCTGGTGGTCGAGGACGACGAGGCGATCGCCCAAGGGCTGGTCTTCAACCTGGAGCGCAAGGGCTACGCCGTCGAGGTGGCGACCGACGGCGCCGCCGCCCTGGCGCGCGCGGAAGAGGAGCGCTACGACCTGCTGGTCCTCGACGTCCGCCTGCCGGAGGTCGACGGCTTCGAGGTCTGCCGCCGCCTGCGCTCGCGCGGCGACTTCACGCCGATCCTGATGCTCACCGCGCGGGCGCAACCCGACGACCGGATCTTCGGCTTGAAGACCGGGGCCGACGACTACGTCGCCAAGCCCTTCGATCTCGCCGAGCTTCTGGCTCGCGTCGAAGGGCTGCTGCGCCGCCAGGCCTGGTCGCGTCGGGCCGGCAACGGCGCAGCCGCGGAGAGCGGCCGCCATCGCTTCGGCCACTTCTGGATCGACTTCGACACTTACGAGGCGGGCACGGCGAACGGCCGCGCGCAGCTGTCGCAGAAAGAGATCGCGGTGATGCGGGTCTTCCTGTCGCGCCCGGGTCAGGTGGTCACTCGGCGCGAATTGCTCGCCGAAGTCTGGCAACTGCCGCA